>CBFGUT010000314.1:0-3453 GCA_965652265.1 uncultured Cellvibrionaceae bacterium | reverse complement strand
GGGTGTACATAGCGGGCCACCGGCAGGTGGTCTTTTGACGGCTGCAGATACTGGCCAATGGTGAGCATATCGATATGGTGGGCACGCATATCGCGCATCACCTCGATGATCTCCTCTTTGGTCTCACCCAGCCCCACCATCAGGCCGGACTTGGTAAGGACATCGGGGCGGCGGGCCTTGTACTTTTTCAGCAAATCCAGCGACCACTTGTAGTTGGCGCCGGGGCGGGCCTGGCGGTAGAGGCGCGGTACGGTTTCCAGATTGTGATTGAACACATCCGGTGCCTCGGCCTCAAGAATATCCAGCGCCACTTCCATACGGCCGCGAAAATCCGGTGTCAGCACTTCCACCTGCAGCCCCGGACTCAGTGCCCGCGCCTCGCGAATACACTCGGCAAAATGGGCGGCCCCACCGTCGCGCAGGTCGTCGCGATCCACCGAGGTAATGACGACATATTTAAGCCGCATTTCAGCAATGGCCTCAGCCAGGTGGCGGGGCTCTTTCTCATCCAAGGGGTTGGGCTTACCGTGGCCCACATCGCAAAAGGGACAGCGGCGGGTACAGATATCACCCATGATCATAAAGGTAGCCGTGCCGCCGCTGAAACACTCGCCCAGGTTGGGGCAATTGGCTTCCTCACAGACGGAAGAGAGATTGTTCTTGCGCAGCAGTTTTTTAATGCGGTCCACCTCCGGCGAGGCGGCCACGCGCACGCGAATCCAGTCGGGCTTGCGCGGAATCTCCACCGCGTCCGAGGCGATAACCTTGACCGGAATTCGCTCCACCTTGTCGGCGTCGCGCAGCTTCTCCCCCTGCTTGTGGCGGCGAGTGCGTTTGACCGGCTGAATCTCGGGTATATCAGACATAACAACTCTCAATCTCGGCGGCGCGGGGCCGCGATAAATCTGCAGGTTTTTTAGGCGGAGGGCATTATAGCGCGTTTATAGCCCAATTTCTGTACAAGGGCGTCCACCAGTTGCGTCTGTACTGACGCCATATCGCCCCGGCCGGGGCGCAATCTTTCGATATCGACCATGGACATGCCCGCATAGCCGCAGGGGTTAATACGGGCAAAGGGCTCCAGATCCATATTCACGTTTAACGCCAGGCCGTGAAAACTGCAGCCCCGGCGTACACGGAGCCCAAGCGAGGCGATCTTGGCGCCATCCACATAAACGCCCGGCGCATCGGGGCGGGCCTGGGCGGCAATATCCAGCTCTTCCAGCACAGCGATAATGGTCTGCTCAATGGCGTCCACCAAGTCGCGCACGCCCATGTGCAGTCGCCGTAAATCCAACAGGGGGTAAGCCACCAGTTGGCCCGGCCCATGGTAGGTAATTTGTCCGCCGCGGTCACTCTGTACCACCGGAATTGTGCCGGCATCAAGCAGGTGCTCGGCGCGCCCCGCCTGCCCCTGAGTGAATACCGGCGGATGCTCCACCAGCCAGAGTTCATCCCCGGTATCGGCATTGCGGGCGTCGGTAAACTCCCGCATGGCGTGCCAGGTGCTTTGGTAATCCGCTCGCCCGAGCTGTCTGACTCTGAGTTCCACGTTAGAGAACAATTTTGATAGCGGGATGAGAGCGCAACTGCTCGTGGATGCTTTCCAGTTGGGGGATACCGGTAGCGGTGATAAACACAGTGACGGACTGGTAGCGTCCGCCGGAACTGTCCCTCACGGTCATGCGTGTGCGATCAAAGCCCGGAGCGTGCTCTTCCATCACCTCGATCACCGTCTGGTGCAGCGTTTCTCCCGCATCCCCCAGCACTTTGATGGGGTAATCCGCACAGGGAAATTCGATTTTCGGGGGGTCCTGAGTCATGCTGCGCCTCTCGCAAATGCCCACCATTATACCAGAGGCGGGCAAGGCGAGAGATCAGTGGTTAACTAAACAGATTGGCCAGAAACAGCTTGATGGCATCGAAGATGCGGGCAAAGAAGCCCGCGCGCTCCACGGCTTGGCGCGCCACCAGCGGCACTTCAGCCACCACGGTATCCTCCAGAGAGATGGTCAGGGTGCCTAACTCCTGCCCTTGGGCAATGGGAGCCTTCAGCGTATCGGGCAACTGCTTCTGTGCCTGCAGTTGTTCGCGACTGCCCCGCGGCAATGTCAGCACAATATCCTCGGCCACGCCCAGCTCCACTTGCTCGGCGAGGCCGTACCAGACGCGTTCGCTGGCCACGGTGTCGCCAGTGGTGTAGAGCGTCTGGTTTTCATAGTAGCGAAAGCCATAGGCCAGCAGTTTCTGGGTCTCCACGGCGCGGGCATTGTTGCTGCTGGTGCCCATTACCACGGAAACCAGGCGCATATCATCGCGCTTGGCCGAGGCCACCAGGCAATAGCCCGCCTCCTCGGTATGTCCGGTTTTCATGCCATCCACACTGGGGTCGCGAAATAACAGGGTATTGCGGTTGGGTTGGGTAATGCCGTTATAGGTGTACTCGCGTTGCGAGTAGAGCTCGTATATCTCCGGGTAGTTATTGATCATACTGCGCGCCAAGATGGCCATGTCCCGCGCCGTGCTCAGATGCGTTTCACCGGGTAGTCCCGTGGCATTTTCAAAACTGCTGTTACTCATACCCAGCAGCTGCGCTGTCTGATTCATGATATCGGCAAAGGCATCCTCGCTGCCGGCCAGGTGCTCGGCCAGGGCGATACTGGCGTCATTACCGGACTGAATGATCACACCGTGCAACAACTCCTCGATGGTGACCTCACTGTTGGGGTCGAGAAACATGGTAGAACCACCGCTGGCCGCGCCACCCTTGCGCCAGGCGTTGGGGCTGACACGCACCTTGTCATCCAGGCTGATACGCCCCTCTGCCAATTCGGAGGCGACAATGTAAACCGTCATGATTTTGCTGAGACTGGCCGGCGGCAGGCGTTCGTCGGCGTTATGTTCCACCAACACCGTGCCGGTCTCGGCATCCATGAGGATATAGCCAGACGCCGCCACCTGGGGTGGAGCGGGGATCAGCATTTGCTGAGCATGAGCCGCCAGCGCAAAGAACAGCAAAAACAGCGTATAAACAGATTTGGCTAACATAGTTTCCAGTCTTGTTTGAGTGTTAAAAATAAATGTATATCAAGCGAGTCGTCGTCGGACATATGACGTCATTAATGCACCGCATGACTGTCATAGCCACGCAACTGCAGCTGCCGGCGCACGGCTTCGCGCTCATCGGTGGTGCGCATGGGGCCCACGCGCACACGATAGAGAATACGCGCCGTACGCACCTCGCTGATAAACACCGGTTCATCGATATGACGACGCAACTCATTGCGCAGTGTTTCGGCATTATCGCGCGAACCAAATGCCCCCACTTGCAAATAGGGCGCCCGATCCTCCTCCGCCGGCATTTTCAAGGGCGGTGGCGGCTGATTACCGGGGATAATGATCTCCACTTCCACCGGCGCTGTACCCTGATCGGTAAATCCCAGACGATAGGCG
>CBFGUT010000313.1:0-3455 GCA_965652265.1 uncultured Cellvibrionaceae bacterium | reverse complement strand
CGGGCCTCAGTTATCCCGCCAGCGATGGCAAAACCCGGCCGCGCTCCACCACCGTCTTAATCACCAAAAATGATGGCGGTGTGATTGGCACCTGAGAGGGTGCCTACGGCTCGCTATTAAAAAACAACACGGCGCCCTGCTGTTTGTCATCCTCGGCGTCGTAAACCGAGGCGTCGATAGCGCCCAGCGGGCGCAGCAGCAGGCCGCGCGTTTGACCGTTCAGCAATCGCTGCATGACCGGCCGGGGCAGAGTGATTAACGTCTGGCCGCCGGGCTCCGGGTTGAGTTCGGTGTCGAAAACCATTTGGGTGTTGAAGAGCTCATGCAGGGGTTGGCCCTTGGCAAAGCTATTGAAGTTGACGTGGCGCTGGTCCCAGTCGGTGGCGCCCCCGAAGACTTCAAACACGCGAATTTTGCCGAACTCTATACCCAGATCCTCGCCATAGGCGGCGATATAGTTGCCGCCTTTTTGCACCGAATGAGTGGTCAGCGCCAGCACACCGGCGCCAGTGGCTTTTTGCCCCCCGAACTCCGCTAAATCCCACCGCAACAGCGGCCACTGGTTGGCGCTGACCGTCAGCACCCGGGCGCCGTCCTGAGCCTGCCACTGGTGAAAATTGACGTCGGGGAAATCGCGGTTGAGCAGGACATCCTCAGACACTTCCGCGCGGTGATTAAAACTCTCCAGTGGCGGCACCGGTGGGTGGTACACCAGGGGTTCGCCCAGGTCCGGCGCGGCGTCCGCCACCCTAACCACTTCCGCTTTGTAGTAATCCACGTCCACATGGTATTGATCCCAGCCCCAGTCGGTGGCACCCAGTTGCACAAACAGTGAATCGCCAGGCCCCGCGTCCAGGTCGCGCGTGGTCATGCTGATGGTGTGCCAGCCGGTGTCGGCGATATCGTACTCGCGCAAATGCTGGTGATAATCCACGGTGCGCTGGGTGTTGATCATAATGTTCACCCGACGCGGCGCGTGGCTGGGTCGCAGGCGCACCTCCACCCGCAATTCATAGCCCGGTTGTTGCAACTGGTGCATATCTACCTGGGAAGCCACATCACGCTTGATAATCGCCCACCAGACATTGTGCCTGTCGTCGCGGGCATCTATGTGCATGCGTGCAAAGCCATCCTTCTGAATGAATTCGAGACGCGCTTTGCCGTCGCCGGTAAAGGCCTCCCAGGACTCAGTGGAATCACCGTTAAAGTCGTCCAGCATTTGGGCTCCGCAAAGCGGAGTAAATACAAAAATGACGAGAAACAACAGCGTCTGGAAAATCACTGGGAGCATATATAGAGGTACCGTTGATGTGTGCAAGGGTTTAGCTTAAACCGCAGACTTGTGAAAATCCATTACCAGGCCTGCTAAACAGTTTTTGGTCCAGATTGTGACAGTGATTATATTGATGAGTATTGTTAATAGGAGATAGGATTTGTAAATGGGCTTTTCAGCAGTCTGTTAGGATATCACCAGACGTTTCATCCAATCGAGCAACACCATGGGAAGCAACTCGGGTTTTGGTAGCAGGGCATATTGATGAGCGCCAAAAATTCGTGGAAGGTAATTGGCGGCTTGCCGGTCAATGGTCAGACAAAAAGGAGAAATGCCCTGCAAGCTGGCTTCTGTGACTGCTTGGCGCATATCTTCTACCCCATAGCGTCCTTCGTAATTATCCTTGTCATTGGGTTTTCCGTCGGACAATAACAGCAGCAGCCTGTGCGCCGCAGGTTGACGCATTAGACCCACACTGGCATGGCGGATGGCGGTACCGGCGCGGGTGTAGTGTTCCGGCTCAAGAGCGCTAATCCGCAGTGCCACATCGTTGCTGTAAATTTCGTCAAAGGCTTTTATCTCCCTTATTGTGACGGCGTGAGGCCCTTCCCCGGAAAAGGCTTGAACCGAATAGGGCTCTCCCAAACCTTCCAAAGCAATGCATACCAACAGGAGGGCTTCTCGCTCTACGTCAATAATGCGTCGATTGGTGGACACCCAACTGTCGGTGGAGCCACTGATATCAATTAATAGGGTAATGGCCGTATTGCGATCAGCCGTACGGCGTGTTTGATATAAAGCTTCAGCCATGGGATTGCCAGCCTTAAAGTTTGCGTAGCTGTCAATGTAAGCATCCAGATCAATTTCGTCGCCATCAAGCTGCTTGCGTTGCCAGACGCGTCGCGCGCTGAGCATTTCAAATTGCCGGCGAATACTGTGGAGCATGGACTCGTGTTTCGCCATGGTATCGTCTACCCATTGTTGTGAGCCTTTAGGTATGGATAACAGGCGAACCGTGGCGCCGCGTTCGCGGTAGACCTGAGCCAGATAATCCCACTCTGGGTAACTGATTCCGCGGCCTTCGCAGATAGCGGCTTTAAGCTCCTGTCGAGCACGAGCATCCGGCGGGTCATCTGATAAGAGCACCTCCTTGGGGCGTCCCGGGGTAGAGACCAACCGCGCTTCGGGTAGCTCCGACACCAGATCACCAAATTCTTCGGCGCTGGTCTCCTCGTCGCGGTCTGTAGGCCGCTGCAGGCCCATGGGATCCTCAGCATGCTGGTGTGGTTCGTCTACTTGAACCATCCACGGGCCTTGATGCTCTTCGTCATTGTCTTCGCCATCTTTCGCCTCTCTCTCTTCGGGGCGGCGAACCAGCCGAGCACCTCGTGGGGACATGGCCTCTTGGTCATCCCCAAACGCGGCGTGTTCGTCTATAGAAACAGGAGCTACCTTGTCTGAAGGTGGGCTACGTAATTCGCCGGTCCACCAGTCTTTAACCAGCGGAAAAGGGCCGAGGTGGCGCTCAGTACAATCCTTAGGCACAAGACGGAAGCGATGGACGATTTCTTCTGCCCGAGTTAGTGACTCTTGGGGGGTTTTGGCCATTGGTACATCCCTGCAGGGGTCACCACATTCACTACTCAATAGCTGGCGAAGAAACTGCTCCAGGGGCAGTCGCGATTTGGGAAATGTCGATAGCGACGGGCGGGCTTTCAGGGCATACTTTCGCAGCGTATTGATTGATTGAGCCATACCTGGAAGTAGGGTGGCAAGCTCTTCGTCCCCAGCATAGGCTTCCAACAAAAGATAGACATCAGCCAGCAATGGGTTAGGTGCTTGGCAGCAAGCGGTGGCGCTGCCGCGGCGGGCACGAACTGCCTGTTGTAATGCCATTGCCCGATACAATTGGGTGGCCAGCGGCGCATTTGTCAAAAATGAATCGGGCGGCAGCCACAACGACACCCCGTCGGTAGCGGGAATCGGGTAGCGCAGGCGCGGTTTCCGGTGGCGCTTGAAAACAATGGAGAGAAGCGTGGCGCGCGCGGGGGGTTGAGCCCGCCTGATTGAAATGCTCTCGCCAAAAACACCGGTGAGAAACAGGTTGAGACGTGTGGCCACATCTTCCAATGTGACCGTGGGTTCAATCTCAGGGGGCGTGCGGTGCCGACGCCAAAGGTTC
>CBFGUT010000312.1:0-3461 GCA_965652265.1 uncultured Cellvibrionaceae bacterium | reverse complement strand
CTGCTCAAGGCCACGGTGCAGCGTATCGACGAGCTGTTCCAGTCGGGCGAGGATGTCACCGGCGTCTCCTCGGGGCTCACCGACCTGGATCAGCGCACTGCTGGCTGGCAAAAAGGGGAGTTGATTATCCTCGCCGCCCGTCCCTCCATGGGTAAAACGGCGCTGGCGCTCAATTTCGTGGAATCGGCACTGTTTACCCAAAATCGGCCGGTACTGGTTTTCAGTATGGAGATGCCTTCCACGGCGCTGGTCATGCGGATGATGTCTTCCATCGGCCGCATTGACCAGACACGGATGCGCAACGGCCGTCTCACCGAGGAGGACTGGCCCAAACTGTCGGCGGCGGTGAGCAAGCTCAAGGACAAGCCTCTGTTTATCGACGACACGCCGGGGCTGACTCCCCAAGAGCTGCGAGCGCGCACTCGCCGGGTCACGCGTGAACACGGCGAACCGGGTCTGATTATGGTGGACTATCTGCAGTTGATGCAGGTGGCGGGCAGCAGCGAGGGACGCACTCAGGAAATCTCGGAAATTTCCCGTGCCCTCAAGGCCCTGGCCAAGGAGTTCGATTGCCCGGTGGTGGCGCTGTCTCAGCTTAACCGCGGGGTGGAGCAGCGTCCCAACAAGCGGCCCATGAATTCCGACTTGCGTGAATCCGGCGCCATCGAGCAGGATGCCGACGTCATTCTGTTTATCTACCGCGACGAATACTACAATGAAGACAGTAAGGACAAAGGAGTGTCCGAACTGATCATCGGCAAACAGCGCAACGGTGAAGTGGGAACGGTGCGCGCCGCCTTTATTGGCAAGTACACCCGCTTTGAAAATCTCGCCCCGGAATACTTCCAGCAGGACGAGGGCTACTGAGCCCCATGCGTGCCCAGGCCCGCCTGCTCGACAAGCTCTGCCAATCCCTGCCGTCCGGTCGCTTGGAGTGGATTGGCCTGCGCTCCGAGCGGCGGGGGATAGTACGGGAGGTGGACAGGGTTGAGGCGATTCAAGATCTGGGTCTGCAGGGTGATCACCGTGTGCTTAAAACACCCGGTTCCGCACGACAGGTCACCCTGATCAGCCGAGAATTTATCGAGGCGATCTGTCGCCATACCGGCCACGCCAGTATCGATCCGTCATTACTGCGGCGCAACCTGGTGGTCGCCGGGCTCAACTTGCACCTGCTGCGGCATCAGCGCTTGCAAATAGGCGGGGTTTTGCTGGAGACCACTGCGTTATGCCACCCCTGTTCGCGTATGGATGAGGCCCTGGGAGCAGGTGGCGCCGCCGCCATGTTTGGTTACGGTGGCCTGTGCGCGCGCGTTGTTCAATCCGGCCACATGGCGGTGGGTGACGCCGTTCTCAGAGTGGCGTCCGCCAGCGGCCCGGCTGATTGAAAAATGTTTCTGTATGGACTTCCACATGTGATGGATTTGGCATATACGTCAAACACTTGAAAATAAACCGCGTGATACCACTTTCCGTTTGAAATATGCTGCAACCTGAGGTTTTACCTCTGTACTTGTTACAAAACTTTATTCAATAAATTTGTTTAGTTTTTTTGGGCCTGAAAAAAGCCTGTTGTTGATGTTTTTCTTTAAGTAAAAATTACATCGGCTGAAAATCCCCGTCTTTGACTTTGCCTTTATGAAATTTCTTCCGGAGAAACGCTGTGATAGTGATCGCAGTATTTATGTGGTCGCCTTCGAAAAATTCTTGTAGTTGTCTCTCTCATTGTTGGCACGCTCCGTGCGGTAGCTAAGTTGCAACTTTTTAACTAACCAATGAGGTGAAAAAGATGAAAAAGTTATCAGCACTGATGATGTCCATGTTGCTGTCTCTGGGTGCGGTGTCCGCACTGGCCAATGATGACGATCATGACCGCAAGGAGACTGGCTTCGCCATGGTGGATAAGAATGGCGATGGCAGCGTAAGTCGTGATGAGGCCAAAAGAAGCGGTATTAGCGACGAGCGCTTTGACGAGCTCGATACCGATGGAGATGACCGGTTGTCACAATCGGAATTCCGCAACCAGGGTGCTGGCGGTAACGACAGCGGCTGGCGCTAATCACGTCACGAACCACAAGGACGTGACCGGAAACTCGACGACCCTTTAGCGGCACACTCCGGTGTGCCGCTTTTTGTTACTCCTCATGTCGAGTAGATAAATCAAGTGTCGGATTGATCGATTATCTCCGGCGGCTCCTGGTGCTGAAATTCCTGGATAAAGATGGCCCAGCACACCATAAACAGAGCGGCGATAATAGGACCGATGACAAAGCCGTGTGCGCCAAATAACACCAGTCCGCCCAGTGTGGATATCAGCACGATGTAATCCGGCATGCGGGTGTCGCGGCCTACCAGTATGGGGCGCAAGACATTGTCCACCAGACCAATAATGCCCACACCGTATACAATCATGGTGACACCCTGCCAGATATCGCCGGCAAGAATCATATAAACGGCCGCCGGCCCCCATACCAGGCCGGACCCGATAGCGGGAATCAGCGACAGTATGGCCATGACCACACTCCAGATCAGTGCGGCGGGAATATCAAAAAACCAGAAGATCAGACCGCCAAGTCCGCCCTGAATAATGGCGATTACCAGATTGCCCTTGATGGTGGCGCGGGTGACCTCGGCGAATTTCCTGAACAGCAGGTGTTTGCGGTCATCCTCCAGCGGTAGAGCCTTTCGCAGCCCGTCGATAATTTTCTCGCCGTCGCGCAAAAAGAAAAATCCCACATACAACATAATCCCTATTTGAATCACCAGTGCAAACAGGCTCTGCCCCAGTGTCCAGGTACCCCGCGCCAAAAATTGCCCGCCACTGGTAATGGATTCGGTGAGCTGTTGGCGTATATTGTCGGTATCGATATCCTGCTGGTCGAGCCACCGCCTTACCGCGGGGGCGCGATCGATCAGGCGGTTCATCTGCGCCTGGAGATCAATATCCTCGCTTTCGACTTTTTCATAAATGTCCACCGCCTGGCTGATGACCGAATTGACCGTAAATATGACCGGGAGTACTACGATGACGCTGCAGACCAGCAAGGTCCCCGTCGCCGCCAGGTTGGGCCAGCGGGGAAGCTTGCGGCAGAGTTTTAAATGCAAGGGATAAAACACAATGGCAATGGCCAGCGCCCAGAAGACAGCGGCGAAGAAAGGCGTAACCAGCCAGGCAAAAAGTGCCGACACCACCAGCAATAGACCGATAAAAAATCGCGGTTCCAGTTTGTCAGCCATGACAAGCTCCTGTGCAGAGTGGATTGCCTGTGGAGTATACCGAGTGGGCTGGGGCAGATGCCACCGAGGCGACCCCCTTGCCATGTCTGCAAATCGTCAGGCGCAATGGTTAATCCGGGGAGCGGTTTTCTGAAGTCAGACGCCCGACATCAGATGAGGTTACCCACAACGCCAACTACAATCCTCTCGTACCCCGTACCCCCTACCCCAAACCCCGAACCCCG
>CBFGUT010000311.1:0-3478 GCA_965652265.1 uncultured Cellvibrionaceae bacterium | reverse complement strand
TCATCAAAAAACAGCCCGCCAATGCCCCGTGCCTCGTTGCGGTGCTTGAGGAAGAAGTAGTCATCACACCATTGTTTAAACCGGGGATACACATCGTCGCCAAAGGGAGCGCAAGCCTGTTGAGCCGTGCGGTGCCAGTGGCGGCAGTCGTCTTCGTTGCCGTAATAGGGCGTGAGGTCATAACCGCCGCCAAACCACCAGACGGGCTCTGCGCCTTCCTTCTCGGCGATAAAAAACCGCACATTGGCGTGGCTGGTGGGCACGTAAGGATTGTGCGGGTGAATCACCAGCGACACCCCCATGGCTTCAAATGCACGCCCGGCCAACTCGGGCCGGTGGGCCGTGGCCGACGCTGGCATTTGGGTACCGTGTACATGCGAAAAATTTACCCCGCCTTTCTCGATCACGGCACCTTCTGCCAAGACACGGGAGCGCCCGCCACCGCCTTCCGCTCTGACCCAGGCATCTTCAATAAATTTCCCGCCACCGTCCTCATCGGCGAGTGCAGCGCAAATCCGATCCTGCAAATCCAGCAGGTAAGCCTTGACGGCGAGTTTGTCGGGTGCTGAGCCGGGGTTGGTCTCGGTCATAAATCCTCACTTGATGGTGCTTACAAAAATGGTCGCAGGTTACTGGCAACACTAGCCGGGGCGGCGGATCTCACCGGTTAACAGGTCGCGAATCTCCGAGGGGTTGGCTCGGCGGCCGACTTTTCCCTGGGTAATGACATCCAGTTGATCACCAAAGTAACGCCGCAAGGTCAAGGTATCGCGTGCCGGTTCACGCCCCTGGGGATTAGCGGAGGTAGAGACTATCGGCGCACCGAAAGCCCGACACAAACCCGCCGCCACGGGATGATCCGTTACCCGGATCGCAAGAGACGGAGAATTTCCCGTTACCCAAAACGGCGCCAGCTTATTCCTGGGTACCAGCCAGGTAACGGGACCCGGCCAGGAGTTTTTCAGTTTCTGGCGCTGCAGGTCGTCCAGGTGGTCGATAAACGGCTCCACCTGGCGAATATCTGCCGCGATCAGGATCAACCCCTTGTGCATGGGCCGCTGCTTGAGGGATAACAGATATTCCACAGCGCGCCGATCAAAGGGATTACACCCCAGCCCCCACACGGCTTCCGTGGGGTAAGCAATAACACCGCCCCGACGCATCACCTCGGCGGCGTGGCGAATACGGGGATTGAGTGACCAGTTGGTCATGGCACAGATCCTGTAGCAGATGGGCAGCATTGGCCCGTTAAACGAGTCCGCACTCTAATGCACCGGGCCGGTCGGCTCAACAGGTCCTAAGCAATCGCCCGCACATAACCTGCGGGCGTGCTGCTGACCACGCCTTTGAGTTCCAGCCCGATCAGTTGGGCCGCTATAAGGCCAACATCCAGGGCGGTGCGCTGTGCCAGGGTATCAACATCCACCGGATCATAGCCCATAGCTTGCAGCAGATGCGTCTCTTCCGGGCCCAGCGGGACCTTCGGGCTGTCACCGCGTCCGTAGTCCAGTTCCGCCTGCTGAAAGCCAAGCAAAGCACCCAGCTCCTCGACGATATCCTGACCGGTTTCCACCAGCTTGGCGCCATCGCGAATCAGCTTATGACAACCTCGCGCCAGCGGATTATGGATCGAGCCGGGAATAGCGAAGACTTCGCGGTTTTGCTCCAGTGCCAGCCGGGCCGTAATCAGCGATCCACTCTGCACCGCCGCTTCCACCACCAGGGTGCCACAACTCAAGCCACTGATGATGCGGTTGCGCTGCGGGAAATTGCTGGCGTTGGAACGGGTATCGAGCGGGAATTCGGACACCAGTGCACCGCCTGCCGCGATGATGTCCTGAGCCAACTGACGGTGTCGCGCCGGATAGACCCGGTCAATGCCCGTTCCCAACACCGCAACCGTCCTACCGTTAGCGGCCAGTGCGCCGCGATGTGCCGCACCGTCAACGCCCAGCGCAAGCCCGCTGGTCACCACAAAACCGGCACCGGCCAGGAAGCGGGCAAATTGGTGGGCGTTGTCGCTGCCGCCGGGTGTGGGACTGCGACTGCCCACAATCGCCACCTGCGGCATGCTTAAGCATGCTGGATCACCCAGAACAAACAATAAGGGTGGCGGCCGGCGAATTTCGCGTAACAAAGCGGGATAATCACGATCCTCAATGCTGAGGAGCGTCACCTGGGGATTCCGATCGAGCCAATCCAGGTCACGCGCCAGGCACCGGCCCACGTGGCTGTCGTGGGGCTGCCGTTGATATTCGCGCAGCGCCTCGAGCGCTGCCGGTTTCAAAACAGCCTGCAGCTGGTCGGGAGATTGCTTCAACGCCGTGGCGGGATCACCAAAGGCATCAATCAGCCGCCAATAGGTGGCGGGACCAAAATCGGGTAAACGCTGGAGGATAAGATTGGCTTGAAGGGAGTCTTGCATACACATCCTTGCTGAAAGTAAAAAGCCGCTTCGTCAATGAAGCGGCTGTGTTAAAGAGGAAATATGAATCAGGGATTACGCACTTTGTCGTTTACAGACAGGGGGCGCTCGGCTTCCAATACCAGACCAAAGCTCATCTTCTCAAAGGTGCGGAACACCATCAGCAGACCAGCGCGCTCGTCGGGCAATTGCACGCGCTCATTGGTGACCCGGTCGCGCACCAGCTCACCGGTTTTATAGATGGCCAGGACATTGCCGACCTGGAGGCCTTCGCGATCACCGCGATTAAGGATCACCACGTTCATCTTGCCCACTTGGCTGACGCCACCTTCAACACCAAGGATCACCCCTTCGATCTCGGTATCCGGCGCGCTGGGGTAAAAGATGGAGTCTACTGAACGCTCTTCGTTGGGCAACAGGCGGTCGCCCATACGGATTTCTTCCGTGCTACGCGTTGCGGTGACAGTGGCGATGTCGTCTTTAACCGACTGGACGCTGACCGTGCCGATGCTCTGGGCGTGGATACCGAGGAATTCCTTGGTCTCCGGGTCGACGTATTTGTCGCCTTTGCGGAAGACGCCATAGTTCTTGATATCGCCGCTGAAGTCGCCACGCGCATATGCCGTGTCACCGGCACCCACGACGATACGCTTCTCCGGTCCGGCGAGCATGTAAGGTGCACCTTCCAGATCATCCAGGTCGAGAATTCGGCTGCGCGACAGGAAGCTGTCAATGCGGTCCAGCGGAATCGCGGGAATGGCATCTTCGCTCGGCAGGACGCGCACGCTCGGGCCCAGTTTGGTATCGCCGGGCGCCAGGCGCACAGTGCGATCCAGGGTCAGACGCGGTTGGCCGTCGAGGTAGATCAGACGGATGACGTCGCCGGGGTAGATTAAATGAGGGTTTTCAATTTGTGGATTAACATGCCAGATTTCCGGCCACATCCAGGGGGTGTTCAAAAAGGTATTGGAGATATCCCACAGGGTATCGCCTTTTCTGACGGTGTATTCATCGGGATGGTTATCACGCAAGATCCCATCCTGTGCCCAAGTC
>CBFGUT010000310.1:0-3482 GCA_965652265.1 uncultured Cellvibrionaceae bacterium | reverse complement strand
TCGCGCCTTGATTGGCGAATTTTTAGTCGCAACAGGCTGTATTCAAATAGTGTTACCAGGCCCTAGCCATTGTGAAAAAATCCATAGATTTCCTCGGCCAGTTGGCGGCTGATACCCGCCACGCGCGCGAGATCGCCGACACTGGCGCGCTGCACCGCCGGCAGGCCACCGAAATGGCGCAATAACTCGCGCCGCTTGGCCGGCCCCACGCCGGGAATGTCTTCCAGGGCCGAGTGCCGGCGCTTTTTGTCGCGGCGGTTTTTGTGGCCGGTGATGGCAAAACGGTGTGCCTCATCGCGGATCTGCTGGATCAGGTGCAGCGCCGGCGAGTCGCCCCCGAGCACGATTTCCTGCCCGGTATCGGCGCGGTAGAGCGTCTCGAACCCCGGCTTGCGGGTGGTACCCTTGGCCACACCCACCAGCAGCACATCGTTGACGCCGCACTCGGCCATCACCCGCTGGGCCACGCCCAATTGGCCCTTGCCGCCATCGATAAAAAGAATATCCGGCAGCTTGCCCTCGCCCTTCTGCAACCGCTGATAACGCCGGGTGAGCGCCTGCTCCATGGCAGCGTAGTCGTCGCCACCGGTAATGCCCTCGATATTAAAGCGCCGGTAGTCGGATTTGGCCGGCCCCTCCTGATCAAACACCACACAGGAGGCTACGGTTAGTTCGCCACTACTGTGGCTGATATCAAAACACTCCATGCGCTCGGGCACTTCATCCAGGCCCAGGACTTCCTGCAATGCCTGCAGGCGCGCCTGGGTGGTTTTATGGCTGTTGAGGCGCCCGGTGAGGTTCTGCTCCGCCGCCTGTTTCGCCATGGCCACCCAGCCGGCGCGATGACTGCGCACACTATGGCTGATAGACAGCTTGCCACCGCGAGCATCGCCCAGTACCTGCGCCAGGGTCTCGCGGTCCGCCAGGGCGTGGCTGGTGATAATCACCGGCGGAATTTCGCGGCCCTGGGCCAGGTAAAACTGGGGCACAAAGTCGTTGAGTATCTCTGCCTGGCTCTCCTCCAAACCGGGCCGGGGGTAGTAACTGCGGCTGCCGAGTATGCGCCCCTGGCGCACAAACAGCACGTGGACACAGGCACTCTCGGCGCGATGCGCGGCGGCGAGAATATCCAGGTTGCCACTGCCCTCCTCCACAATCTGCTCGGCCTGTACGGCGCGCAGGTCGCTGATCTGATCGCGCAAGCGCGCCGCCTGTTCGTAAGCCATGTCGGCGGCCGCGCGATCCATTTCGTCCGCCAGCTCGGCCATCAACTCGGCATTCTTGCCCTGCAGGAACAGCCGCGTGTGGTGCACGTCGCGCTCGTAGTCCTCGGGGCTGATAAAACCCACACAGGGGGCGGTGCAGCGCTGAATCTGATATTGCAGGCAGGGGCGCGAGCGATTGCGAAACACGCTGTCCTCGCACTGGCGCACCTTGAAGGTTTTCTGCAGGAAATTCATGCTCTCGCGCACCGCCCCGACATTGGGAAAGGGGCCAAAGTAATCGCCGCGCTTGCGCTTGGCCCCCCGGTGCAGAGCGATGCGCGGGTAGTCCTCACCACTGGAGACAAACACATAGGGGTAGGACTTATCGTCACGCAACAGAATATTGTAGGGCGGGCGCGAGGCCTTAATCAGATTCTGCTCGAGAATCAGCGCCTCGGTTTCGCTGTTGGTCACCGTGACTTCGATATGCGCGATGCGCGCCACCAGCGCCCGGGTTTTGGGGGCCAGCCCGCTGCTGCGAAAATAACTGGCCAGCCGCGCCTTGAGGTTCTTGGCCTTGCCCACGTACAGCAGCTCACCCGCGGTATCGAACATCTGGTAGACACCGGGCGCCTGCGTCTGGCTGGCCAGAAAGCGTTTGGCGTCAAAGGCGGTGTTAGAATCAGGCATGGGCAAACGTGCGGGTTATGTGTGTGGCTGCATTACACCACAGATTCGGGGTCCAGCAGATTGTATTTTACCGCCAACAGGGCCAACTCCACATCACTGTTGATTTCCAGTTTTTCAAAAATGCGATAGCGGTAGGTATTCACCGTCTTGCCGCTCACGGAAAACAGATTGGCGATATCCTGGGCGCGCTTGCCGCTGACGATCAACAGGGCCGTTTGTAACTCGCGCTCGGACAGACGCTCGAAGGGGGATTCGTCCTGCCCCGGTTTACAGCTTTTGAGTGCCAGTTGCTGGGCAATGGTGCCACTCAAGTACTGGCGACCGCGTACGGCGGCATTGATGGCGGCGGTGATCTCGGCAAAACCGCCGGCCTTGGTCACATAGCCCATGGCGCCGGCCTTGATCAGTCGCTCGGGGTAAAGACTGTCGTCGCAGGCAGTCACCGCGATAATCTTGACGCCGGGGTTGCCCGCCAGCATTTTGCGCGTGGCTTCCAGCCCGCCGATGCCCGGCATTTTAACGTCCATAAGGACCACGTCCGGCTCCAGTTGACGCACCAGACGCACGCCCTCTTCACCACTGTTGGCTTCACCCACAACTTCGTATCCGGTGACGTCATTGAGCATACGCACAATGCCCATGCGCACCATATCGTGGTCGTCCACCACCAGAATACTCGTCATGCCTACCCCCTTGGGTCACACCCTGTGATTGCTCTTCCTTAACTAATCATAACAGAAAATCAGCCGGCGGGTTTCACCCGTGAAATCTCGGGCTGGCAACGGCTGAAGCTGACACATTAAGCCTTGATTTAATTGAGTTTTTTAGTTTGATAGCGTTTTACTCAGGCCTCCCCGTTCGTTTACAACATAGATTGTAACCAAGCGCCCCATACCTTGGCAGCCTTGCCAAAGCTTGCTTTTCGGGATGCACGGCCTGTGCTAGTATCAAATGAAGCCACCTCCCATTAATACTACCTGGAAGTATCCTGTCCAGGAGATCAAAATGATTGAAAAAAGCTGTTTGACTGTCCACGCCTATTGGGACGACGAAGCCAAGGTCTATCACGCTGCCAGTGGGGATATTCCGGGGCTAGCCATTGAAGCCGAAACTCTTGAGGCTCTCAAGCAACGGCTGTGTGTGGTAGTACCCGAACTGCTTGAACTCAATAACCCATACGGAACTGGAGCGGATTATCAACTGGAAGTCCCTTTGTGCCTACACACGGAGGACAGGTTTATCGCTCGCAGGATTGCCTGATGCCTCCCGCCAGTTACACCCCTGATGTTATCGAGGCTTTGCGGGCGGCTGGATGCCAGTTGCACAGGCAGGGAAAGGGTGACCACGAAATCTGGTTTAGCCCTTTGACCGACAGGAAATTTACGGTCGATAGGAAAATTAAGTCCCGCCACACAGCCAACGAGACTCTTAAACAAGCTGGCCTCCCCAAGCAGTTTTGACAGACTCCCTCATAAACTGCCCCACTCCTTATATACAGTGACTTCGGCTGGGCTTAGTCTATCCAGGTCGGGTATTCACTATCTCCCGAAAGGTCAGGTTGATACGCGCTCCCACCGGGCGGCGGGT
>CBFGUT010000309.1:0-3525 GCA_965652265.1 uncultured Cellvibrionaceae bacterium | reverse complement strand
TTGGCCTGCAGCAGCTCGTTGCGGGCCTCGGGGGTGTTGTGCTCGCGGTACTTGAGCATGCGCGCCAGGCTCTCATAGTCGGTGCCGTTGAAGATCAGCATGGCTTCTCCCGCCAGGCCGCCGCCGATAAATCCCTGACAGACGCCGCTCAGGGGCTGTTGTTTGTCAGCGCTGTCCTGCAGGGATTGCAGGGTCATGGCAATATCCTCGGGGCCGAGGATGCTGACATTGGGGATGGAGAGCACCACAAAGACATCCAGCAGGCGCGCCAGCCGGTCGGCAGACTGCCCCATGGCCACATTGGCCAGTTCCTGCAGACAATCGCGCTGGTCTTCGTTGATTAGGGCTGACATCACGTATCCGTCGACGACCGGAATAGCGGCTTCCGGTGTGGCTGTTATGGCTCTTGGTACAATATTAGCATTGATTGGTGTTCGTGTCCTATTAGGAGCTATCTTTGGCGGATGGGCTGTGCGCTGTCGGCCGATTTAAGTACAATCACAGAACCGTGTCTACACTCGGAGATATGCTATGCCTCTGACCGCAAAAGTCCTTTTGGGCTGCTGGAGTTTGTTCATACTCATGGGCGCCGCCCCGTTAAAGGCACAGGAGAAAGCCGAGGATGAGGTGGAAATCATCAAAACCACCTCCCTTTCCGCTCAGGGAGAACCCAAATACCCACCGGGTTTTACTCACTTTGACTATGTGAACCCCGCCGCCCCCAAGGGGGGGGCTTTGGTGCTCCCCGCGCTAGGGACATATGACAGCTTCAACCGCCATGGTTCACGTGGCGATCCGGTTGTGGGTGGGCCCGCCCCTTACCAAAGCTTGTTATATGATAGCTTGATGGACGGTGGCTACGACGAGCAGGAAGTGCTTTATCCATTGATTGCAGAATCAGTAGAGTACCCCAGTGATTACACTTGGGTAATATACAATATCAATCCTGATGCGCGTTTTCACGATGGCGCGCCCATTCGAGCTCAGGATGTGGTTTTCAGTTTCAACAAGTTTTTCCATGAGGGAGTGATCCAGTACCGTAAGCACTACGAAGATGTTGCCTCCGTAGAAGCCTTGTCGGATCACCGCGTTAAATTCACTTTTGAGAAGCCCAACCGGGATCATATTATCGGCCTGGCGGCGAGTACGATTTTACCCGAGCATTTTTGGAAGGACCACGACCTCTCCGAACCCTTGCGCGAACCCCCACTGGGCAGTGGCCCCTATAAAATTGGTGATTTTCAGTTGGGTAAAACTGTGACTTATAACAAAGTAGCGGACTATTGGGCTAAGGACCTACCGGTCAATCGCGGCCGTTTTAACTTCGATCAGATTCGGTTTGATTACTATCTGGATCGAACAGTAATCAGAGAGGCTTTCAAATCGGGACAATTGGATATCATTCAGGAGGCTGAGGCCAGCAAATGGATGGAAGCATACGACATCCCGGCAGTAGAGCGTGGTGATATCGTAAAGGCTGAATTGCCCAAGGAGGCGCCACCCCCGGTGCGCGGGCTGATTTATAACCTGAGAAATGAATTGTTTCAGGATCGCCGGGTTCGCGAGGCGCTCACCTATATGCTGGACTTCGAGTGGCTGAATAAAACACTGTTTTATAACGAATACTCTCGTATTGACAGTTACTTTGGTAAAACAGACTACAAGGCACAGGGCAAGCCCGAAGGGCAGGAGCTGGCAATACTCAAGCGCTATAAGGATCAATTACCCGAGGAAGTCTTTGGTGAAATATGGCGCCCTAATGTGACCGATGGCTCGGGCAATATTCGTCCGCAAATGCGTCGTGCTTTGGCATTGTTAAATGAAGCTGGTTGGGAGCTGAAAGACAGTGTTCTGACTCACAGAGAAACAGGCAAGGCTTTCACGTTTGAGTTGTTGACCTATACCCCCAGCACTGAACGTTATGCGTTACCGTTCAAACGTAATCTGGAACGCATTGGTATTGATATGTCAGTGCGTATGGTAGATACCAGCCAGTATATGAATCGGGTCCACAACAAGGATTTCGACATGGTCTCCCTCTACTTTCAAGAGATGCTCTATCCCTCCAGTAGCATGACAATTCTTTGGCATTCAGATCAGGCGGAGGCGAGTTGGAACCTCGCTTCTGTGAAGGATCCTGTGATCGATGCATTAGTGGAGGGAATTGTTGAGTCGCAGCAGGATGAAGCCATGCTAAAAGCTTATGGTCGCGCTTTTGACAGAGTTGCCCTATGGAATTTCTATATGATTCCCTTGTGGTCCTACGATTATTATCGTGTGGCTTATTGGGATAAATTCGGCCGGCCTGAAGTGATGCCTCGATTGGAGTTGGGTTTGGATACCTGGTGGTACGACTCCGAAAAGGCCAGTGCTCTTAAGCAGTAACCAGCATCATCCTTTGAGGTATTGCTTTGGCGCGTTATTTATTTAAGCGACTGCTATTGGTCATTCCGACGCTGCTGGCCATAATTACGCTTAATTTCTTTATCGTCCAGGCCGCCCCGGGCGGCCCTGTCGATCAGGCTATTGCCCGTATGCAGGGTATTATGTCTACGGGGTTGGAGCGAGATATTGGTGGGGAAGGGGCTCACCCACTCATGTCACGTGGCTCGCGTGGGTTGGATCCGGAAGTGGTTGCCGCAATAGAAAAGCAATTTGGTTTCGATAAGCCCCTGTGGGAACGCTATTTCACCATGCTCGGGGATTATCTGGTCTTTGATTTTGGCGATAGCCTGTTTCGCGCCAACTCGGTGGTGGGTTTGATTTGGGAACGCCTGCCGGTGTCCATATCCCTGGGACTGTGGAGTACCCTGCTTATTTATTTGATCTCTATTCCCTTGGGGATTCGCAAGGCAGTAAGACATCACAGCAGCTTTGATGTCTGGACCAGTTGGCTGGTGGTCATTGGCAATGCGGTGCCGGCTTTTCTGTTTGCCCTGTTGTTAATTATCGTCTTTGCCGGCGGTGCCTACCTGGACTGGTTTCCTCTGCGGGGTTTGGTGTCCCAGAATTTTGATGAATTGAGCTGGCCCCAGAAAATACTGGACTACTTCTGGCATATGGCGCTGCCGGTTACGGCCATGGTGGTGGGTGGTTTTGCCACCCTCACCATGCTCACCAAAAACTCCTTTCTGGATGAGATCAATAAGCAATATGTGATCACGGCCCGCGCCAAGGGAGCCAGTGAGCGGCGGGTACTCTACCGACATGTCTTTCGCAACGCCATGCTGTTGATTATCGCCGGCTTTCCGGCCACCTTTATCAGCATGTTTTTTACCGGATCGCTGCTGATAGAGGTTATATTTTCCCTGAATGGCCTGGGCTTGCTGGGGTTTGAAGCGACCATGCAGCGCGACTATCCGGTGATGTTTGGCACCCTGTATATATTCGCGCTAATGGGGCTGTTGATCGGGATTCTCTCGGATATTGCCTATACCTGGGTGGATCCGCGTATTGATTTTGAGACGCGGCAGGTGTGACTGTGATTTCCCTGAGTCCTCTCAACCGCGAGCGCTGGAGTCGTTT
>CBFGUT010000308.1:0-3546 GCA_965652265.1 uncultured Cellvibrionaceae bacterium | reverse complement strand
ACCCCGACCCTCCCCCGCAAGCTGGGGAGGGAGCTATTCTTTTGCGGTCAGCGGCAAGCGATAAGAACGAAGTTCTTCCAACAATCGGGGAACTTTTTCCACACACTTATCCCATTCTGCGCTCTGCGCTCTGCGCTCTGCGCTCTGCGCTCTGCGCTCTGCGCTCTGCGTTCTGCGTTCTGCGTCAGACATCCGACCTCAGACGTCCGACGCTCTGCACCATAGAGTCAATCATCCTGGTGGCCGCTTGCTTCATCCTCAAACAAGTGTCCCAATTTCCCCTTTTTAGTTTCCAGGTATTTAACATTATGGGGGTTGCGCCCCGTCTGGTGGGGAATGCGTTCAGTCACCTCAATACCCATGTCCTCCAGCGCACGCACTTTGCGCGGGTTGTTGGTCATCAGTTTCAGTGCCTTTACCCCCAGATGAGCCATCATCGGTTTTAAGATGCTGTAGTCGCGCATGTCAGCACCAAAGCCCAACTGCTCATTGGCCTCCACCGTATCGGCACCGCAGTCCTGCAGATGGTAAGCGCGAATTTTATTAAGCAGGCCGATACCGCGCCCCTCCTGGCGCAGGTAAAAAACCGCGCCGCGTCCGGCCAGGGCCACTTTGTGCAGTGCCGCCTGCAGTTGCGGCCCGCAGTCACAGCGCAAACTGAAAAGGGCATCACCCGTGAGGCATTCCGAATGTATCCGGGCCAGCACCGGATCGCCGTTACCCACATCCCCCATGGTCAGTACCAAGTGCTCTTTTTCCAGCTCACTGTCGGAAAAACCGTGCATCACAAACATACCCCAGGGAGTGGGCAATTTGGATGATTCCACAAACTCTATGGTCACCGAGATTTCGCCTTTATTGCTGGGCGCGCAAAACCAGCACGCCTCTTTCAGTGGTCATATCCACCAGTTTCAGAAAACTGTTGCCCAACAGTATGGTCCCTGGCGCTTCACCGGTAATCACAAACGCCTCCACATGCTTAATGGTGATGGTCCCCACGGTGACACTGTCCAGCCAGACTTTATAAGCTGAGGCCACACCATTGGCGGTATTCACATTGATCAATTGCCCGGCCGCGTAGTGAATGCCCAGACGTCGCGCCTCAGCCGCACCCAGGGCGATCGAGGTGGCTCCGGTATCCACCATAAATTCCACCGGCATGCCGTTAATGCGCCCCGGCGTCAGATAGTGGCCGCCGCGTCCACTGGCGATTCGCACTTCGGCAAACTCGGCTTCGCTAAAGGCCGTGGATATCTGTCTCGACAAGGTCAGCGTGTACTCCTGTCCGCGATACTTAACCAGAGCACGGTCGCCGTTGGCGCTCACCAGGGTCACGCCCTCGGGGCTCTGCTCGCCCTCGCTTAGCATATGCGATTTGCCATTGATATCGATCAGGGCACTGCCTTCGGCCAGCATTTTCGCGGTCAAATCCGCCTCGGCCCAAGCCGTTCCCGAGAACAGCATCAGCGCTAGCAAGCCTAACCCAAAATTCCATTTCAGCGTTGTCATGTTTTACCTCAGTGTTAACAGGCCCTAAAGCCACCAGGCCAGCAGTTGCATAATCGCCAGCGCATAGAGGGCCGCGAGAATATCATCGAGCATAATCCCCAGCCCACCGTGCACCCGCCGATCCACCCAGCCGATGGGCCAGGGCTTGGCGATATCAAACAGGCGAAACAGCACAAAACCCGCCAACATCCATACCCAACCCGCGGGCGCCAGCAGCATAGTCAGCCAATAGCCCACCATTTCATCCCAGACAATGCCCGAGTGATCGTGCACACCGAGCGCCACCGAACTGCGATGACACCAATAGACACCCAGCGCGAAGGTCACCACCAGCCACAGCAAATACAGGGGCAACGCCAGGTCGGCGATCAGCCAATAAATGGGGATGGCCGCCAGGGTGCCAAAGGTACCGGGGGCCTTGGGGGCCAGACCCGAGCCAAAGCCAAAGGCAAAAAAATGGCTGGGCTGGGTCAGCAGTTGACGCAGGTCGGGTTTGGGCAGGGCTTGGCTCATGAGAAATGCTGGTATCCGTTGCGGGCGGGATGATACTCCCGCCCCTCGAGTTCACAGTGTACACCACTGCCGGCACAGATTTGACCGACCATCGTGGCGTTAATACGGCCCTCCGCCTGGAGCCTGGCCAGGTCGGCCATGCGCTCGGGTGCCAGGGTGAATACCAGTTCGTAGTCATCGCCCCCAGTTAACGCCCAGTCCCGCGCCTGCTCCAGGGGCGCCGTCTGCAATTGCTCGCTGAGCGGCAGACTGGCCACATCCACCACTGCCGCCACATCGCTGGCATGACACAGATGCCCCAGATCGGCCAGCAGGCCGTCGGAAATATCCAGCGCCGCGCTGGCCAGCCCGCGCAACAACTGGCCCTCGGCCAGGCGCGGCGTGGGACGGTAAAAGCGTTCGCGCAGGTAGGCGGAAGCACCGGGTTGGTCCAGGCTCGTCAGGGCGGCGGCGCCGTCACCCAGGGTATGGGTCACCAGCACAAAATCGTCCACCGCCGCGCCATCGCGGCGCAGGGCCAGCCCCGGGGGCACCTGGCCCATGATTTGAATGGTCACACTCAGCGGACCGGCGGTGGTATCGCCGCCCACCAGTGCACAGCCATAGGCGTCAGCAGCGGCGCGCAGTCCCACACTGAAGCCGCCCACCCAGTCGCGGCGCCGGTTTTCGTCCCAGTCCGCGGGCAGGGTCAGAGCCAGGGTGAACCAGGCGGGCGTGGCGCCCATGGCCGCCAGGTCACTGAGATTCACCCGCAGCGCGCGCTGC
Organism: uncultured Cellvibrionaceae bacterium; assembly: GCA_965652265.1. Classification (GTDB taxonomy): domain Bacteria; phylum Pseudomonadota; class Gammaproteobacteria; order Pseudomonadales; family Cellvibrionaceae; genus Gilvimarinus. The sequence continues at coordinate 759 of CBFGUT010000308.1, read as the reverse complement.
CCCACCTCCTCGGCTGACGCGGCGGCGGGAAAATGTACATCCGCCACCAGGGTGTCCACCGAGACCACCAACTGCTGTTCTGGATCGGGGCTGAGCAGGGCGCCGTCGTCACCTACTCCAAGTACCACTGACTCGGGCAGGTCTTCCCGCGCGCTGGTGAAATAGCGCGCTATGAGTTCAAACTCACCCACGCCGGCCCCGTTCGGCTTTCACTTCCAGGGCGCGCACCTGGGCGGCCGCACGGTCGAGTACACCATTGACGAACTTGTGACTGTCAGTGGCGCCGAATTTTTTCGCCAGCGCCACCGCCTCGTTAATCACGACTTTGTAGGGCACGTCCACGCGGAACTTGAGCTCGTAGCTGGACATGCGCAAGATCGCCTCGGTAATCGGATCGAGTTCATCGCCGCGACGGTCGGTCAGGTGGGGCTGATAGACATCGGTGACTTCGTCCAGACGGCGCGGCACCTCGTGCAGCAACTCGTGAAAGTAGCCCAGATCCACCTGGCGCATATCGTTATCAGTGCGCAACTCGGCCTCGATAGCATTGAGGCCGGCGCCTGCCATTTTCCACTGGTAGAGCCCCTGCATGGCGTAGTGCCGGGCCTTGCGGCGGGCACCGGGGGAAATTGCATTGGTCTCGTTCATTGAATCCTGCCCAACAGCGAGACCATCTCCAGGGCGGTGGCGGCCGCTTCCACGCCCTTGTTGCCGGCTTTGGTGCCAGCGCGCTCAATGGCCTGCTCGATGGTGTCCACC
>CBFGUT010000307.1:0-3551 GCA_965652265.1 uncultured Cellvibrionaceae bacterium | reverse complement strand
CCGCAATGGCGGTTTCTCCCGCGCCGACCCGGCCAGCCTTGCCCTGCCGCCAATCATGGACCCGCTTTACGGCTTCCAGACTGTCAATGTGGAAAGCCAGGCGGTGGACCCCCATTCGCTGCTCAACTGGACCCGGCGCATGCTGGCGGTGCGCAAGCAACAAAAGGCCTTTGGTCGCGGCACGCTAAAGATGCTGGCGCCCACCAACCGGCGCATCTTTGCCTACCTGCGCGAGTACACCGGGCCGGAGGGCGACCATGAATTGATCCTGTGTGTAGCGAATCTGTCGCGTTCGGCCCAGGCGGTGGAACTGGATCTGGCCGCCTACGCAGGCAAGGTGCCGGTGGAGATGATCGGCGGCTCCTCCTTCCCGCCCATCGGCCAGCTGAGTTATCTGCTGACCTTACCGCCTTATGGCTTTTACTGGTTCCTGCTGGCAGACGAAGCGCAAATGCCCAACTGGTATGTGCCGCCAGTAGAACCCATGCCCGACCTGCCGCCACTGATCATCAAGAAAGACCTGTCGGAGCTGTTGCAGGAACCCAACCTGACGGTGCTGGAGCACGAATCCCTGCCGGATTACATCTCCCGGCGTCATTGGTTTTCGCACCGTGGTCGCCAACCGGAAGATGGCAAATTGCACCTGAGTTACCTCATGCCCTTCGGCGAACCGGGCAAGAAATACGCCTTGGCCGGGGTGGAGATCCGCTACGACAGTGGCAGCGAACACTACCAGTTGCCCCTGGGGTATGTGGCTGAAAAGAGCGAAGGCAGCGTGATTCCCCAACAACTGGCCATGGCCCGGCTGCGTCAGGGCCGACAGGTGGGATTGTTGACCGACGCCTCCACCCTCACCGGTTTTGCGCGGGAAGTCGTGCAAGGCCTGCGCCATAGTCAGGTGCTGTCGCGGGAGGGCAGCGAAGTGCAGTTTATTCCCGCCACCCAACTGGAGCGGGTGACCGAAGCCGCGGAGCGCACGGAGGAGGACATCAGTTTTATCACCGCCGAGCACGCCAACAGCTCTATCGCCATTGACGAAACCATGCTGTTGAAACTTTTCCGCCGCGTCCTGCCGGGTACGCATCCGGAGGTGGAGATGGGCCGCTTCCTGACCGAGCGCGGTTTCACCCACATGGCGCCGTTCCTGGGGGAAGTGCGACGCGTTGATCCGCGCGGTGAAACCTATACCTTGATGGTGCTGCACGGTTATCTGAGCAACCAGGGCGACGCCTGGCAATGGACGCAGAACACCCTTGAACGGGCGGTGCGCGACCAACTGGCGGGTGGTGATTCCAGCATTGAAAACGAACAAACGGCGCTGGCCGAACTGGACGCCTTTGCGCGCATCCTCGGCCGCCGTCTGGGGGAATTACACCAGGCGTTGGCGCAGCCATCGGATAATCCGGATTTTGACCTGGTGATCACCAGCGCGGCCGATGTCGCGGTATGGCAGGACGAAGCCCGCGTGCAGATGGAAGAGGCGCTGCAAAAACTGGACGATATCCGTCATGAATTGCCCAGTACCGAGGCTCTATTGGCCGAAAACCTGTTGGCGCGCCGCGAACAGATTCTGGCGCGGCTGGATCAACTGGCCCAGGGTTCTCTGGGCGGGGTCATGCAACGGATTCACGGTGACTTGCATCTGGGGCAAGTGTTGGTGGTGCAGGATGATGCCTACTTTATCGACTTTGAAGGCAACACCTGCCTCAGCCTCCCAGCGCGCCGCCGGCGCCAGAGTCCCCTGAAAGATGTGGCCGGTATGCTGTGTTCCTTTGATTACGCGGCTGCCATGATCCTGCGCAATCCCGGCGGCGTGGACGATTCACCGGAGGCCGAAACGGCGCGCCGCTCCATGGTCAGTGCCTATCTACAGCACGCTCGGCGCGGTTTCCTGGATGCCTATCGCATCGCGGCGGCCGACCTGCCCCATGAATGGGTCGAGCGGGACGGCGAAGGTGAGGCGCTGTTATTCCATCGCCTCGATACAGCGGCTCATCAGATCATTGCGGAATGCCACGACCGGCCGGATTGGTTGCCGGTGCCCTTGCAGGGGCTGGCGAGCCTGGTGGAACAGTTGGGCTTGCACGAGTAGTCACTCACACCGCTTCGCCGTGCTCCACCAGTGCGGCGAAGCGGGTCATGACTTCCGCCGCAAAAGGTGTGGCGGAAACATCTTCCAGCAGTCGGGCAACATCCTGGCCCATCCGCGTCAGTACCTCCGCTTGTTGCTCGATATAGGCGCGCATGATCGGCGGCGTGTACTCCGGATGAAATTGCACACCCCAGGCACGGGCACCGAGCCGAAAAGCGTGGTTGGGTTCGTGCAGGTTAGCCGCCAGTCGCACGGCCCCGGGCGGCAAGCGCAGCACGGTCTGGGCATGGGTGGTGTGGGCCAGGAACGACGGCGGCAGGCTGCGGAACAGAGGGTCAGCCGCACAGGCGGGCAAGAGCTCGATCTCCTTTGTGCCTACCTCTTTCCCCTGGGGGTGGTAACCCACTTCTCCCCCCATGGCCTGGGCCAGTAGTTGGTGGCCATAGCACACCCCGAGGATGGGCACTTCGGCTTCTACCAGCGCGGGCAGCCAATCCTCAATCGCCACACTCCAGGCTAAATGATCGGTCACCATCGCATGGGAACCGGTGATAATCACCCCGGCACACGCCTGGGCTTCCGGTAAGGGTGCCTTGTCCTGAACATCCCAAGTGACCACCGGCGTGGTCAGATCGCCGAGAGCTGCCCGGGTCCAATCATCAAAATCGCCCAAGGCTGTCGCCGTAGCCGGAAAGGTCGTGCCGACCTTGAGGATAAATAGCGCGGGGGTAGTGCGAGAGGAAGACATAACAGCGAACTCCTGAAAAAAAGCCTTCCTATCCTGCGGGCGTCGTACTGGCGATGCAAGTGGTGGCAGGAAGATTCGAAGTGCCTGATTGCTTATTCAGTGCGATTTGAACTTTAATGGCTCGGTTCGCATTATTTTCGAACATTCTGATCCATGCCGTGAATTCAATTCATGTTGCGCGCCGATTGTAGAGAGACCATCAAGGACCCGATTCACCGATGACGAGCCAACCGCTTTTCCTCGCTGCCAGCGGAATGATCACGCCGCTTGGTGCTGACACCGCGATGACCGCTGCTGCTGTTAATGCCGGTATCAGCGCCTATACCCTGGCGGATTTCTACAACCGCCATTTTCAGCCTATTAAAGTTACCGAAGTGCCGCCCGCAGTCTTTGCGGCGCAAGGATTGGATGTCGCCAACTGGAGTGGGACACACGCGGCGCGGGTGACGGCCATGGCGAGCCTGGCGATCCAGCAGGTTATTGCGGGTGAGCCGCCGGAAAAGGCCATACCCCTGGTGCTGGCCCTGCCGGAGGCCAGCTCTCCGGCGGTATCGGCTTTGGGCGCCGGTTTGGTCAAACATCTCGCCGACACCTTCCCCGGCTGGATTTCCACGGTCATGAGCCGTTGCGTTTACGCCGGACGCGCAGCCGGTCTGGAAGCGCTGGCGTTCGTCTTTGATTACTTATATGACTTGCCCGGCGATTATGTGC
>CBFGUT010000306.1:0-3623 GCA_965652265.1 uncultured Cellvibrionaceae bacterium | reverse complement strand
CCGCCGGCCGCTCCATCCAGGCCCAGGGCATTGAGCCGGACGTGTGGGTGGAGCGCGCGAAGGTCACCACCATCAAGCCACGCCTGCGCACCACGGAGGCCGACCTCGCCGGTCACCTGGGCAACCGCGTCAGCGACGCCCCGGAGAACGGCAGTAAGCGTCGCGACAAGGAGCGGGAACAATCCAACAACCTGCTGGAAAACGACAACCAGCTGCACGAGGCGCTGAACCTGCTCAAGGGCTTGAGCATCTTCGAGAGCCGCCAGGCGCGGATCGACAACCCCGAATCGTGAAGCGGGGCCTGTTGTTCCTGGCGGGCCTGCTCGCCTGCCTGCACAGTCTCGCTGAGCCGGCCCGGCTGGCCATTATCATTGACGACATCGGCTACAACCGCGCCCTGGGCGAACGCACCCTGGCGTTGCCCGGCCCCTATACCCTGGCCTTTCTGCCCTACACTCCCTACGCCCGGCCACTGGCCCTCGAGGCCATCCACCGGGACAAGGAATTGCTGCTCCATGCCCCCATGAGCAACCTGGGCGGCCTGGCTCTGGGGCCGGGCGCACTCAGCGCCGACATGAACTACCGGGATTTTACCCACACCCTCAGACGTGCCATTGCCGAGATACCGGGGGTGGTGGGCGTCAATAACCATATGGGCAGCCTGCTCACCCAGCAGCCCGGCCCCATGAGCTGGGTAATGACGGAAATCGCCCGCCACAACCTGTTTTTTATCGACAGCCGCACCAGCGCCGCCAGCCTCGCCCACACTACGGCCAGCCGCTACGGTATTCCCAGTGCCAGCCGCGATGTCTTTCTCGATCATAGCCGCGAGCGGGACGCCATCGAGGCCGAGCTGGCCCGCGCCGTGCAGCTGGCCCGCGAGCAGGGGCAGGCCATCGCCATTGGCCACCCTCTGCCGGAAACCCTGGCCGTACTGGAAGCGGCCAGCGGTCACTGGCAGGCCTGGGGCGTGGAGCTGGTCCCGGTATCGGCACTGGTGCAATCACCGCGGCCCAGTCGGGGGCAGTGCCCGGCCCCGCCGCCACTTTTGCAGCAATACGCGCCAAAATCATCACCCGTTAAAAGTGATCGTTATCACCCTTTGCACTTGCTGTTTGAAGAGGGTATAACTATTTTGACGTCCCCAGCGTATACTGGATGAAAGATACCCGAACCTTAGCCGGTGGGTATCTGCAATGCGCACACAAACATCATGGTGACAGCTATGACACAGAACAGGAAAGGTGAAAACGGCAACGTCCCGGATCGCAGCGGCCGCTTTGTGGAAAAAGATGGCTACTGGTATTACCAGACTCGCGAGGGCGTGGATATCGGCCCCTTTGACACCCGCCAGGAAGCGGAAATCGGCGTCGGCGATTTTATCGATTACATCTGTGCATCGGCACCCGACGCCGCAAAGGTGATTAAGCGCTATCGCGCTGCCTGATAGCACCAGACCCCTTCATTATCGATGGCGACCTTCGGGTCGCGATCGCTGTCTCCCGGACCGGGTTATTCCCCCCGGCCCCTTGCAAACACCTCAGTAATTTCTTTTCACAAAAATCGCCAGCGGCGCCATTACTGACTCTGTAAACCCTTCGCAAATCCGTAGAAAGCCGGTTTAACGGTATAATCGTCGTGAAACAATAACGGCCATTCGTTGTCGGTATAACTGAGCATCCAGGTCTCGCCATCCACCAGCCCCCACACGGTAATGCCCGCCTTGAGCTCGTCCGGCACTTCCTCCATATACGCCGTCACCACCTCCTGATAGCGCTCTTTTTGTTCGAGCATCATGGGAACACTCAGATAATCATCACCATTGCGGTTGACGGCAATATCCAACTCGGTAATTTTGATTTTCAAGCCTCGCTCCGCCACAGCGCGAAATGAGCGGCGCACCTGTTCAATATAGGGGGCATCCACATTGATGTGCATTTGAAAGCCCACGCCGTCGATAGGAATGCCGCGCGCCTGGAAGTCATCGATAATCTTCAACATAAAATCCAGTTTTGCCTGACTGCCACTGATGTTGAAATCGTTGTAATACAGATCCGCCTCGGGATCCGCTTCACGGGCGGCAACAAAAGCGTTCTCAATATAGTCGGCACCCAGCTTTTGGTAAAAAATACTGTTGCGATAACTCGCCACACCATTCACCAAATCAATGGCCTCGTTGACCACATCCCAGCTATCCACCCGGCCGGCAAAATGGCGAACAATCTGAAAGACGTGATCGTTAAGCATGGTCTCCCAATCGCCCTCGTAGTTTTTTATCCATTGGGGGATTTCACTGTCCCAGTGCCAGATCAGTGTGTGACCGTGCATTTCCATATCCTGCGATTTGGCGTAGTCCACCAACTCGTCCGCATATTCGTAGGTGTAAACGGTTTCCTCGGGATGCAGGTGTTTCATTTTCATAATGGAACCCGCCACCAGCGAATTAAGGGCACTTCTAAAATTGATTGCGGCCTCTGCGCAACCTGTGCGGTGTCACAGCAAGGCCCTTTGCGCAGGTGAAGGCTGGTTGTCCTTTACAAGCAAAGAAACGCCGCTGTGGTGCCGCACAGGCCGCGCCCTTCGGGGCTTTCAGGCATTTCCTCCAGCGTCGTTGCGCTGCTTCGACGGGACAACCAGCCCGCCTGCATCGCGCGTCTAGCTGGAGGAAATGCCTGAAAGCCAGAGGTCACAAGCAATTTTAGAAATGCCCTTAAAATGATATTCCAGTAGCGGCTGCTGCTCAGTGAGAATAAAAATGCTGCGCTCCTGTTCGGCGGCGCTCACTTCCATGCCAATGGGAAAATCCACATGCGATTTCAGCGGCGGGACCTCCGACCAGTCAACGCGGGGGTAGTTGTCCATGGGATTGGGTACCGAGCTGGTGCTGGAACTCGAGGACGTCGATGTCGGGGTGGACGATCCTCCTCCCCCACAAGCCACCAGTGAGAAGACAAACAGTAAAGGCAAACCCGCGATAAACTTCATTACAACTCCCTATATGATTGGTGTTATGCTTATATTCAAATTAACCATAACATAGCCGTGCCACAGACTCCATCCATCGCCATGACGCATCCAATCCCTACCCAGGAGAGCCATGACAGATACCGGGGACCGTGCTATAACCGCCGGCCCGCGAACACACGGCTTGATGCCCAAGGAAACCCCATGACCCAAGCTTCACCCCTGGCCAGTCCTCTCGCCTGGAACCTGGTCGCCCCAGGATATACCGAGCTAAGCCTGCCATTGTTTGCCGCCTTTGCCGATGACGCCCTGACCCTGGCGGCATTGCCCGCGGGAGCCCATATCGCCGATATCGCCACTGGCCCCGGCACCCTGGCGATTGAGGCGGCCCAGCGGGGGCACCGGGTGGAGGCATTGGACTTTTCCCGCGACATGCTCGACATCCTTGCACAGCGTGCCCAGGGTTTAAGCCACCTTGTCGCCCGCGAGGGGGACGGCCAGGCACTGCCTTATGCGGATGGCCAGTTCGACGCCGCCTTCTCCCTGTTCGGGCTGATGTTCTTCCCCGACCGGGCACGCGGTTTCGCCGAACTCTACCGCGTGCTCAAACCCGGCGGGCGGGCCGTAGTGTCCAGTTGGCAGGCCAACCCCGAGCAACC
>CBFGUT010000305.1:0-3653 GCA_965652265.1 uncultured Cellvibrionaceae bacterium | reverse complement strand
GAGATGCCCTAAACTGTGCAAATAGTCCGGAAAAACAGCAGTTTTCACTTGCCGATAAGCCTTTTATCCTTTATATATAGGGCCGTTCGTCATCGGGTGGCTCTGCCAAGGTGCGAATTTTGATCCACAGCCCCCGGCTGTCAACCCATTTTCAACCACGTGAAGGATAAGTTTATGGCTGCCAAAAAAGCGACCGCTAAAAAGAAAGCCCCTGCCAAAAAAGCCACCGCCAAGAAGCCTGCCGCCAAGGCCGCAGCACCGGCGCGCAAAGTGGCCGCTGTACGTGAGCGCTACAACAAAACCCAGATTTTGAATGAAATTGCCGAAAACACCCAATTGAGCAAAAAGCAGGTTCAGTCGGTACTCGACGAGTTGACCAATGTCATCGAAGGTCACATCAAAAAACGCGCCTGTGGCGAGTTTGTTCTGCCCGGTCTGCTGAAAATCCAAACCGTGAAAAAGCCCGCCACCAAGGCGCGCAAGGGCATCAACCCCTTCACCGGTGAAGAGACCATGTTCAAAGCCAAGCCGGCCTCTACCGCCGTCAAGGTCCGTCCGCTGAAAAAGCTCAAGGAAATGGCCCAGTAGTAAGGTTTTCTCCACGCTTTATAAAAAAACCCGCTACGGCGGGTTTTTTTACGTTCCTCGAATCACCGGTGACTCAGTGATTGAAGACTCGCTTAACAGTCAATTTTGGGTCCTGACACCTTACCGGGAATATATTCGGTGCCCAGCTCATAGGCCTCAAATCCCTCTCCGGCCAGAGCATTGGTGAGCTTTTCCACCAGGGCCAACAGCTTGTCTGGCGCGTAGGCAGTGGCAGGCTCCCGCCCCCAAATGGGATACGGCCAGGCGGGATCATCGTGGTAGCGGGCAATATGGTGCAGGTGCAACTGAGGCACAACATTGCCCAAAGCCGCCACATTGATTTTATCGGCATCCAGCACACTGGTCATGACATCCGCCAACCGACAGGATTCGTGCATCAATTGCGCCCTGTCCTCGCGGCTCAAATGGAAAATTTCAAAGGCATTTTCCCGCTCCGGCACCAGTATCAACCAGGGGTAGTTGGCATCCTTGCTGAGCAGCAGCAGTGACAGGGGAAAACGGCCAATCAGGTGGCTATCATCGCGCAGGCGTTGATCCAGGGTAAACATAGCGATCTCCGTAGGTTGTCTGGTTGCTAAAGGCTGTACCGCAAAGGCCAAGCTCAGTAGAATAGGCGTCGGTGGCCCCTATTACAGGGCCTCAACTACCACCATTATAGACACTGTGAAACCGACTATGCGCTCCAGCCGTTTTTTAATTGCCACTCTCAAGGAAACCCCCGCCGACGCCGAGGTGATAAGCCACCAATTGATGCTGCGTGCCGGCATGATTCGCAAACTGGCTTCGGGCCTCTATACCTGGCTCCCTCTGGGGCTGAGGGTATTGCGCAAAGTGGAGCGCATTGTGCGCGAGGAAATGGATAAGTCGGGCGCGCAGGAGGTCATGATGCCGGTGGTGCAGCCCGCCGAGCTCTGGCAGGAGTCGGGACGCTGGGAACAGTATGGCCCCGAGCTGCTGCGCATCAACGACCGCCACGACCGCCCCTTCTGCCTGGGTCCCACCCACGAGGAAGTGATTACCGACCTGGTGCGCGGCGAGATCAACAGTTACAAACAACTGCCTGCCAACTTCTATCAGATTCAAACCAAGTTTCGCGACGAAATCCGCCCGCGCTTCGGCGTCATGCGTTCGCGCGAATTTATCATGAAGGACGCCTATTCCTTTCACACCAGCGAGGCCTGTTTGCAGCAAACCTACGAGGTAATGCACCGCACCTACTGTGCCATTTTCGACCGCATTGGCCTGGCCTATCGCCCGGTACTGGCCGATACCGGTGCCATTGGCGGCGCCTTCTCCCACGAATTCCACGTTCTCGCCGAAAGTGGGGAGGATGCTATCGCTTTCTCCACGGGCTCCGACTATGCCGCCAATATTGAAAAGGCCGAGGCCCTGCCGCCCACTGCTCCACGCCCTGCCCCGTCGGCGACACTGGAAGAGGTCGCCACCCCCGGACAACACAGCATTGAGGAGGTGGCCGGTTTTCTGTCGGTGGACAAATCGCGCACTGTGAAAACGCTGGTGGTACTGGGCGAGGCGGAAAACGATCAAAAAGCCCCACTGGTGGCACTGGTGGTGCGCGGCGATCATGAACTCAACGACATTAAAGCCGAAAAACTGCCGGGCATTGCCAGTCCACTCACCTTCGCCCCGGAGGAGCGGATACGCGCCGAACTGGGTGTGGGCCCCGGCTCCATTGGCCCACTGGGGTTATCCATTCGAGTCATCGTTGACCACAGCGCCGCCGCTCTGGCGGATTTCGTCTGCGGTGCCAACAAGGATGGCTACCACTGCACTGGCGTCAACTGGGGACGCGATACCGCCGAGCCCGAGACCGCCGATATTCGCAATATCGTCGCCGGTGACCCCAGCCCCTGCGGGCAGGGCCAGTTGGAAATTAAACGCGGTATCGAAGTCGGCCATATTTTCCAACTTGGCAATAAATATTCCCAGGCCATGAATGCCAAAGTGCTGGATGAAAACGGCAAGGAACTGACCATGATCATGGGCTGTTATGGTATTGGCGTGACCCGTATCGTGGCCGCCGCCATTGAACAGAATTACGATGACAAGGGTATTATCTGGCCCGCCAGTATTGCCCCGTTTGAAGTGGCCCTGGTGCCCATCAATATGCACAAATCCGCCGCTGTGGCCGAAGCAGTGGAGCAACTGTACGGCGATTTGAAAGCAGCTGGCGTGGACGTGTTGCTGATGGACGAGGAGAAAGCCCGGCTGGGGGTACTGCTCGCCAATACTGACCTCATGGGCATCCCTCATCGACTGGTAGTGGGTGAACGCGGTCTAGAAGCGGGCACGGTGGAATACAAAGGCCGACGCGATGCCGACACACAGGATATTGCACTTGCCAATGTACGTGCGTTTATTACCGATCAGCTGGCACTGGCCTGATTTCAAGCGCCTTCAGCAAGCGGCGGCACGCCTGCTGGCGGCCGCCGGTCTCTCTTTGCTGACCTTTACTGGAGTCGCGCAAACGCACGAGGTAGACGACGAGCTGCGAAACCTCTTAAAAAATCATATCGAAGCCGCCGACAGTTTTTCCGACCGCTTTGATGCCGAAGCCTGGCTGATGCTCATGAGTGGACGCCTGGCACGCTACGTTGAAGACCCCGATGAACGCCTTCATCTGCTGCGCCTGATACATCGCGAAGCCAATGCTGCGGGCGTCAAACCCGAACTGGTGCTGGCGGTGATAGAAGTGGAAAGTCATTTCAATCGCTTTGCCATTTCCCGGGTCGGTGCACAGGGTATGATGCAGGTCATGCCCTTCTGGAAAAACGAAATTGGCCGCCCCGATGATAACCTTACCGATATCACCACCAACCTGCGCTACGGCTGCATTATTCTCAAACACTATATTGATGTGGCCGATGGTCGTTTGGCAGAGGCCCTGGCACGTTACAACGGCAGCTATGGCAGCTACCGCTACGCCGCTAAAGTGATGGACGCCTGGGAAGATTGGCGTTAGAAAGACTGATGTCTGATGTCTGATGTCTGATGTCTGATGTCTGATGTCTGATGTCTGATGT
>CBFGUT010000304.1:0-3662 GCA_965652265.1 uncultured Cellvibrionaceae bacterium | reverse complement strand
CTTGCCGAGTGCTTGCGCCGTACCCAGGACCAACTCCCGTTCATAGGCATAGCCGTCCCAGGCATCCAGGTTATAGGGGATGCTGGGTTGCGCTAATATGGCTTGCTCTTCCGGGGTCAGGTCGCCCGGCGTCGTCTGGGCTTTGTGGACCAGGGCGCCATAATCCCCGAGCGTCATCTGCTGAGTGGCGACCGGTGCCGGAAGGAACATACGTCCCATCAGGATTTGTTGACCCAGCACCTGCCATTTGGCCTGCGACACACTCAGTTGGGTTTGCAGCCAGCCGAGCTGTTCCGCACCCAGGAGTGATCGTGTGGTCGAAGCCATGTCTGTTTCAAAGGCTGCGGCGTCGAAGGCGCCGGTCTCCGGATCGATGTAAGTCGCGTATGACAGTTGCTGGTCGCGGCCAATCAGTCGGGTATCCAGCATGTGCAGGCTGAGCAGGTTGCCCCAGTCGAAACTGCGGTAGATTGTGCTTCTGTCATCGGGCGTGGCCGGCCGTACCGGTAACCACTCGAAAAATGCCTGCAGCGCGGCGGCTTTGCGTGCGGAATAGTCGCCTTCGCCATCGTTATGGTTTTCAGCTCCGTTCTGCCAGCTGTCGTTTGTGACTTCGTGATCGTCCCACACTTGAATAAAAGGGAAGGCGGCATGCAGCGCCTGCAGGTCCAGGTCGGTGTGGTATTGCGCGTAGCGCTGGCGATAATCGTCCAGCGACAGCAGTTCGCCACTTGGCAGAACGGCGCGGCCCAGTGCTTCCGCTTGGTCCGTCCCATAGTCACCCATGCCGTATTCATACAGATAGTCACCCAGGTGCAGCACAGCATCGACATCGGTCCGCTGGCTGGCGGCGTGGTATACATTGAAATAGCCCGCAGGGTAGTTCGCGCAGGACATCACTAGGAACCGTGCCGAGGCGACATCCCCGGAGGGCAGTGTGCGCGTTGTTCCCACTGTGGAGAGACAGCCTTTACTCAAAAAGCGATAGTAGTAGGTGGTGCCTGCTTCAAGCCCGGCCGCGTCGACTTTCAGTGTGAAATCCTGGCTGGCATCGGTGGTGCTGATGCCGTCGGTGATGATGTTCGTAAAGTTCGCATCGGTGGCGACCTGCCAACCGATCCTTACTTTTTCAGCACCCGCCTTGGGTGTTACCCGAGTCCATAATATAACTCTGTCCTGCAGCGGGTCGCCGCTGGCGATACCGTGCAGAAAACCTTTGATTTTATCCAATTCCTCCAGTAGGCAACCACCCAGACCAACGGAAAGCACCACGGCACCGGCCGCCATGGAAGAGTGGTAGAGAAAATCGCGTCGGGACAATACTTTAGGCATGACAAATCCTTTTCATCTTTGTCGTTTTCAGGAAGCAGCGGAAGCTACCAACGTAAGATTGCAAACTGCAAATCGTGGCAGGATGTTATTCCTACTGTTTATAAATACAACAGGAACATGAGAGATTTGCGACGCACTGCCGGTTAATCCGTCATTCTCTTTATCACACCACCAACGGACACTTGGCCGCTTTGCAGGATTCTGGCATTCACGCCACGCAAATTCAGCGACTTTCCCAAAGTGGAGTTCACAAACATAACGGCAGCCTTGCCATACCGGTCTTTAAATTTACTGCACCCCAGATGGGGCTCTGCCGTTACCTCAAGAATGGCCGAGCCAACAGCGAGGCGGGTGCCCGGTGGCAAGTGTTCGTCGCTTAGGTCGAGATCAACATAAAACTGATCGCCCGCCAAAGCCCAACGATTTTTATTTTGCGCAATAGCATGGATCACGCGGGAATTCATGAGCGTGATCTGGCTGTTCAAATAAACATGGCGGTTTTTCGCATGCTCGATACCGTCAAACCAATAATCGCCCACCAGCCCACGGGTTACATCCAACTCGGCCACTGCAAGCGCCTCTCGTTCGTTGGTAGCAGGCCGCCGAATAATGTGTTCGATACGGCCTTCATGTTTTGGGGCGGCTTGAATGTGGTCGAGTGCTTGTTCCAGCTCTGACTGGGTGGCGTGCTGTATTGGTGAATCCATGGTGCATAGGCTCCTTTATCAATCGCACTGGGAATGGAGGCGTTGGCTAAGGTGAGTGCTCGATCGCTCATTCACAGAACATACGCCACCGGGATTGCTTTGAATATGCGGAATGTCGCCAATTTATTGATGAAGGCGCGGGTGGATGCCTCCCACCACTCAGTTGGGTCACGGGCAATGAGGCGATAGCTTTGGGTGGGCGGGTAAATAGTCAAAATTAATAAACAAAAGTATTTATATATTCAGATGGCCCTGTACTCTGTGCTCATCCATCGAAGCGCAAACCAGGTATCAAGAGCAAGAGGCCGCGACATGAACCAGGTAGAGACTAACAGACACATTGCTATCCTGTATTTCAGCGCCACCGGCACCACCGCCACTATGGCCGGACAGGTCGCAGAAGGGGCGGGGACCGTGCCCGGTACAGAGGTCAAACTGATCGAGATTCAGGGGCGGGATATTGTGGAAGGCCGCTACCGGAACCCGGATACCTACCAAACCCTCGACCGGATGGACGCCATCGTCTTCGGCGCGCCGACCTACATGGGCGGCCCGGCCGCGCAGTTCAAAGCCTTTGCCGATGGCATCTCCGGGCCGCGATACGCCGAGCAGCAGTGGCGCGGCAAACTGGCCGCCGGTTTCACCATTGGTGGTTGCCCGAACGGCGACCAATCCGCCTCGTTGAATTACATGAGCATTCTGGCAAGTCAGCTGGGCATGATCTGGGTGAACCTGGATGTCGCCAGTAGCCATAACCCGGACGGACTGAACCGTCTGGGCAGTCACTTGGGCTTAACTACCCAACCCGAAGGCGGCCAGGTGAACGCTTTCGATCTGAATACCGCCCGCTACTTTGGCCGACAGTTGGCGGAAACCGCGCATCGCTTCTCAGCCACGCCCCCTCACCGCCCAAACCCGCAATAAGACCGATTAACCAGGGCTCATCAAGGCCTACGCAGCCGGACGGACCCCTTTGCCCTGGACCTTTTCCAAAAAAATTTCCATACCCTGTCGATTCCCCCCAGCCGCCAACGACTAGACTGTGACGCCACTCATCAGCAACCTAATGGGTGGATACCCGCATAAGACCAATAAGGAGAACACCATGCCCAACCGACACGGGGAATTTATCTGGTACGAGCTGCTCACCACCGATGTTAAAGCGGCGTCGGCCTTTTACAGCAGGATTTTTGGGTGGCAGGTGACCGACAGCGGTCAGCCTGGTATGGACTACCACGTCCTGAGTGCGCAGGATGAGGAAACCGAAGAACAGCATGATACCGGCGGCCTGATGCAACTGACGGACGAGATGTGCCAGCAAGGCGCTAGGCCGGTATGGCTCGGTTATATCGGCGTTGACGACGTGGACCAGACCGTCTCCAACATTCTTGAGATGGGCGGCCAAGTGCAGATGCCGCCTACCGATATACCCAATGTCGGTCGCCTGGCCATGGTGACCGACCCTCAGGGCACCCCTTTTTACGTGATGCGTGGAAGCAGCAGCGAAGCCAGCCAGGCGTTTGCCTCGGATAAACCACGCATAGGGCACTGCGCCTGGAATGAGCTGGCAACCACTGATCCGGAAGCGGCGAAAACCTTTTATTTCAAGGCATTTGGCTGGAC
>CBFGUT010000303.1:0-3663 GCA_965652265.1 uncultured Cellvibrionaceae bacterium | reverse complement strand
CGCTCAATCGCCGGACGGTATTCCAGCGCACCCATGCCGCGCGCGCCTGTGTAAAGCAAACGTTCCAGCGGCGTGAAGCTATCCCGGTCGCGGCCCATACGCGCCAGCCAGGCGTCGATCAGGGCATTGCCAAAGTCATCCGGCAGGGTATCCGCAAAAGCGCCCGGCAAGCCGCGAAATGTGGCGTGTGGCAACTCGGGGAATTGATACACCCGATTGGACAGGGGCATATGCACGGGGCTGATCTCCACCCCGCTGGCCACCCACTCCGGGGCGAACTGGAAAGCTGAGAGGCCGGTATCGTCGTCGAAAGACAGGGCGCCTACCGTCTTACCATGCATGAGCACGCGCGCAAGATTGCGACCTACCATGCCGGCTCATCCTCCCCAGGCTCCACACTCTCGGCCGTTTTAGGGCGCGCCCGCTGACGCTTACGGCCCTCCATTTCCAACAGCGCCATGGGACTGTATGGCGTGGGCGGCAGGAAGTTGTCGATGGCCTCCAGCCTGCCCAGTATCCGCAGTATTCCAATCACCACCTCCAGGCGCGCCCTGCCCTTGATGGCGCTGCGGTAGGTCCCCTCGGCGATACCCAGCTCGTCCGCGATCTGCTTTTGCGGAATATTGGCCTCCAGTCGCAATTGCTCCAGCCGTTCACCCAGCAGAGCCGCTATAGCGATATCGGTCATGGCGTAATAATCTGGGGTTTTCTTCATCAGGCTGCCACCCTGTTAACCTTTAATAAAGATCAATAAATTATTGTTTAATAGCTTTAAAAGACTATATACCACAATATATTGACGCATAAAAATAAAATGTCAAGTTTACTTTATTTAAACATCAATATATTGACCTTAATAGCATATTAGTGGATTATACTATAGATTTTTGATGTTTATAGGATTATCTTAGAGGTTAATTCAAGACTTTTCGATAGTACGAAGGTATCCGCTATGGGCGGTCAGAACATATAGCCAAGCCGGAACGGTATTGATAATGTGTACCTTTGGGAGCTCAGCTCCCGACGAGCCCAAAACGACTACAACAAGATAAGGTTTCCTGACATGCCCAGACATGCGTTACACCACCTCCCCACACGCTCCACCTCCATCATGAGTACACTGACCGGCCTCGTCCTGCTGGCGACACTGATTGGCTGCAATAAAGCCGATGAAAGCGTATCAAATGGCCAGAGCACCGCCAGCGCGGGAGCCGCGGTTGCCCCCCTGCCCATACCCACCGCCGGCAGTCCCGATGACGGCTCACAACTGGAGAACCCCTTCAGGATTAACTACGCCGGCTACCTGCCGCTGCAGGAAAAAGTCGCCGTGTATATCAGCGATGGGACGACCGCCATAGATTGGGCACTGAAAAACAGCGAAAACAGGACCGTAGCCAGCGGTACCAGCAGTGATACCCGCCAAAGTGATCACGCATCGGGGGACAATTTTCATCTGATCGACTTTTCCGACTATACCACTACCGGTGAGGGTTACTACCTGCAAGTGGGCGACACCCGCTCCCACCCTTTTGCCATCAGCAACGACCCCTACGGCGACCTGAAGCTGGATGTCTATCACTACTTTAAAGACCATCGCCGCGAGGGTGACGTTTTCTCGCGTTCTGTGCACGACTGGACCGACCATGAGGTTCAACTGGATTTTATCGCCGACGCCGGTGACCAGGGGTATTACCCGGTCAATGCCGCCGAAGCCAAATGGAGCCTGATCAACCTGCTGGAGACTTACCCGGACATCAACGATTACTATCAGACCCGGGGCGAGAACATGAGCAGTGTCTATGATGAACTGGTGTTTTTTGCCAGCCCCATGTACCAGTTGATTTTCCCCGGGGAGAAGTTGGCGGTGGCCAAATTGCACACCAACTCCAACGACACCTGGGCCAAATGTACCGGCACCACCGGCGAAGGCTCCTCCTGTATCTCCAGACCGGAGACCAAAGCCACTTATTCAGTGGCGCGCAGCCTGGCGGCCATGGCGCGAGTCCATGCCGACTACGGCAGCCAGGAGCAGGTAGCGGCTGCCTGGGAACAGGCCAAAACCGCCTTTGATAATGCCGAAAGCGAAGAGCTGGTGTGTCTGGGACCTGATGACGTGGGTGGCGAAGGTGGCTACTACCCCAACAATGACAACTGGAGTCTGTGGCGCGAACCGCGCACACACCGCGACCCCTGCGCCGCCGGCCCCGAGGCCGACCCGGAGGACAACAACGTCAACGACGATCGCTACGCGGCTATCGTGGAGCTGTACCTGACCGCCCGAGAGCTGGGACACGAGGCGGCAGCCGCCGAGTTGCAGGAAAAAATGCTGGCCCACGGACACCACCAGCGGGTGGAACAATTCTGGTGGGCGGAAGTCGCCACCGAAGCTACCCTGTCGCTGCTCACCCATCGCCCTGAGGGACTCGATCTCAGCCAAGCCGAAGACAACCTGTTTACCTATGCCGACCAGGTTCTTCAGTATCAGCAGGTGGGCTATCCCGGGGTTACCTTCGATGTGAAATCCGACTTCTGGGATAACAGCGACCGCGACGACGTGGACAACAACTTCCGCTGGGGCTCCAACCGGATGCAACTCAACGATGCGCGCATCCTTATGGCAGCGGCGGATATCAAACACAACCGCGGTGAACACCAGGCCGCCGCCCGTTACACCAACGGTGTACTGCGGGTTCTGGACCAGATTTTCGGCACCAATGCTGTGGCCCTGGCCATGCTCACGGCGGCTGATTATCCGCATATCGAGCACGCCGTTACCCGCACCCACGACGCTTTGGTGGACGATGACCACAGTGGCAAGATGGTGCTGGGACCCAACAACTGGACCAACTCCAACGACCCGGATATGCCCGCCTTTGGCGCCGAACCCGGCATGAAGATGTTTGCGCTTACCGGCACTGGCTGGGCCTCGCGGGAAATATCCATCGACGCCAACGCCGCGCTGGTACCGGTGATGTACTTCGCCACCGAAGTGGCACCGGGGTATTTGCAAGCGGCGAAGTAGAAAAACGTCAGACGTCGGATGTCTGACGTCTGACGGTCATAAATGGGTGTTCAAACCTATTTCAGCAGTTGAGCCACGCGCTCGCGCAGGGCGGGGATAACGTCCCGCTCAAACCAGGGGTTGCGCCGCAGCCACAGGTTGTTGCGCGGGCTGGGGTGCGGCGTCGGCAACACCGCTGGCCAGTAGTCACGCCAGGCGCGCACGCGTTCGGTGACAGGCATGGGCGGGCCACCAAAATGCCAGGCTTGGGCGTACTGCCCAATTACCAGTGTCAACTCCACTTGTTCAAGCGCCGCCAGCAGTGGGCGGCGCCAGGTGGCGGCACATTCGGGCCGTGGCGGCAGATCGCCGGATTTGCCCCGCCCGGGGTAGCAGAACCCCATGGGTACCAGCGCAAAGCACTCGGGGTTATAGAAGGTCTCGCGGCTCACACCCAGCCAATCGCGCAACCGATCACCACTGGGGTCGTTGAAGGGCAGGCTCGTTTCATGAGCCCGCGTGCCCGGTGCCTGGGCGGCAATGAGGATGCGCGAACGCGGGTGAGCCTGAAGGACCGGGCGCGGCTCCAGGGGCAGGCATGCCTCGCACAGGCGACAGGCACGAATGTCCGGCAACAGTGAATCCAGCAACTCACTCATAGG
>CBFGUT010000302.1:0-3681 GCA_965652265.1 uncultured Cellvibrionaceae bacterium | reverse complement strand
AGCAGGGACGCTGTGCTCGAGCTTACAGGGACGTATTTACAGCGTGTCCCGGAGGCCATGTCCCTGCCTCTGCCGTTGGCACCCAAACTTGTACGAAACACCAATCACTATCAGGCAAAGCCCATTTTCATTACCACGTCCTAAGGACGTGGCTTAACGTTCAGTAAAACCGAAACAGGATCTTCGGCTCAGCGATCAACGACTCGGTGATTGGGTATTCAACACTGACAGGCGCTCCGGTGTACCCACGTCACTCCACAAACCGGTGTAAACCTCTCCGCTGAGGCGACCTTGCTTGAGAGCATAATGAAATGCCTCCACCAGAGGAAAAACATGGCGACGATGCGGATAGTCGGTAATCAACGCCGGACGCAACAAGCTGATACCGGCAAAGGTATAGCCGGGAGGTTGTTGTTCCACTGGCGCCAGGCTTGCCGAAGGCAGGAGGCCAAAGTCACCCACCGTTTTAAAGGCCGGGTTAGGTACGAGCAACAAGTGACCGAGACTGTGTGCTGCCAGTGATTTTACTGCCCACTGACGGTAATCCACATCGGCATAGACATCGGCATTCACCAGTAAAAACGGCGTCTGTCCCAATAACTCACGAGCGTGCCAGATGGCGCCGCCGGTTTCCAAAGGCTCGGGCTCCACGGAGTACACAAGCCGCAGGCCCCACTGACTGCCATCGCCCAGGTAATTGCGAATTTGTTCACCCAGGTAGGCGAGGTTGACAATGACTTCGTCGATACCCGCCGCCGCCAGTTTGCGCAGATGCCACTCAATCAGCGGCACGCCGCGCACACGCAATAGCGGCTTGGGCGTGTTCTGCGTGAGGCTGCCCATACGGGTGCCACGCCCGGCGGCGAGGATCATGGCTTTCACAGCGCCACCCACCAGGGCTGTTGTTTCACTCGTGGCAGCAACTGTAAATGGAACCAATCTCTACTCGCTTGCAGCTGCGGATAGTAATCGAGTACTTGCTGGATATAACCCAGTACTCGAGGCAGATCTGGCAGGTAACTGGACTTATGGTCGCGCAGATGCAGACGGGCAAAAATACCCAGCACTTTTATGTGGCGTTGCAGCCCCATCCAGTCGAACCACTGTAAATATTGTTCTGCTGACACGGCCGGCATAACGCCTGCATCCAGGGCCATGTCGCCATAGTTGAGTGCCCATCGCCGCACTTGATCCGGGAGCAGAGTGTAGTAACAATCGCGCAGCAAGGACACCAGGTCATAGGTCAAAGGGCCGATGACCGCATCTTGAAAGTCGATGGCAAGCAGCTGACCGCCGCGACCAAAAACAAGATTGCGGCTATGATAATCACGATGCATTACTACGCTGGGTTGTGCCAAGGCGGCTGCTGTTAATTGCGCAAAGAGATCGTCGAGCACAAGGCGGTCATCGAGCGTTAGCGAATAACCCAGCAGCCCATTTAAGAACCACTGTTCACAGAGTGCCAGTTCGCGCTGAATGAAGGCAGTGTCGAATGCTGGCAACGCGGCTTCATCTACGGGGATTTGTTGCAGGCTCAGCAGTTTCACCATCGCCTCGCCGTAGAGCAGGGTGTTGTCGTCACCCAGATGGTGGGCAAATAGGCCTTCGCGAGCGTGCTCCACCAGCAAGAAGCCCTGTTCGGCATCGGCGGCCTCAATCGCGGGTACCGACACACTGTGTCGCGACAGCAACTCCGCCACCCACAAAAACTGCCTGGTATTCTCGGTGGCCGGCGGCGCGTCCACTGCCAGCAGCGTCTCGTCATCCGCCAGCGAAAAATAGCGCCGCGCCCCGGCATCGCCAGCCAGCGGCAATAACTGACAAGCACGGCCTCGCTGCTCGCTCACCCAGGCAGTGAGCGCAATCAGCCGGGCATCCTGGGGGGAAGTATTTATCGTCATTCAGCCATTATGCCCAATTCTCGCAGGCTGTGTAAGCTCCGCGCCACCCAACACCGCATCAATCTACACTACCCGTTGCTCAACGCATTGGTTAACTAAAAGATGACTCGACACAACCGGTCGAGGAACTATTTACTATCGGGGCGGAAAGGAAGAATACCTCTGGCTGAAGACGCGCCGTGAATACATCCCTGTAGGCTCGGCAGGCGTGTCCCTTCGCCTGACGGTCTTCAGCCAGAGGTACTCTTCCTTTATGACTTTCTCAATAAATCTGCCTATCTAACATCTGCGTTCTGCGTCCGACATCCGACCTCAGACGTCCGACTTGTTTACCACCAGGCACTGATGCCAGCAATGCCCTGTCCACCGTGACGGATGGCGGTGGCGATATCCAACTCGCGCATGCCACCCAGCGCATACACAGGTGCGGCGGCGAGACGGGTGAGTTCGCCGAAGTTATCCCAGCCCAGAGGTGTCGCCTCGGGGTGAGTGGCGGTTTCTTTGACAGGTGACAGGCAGATATAGTCTACATCCAGATAATTGGCCCGCAGGATTTCCTCGGCATTGTGACACGAGGCCCCCAGCAGTTGTCCCCGGGTATCCGGTCGCTGCGATGTTTCCATCAACTCCCGTGAGGATAAGTGCAGCCCCATGTCGGCATTCCCATGCCAGTGCTGGCGATTGATTACCAGCCGTACCGAACTCGGGTTCACATTTTCCCGGGCCAGCGTGACTATCTCGTGAAAATGTTTGTGTTCACGCTTGGGAGCTCGCAACTGGATAAGCTGTAGGCCAGACTGCAGAGCGGAGACCAACCGCCGTTCAAAATCACTCAGGTCAGAAAAACTTCCAGTAATCAGCATTTTTTGTGGCAGAGTCAGCGCTCGCACAATGGGGCGATTAGCGGCGGGAAAAGGATAGTTGCGTAAATCCCGGGGAGCCACCCAGGAGAGCGGTTGCCCCTCACGGCCATGGGGCTGGCCGTGAACAATACGAGCGCGATAGACATCCAGGAGCACCGCCTTGTCACCGTAGTCGTGTGCCACCTGGATCACCGGTGTGTAATCAGCCGTGTAAACGCCCAACTCCTCCAGCAGCTCACGGGCCAGCGCCTCCTGCACCGTCTCTCCAGGCTCTACCTTGCCACCGGGAAACTCCCATAGTCCTCCCTGGTGAGCCTGCGGCGCGCGCCGGGCAATCAATATTTCACCGGTATGATTCGTCAGCACGCCCACCGCCACATGGACGGCTTTCTGTGTTGCCGTTTCAGCCATAGGATTCAGGTGCGGTAGTCGGCATTAATACGTACATACTCATAGGACAGGTCGGTAGTCCACAACACCTCTTCGGCGTGACCGCGCCCGAGTTCAATATTGATATCGATATGATCGCCCTGCATCACTGCCTGTCCTTGCTCCTCGGTGTAATCACCAGCGCGCTCACCATTGCCGACAATCTGTACCTCGTTCAGGTAAACCTGTACCAGACTGGGGTCGAGCCCTTCCACCCCGGCATAGCCAATCGCTGCCACAATTCGACCCCAGTTGGGGTCGGAGGCAAACAGTGCCGTCTTGATCAGGGGAGAGTGCGCAACAGCATAGGCCACCTTGAGACATTCGTCGTGATTGCCACCACCTTTGACATTAATGGTGACGAATTTAGTAGCCCCTTCGCCATCGGCGACAATAGCGCGCGCCAAGTCGGTACACACCTCGATCACCGCCTGTAGTAGCTGTTGATAACTCTCGCTGTTCTTATCATTCACCACAGCACCGCTGGC
>CBFGUT010000301.1:0-3713 GCA_965652265.1 uncultured Cellvibrionaceae bacterium | reverse complement strand
CGCCATGGTGGTGGTGGTCACCACGACCTCACCGGGTTCATAGTCACTGTCGCTGACCACAGGTGCGGTCGGCGCTTCTGCCGGCAGGGGCATATCCAGCAACCGAGGCCCGGTGTCGGTGTGACCCGGTCCGGCATTCACAGGAGCTTCACGGACAACCGGAGTAGAATCAACGTTTTGCCCTGTCTCCACGGGAGCACCCGGTTCCACGGTCCGCGTCTCCGGCACGGGCGACGGCGGTGCCGGTGCCGCCGCCGTCTCCCCGGAGGGCGCGATAGCGGGTTCAAGTAAGGTGGGTTCCTCTCTCACGGGCACAGGTTCCTCCCTCACAGGCGCGGGCACATCCCTCACTGGCTCGGACTCGGGTTCCTCCCTCACTGGCGCGGGCGTGGTGGGCTGGGCTGGGGGAGCGGGAGGTACACCGGTGGGCGGGCGCGGTGCAGCCGGCGAGGGTTCGCTGACAGTTGTACGCGTCAGGGTCGCGGGCTCGACGCACAGGCGCAAACCGGAGAGCGGCTGCCCGTGCCAGCGACCGTCTGGATAAAATCCCAACTGCCAGCGATCGGCCACGGCCAGGCGGGTACGTGCGGGGAGGCGCAAACTGATTTGCCGGTCGCTCCAGGCCTGCACAACAACGGGCAGTTGCACGCGGCCACTCACCAGCACCAGGGGCCACCGATTTCGCTCGCCAAAATACTCGCCGCGCACTTGTACATTGGCGCCGGGTGTCAGGCAGTGGTCGGGGGCCAGCGTTTGCAGTCGGGGCAAGGGTTGCTCGACACGGGTGAAAGTGGCCGTGGGTGCGCGCTCCTGGCCCCCAGCAGCGGCGGCGAGTGTCAGCAACAGGCAGAGCGCGGCACGCTTCATGGTCAGCGCACCGAGGCGCTCTCTACCCGCTCACTGGCGCGCAGTTGCGACAGGGCGACGGCGGTGTCAGCATCCGCGGGCAGGCGCACTTCATAGAGACCGAGGGCACCGGGGCCGCGCACAATATCGCCCTCCACGACTTGCAATAGGCTTTGCAATTCCGCCAGCGAGGTTTCCGGAGTAAAAATCACCTGGAGCACCGGTCCGGTCTCCGCCGTCGGACCCGAGAGCATTTGAATATCGGTGTCGGGGGCATCATTCTGGTAGTGCACCAGCACCGCGCTCTGCATCAGAAACAGCACACTGGCCGCGATAGCCACGGGCTTCCACCAGCGCTGCGTACCACCGGTGCTCTTGGCCTGACTCGTCTCGTGTTGCCGAATGCTGCGTTGCAGACGGGCCAGCCCCATATCGCCGGGCGGTGTTGCCGGCTGCTGCTTGATCCCCTGGCGCAGGGCCTCGGTAAAGGCCGCCTCTTGCGCCAGTCCGTCGTCCGCTTCGAGCGCCTGCTCCAGCCGTGCGCGCTCGTCGGCATCCAGCGTACCGTTGATATATTCATCGAGCTTGTGGTCAGTGTTCATGACGCCACCATCGATCGTTGCAATTGTTTTTTTGCCAATTTCTTGGCGTGAAATATTCGCGACTTCACTGTGCCCTCGGGCACGCCCATCACCGCGCCTATTTCCGTGTAATTCATGTCTTCAAAAAAAGCCAGGTGCAATACCTGGCGATGTTCGGGGGAGAGGTGGGACAGGGCCTGCTGTAACAAGCGGGCATCCTGCGCCGCCTGTAATAGCCCCTCCTGTTGTACCCCAGGCGACTCATCGGCGAGTTGTTCGTCCACCTCTTCGTGGTCCCGGTGCTTGCGGGCGCGATGGTAATCCAGCACCTTGAAGTGAGCGATGCCCAACAACCAGGTCCTCAACTTTGAACGCCCCTCGAACTTGTTCGCCGACTTCCACACTTCCAGCATCACCTCATTGAGTATGTCGGCCGCGGCATGAGTATCGTTCAATCGCGACAGCACAAAGCGATAAATGCAGGCCTCGTAGAGTCGGTAAAACGCGGCAATGGCGGTTTCATCCTTTGCTGCAATGGCTTTCAGTAGAGCCAGCCCCTGTGCTTCTTGTTCTGCGGACATGCCTATCTACCCTGATCAAAAAGGGTATTGTTACACGCGCTGCCCGCCAGCAAAAGCGCGGGCCTCAGGGCCCGCTGTGAAGGGCACGCAAATCACTGGCGCCGATAATCAAGCCGCGTTCATCAATGGCCAATACCCGCCAGTAATAGCGGCTATTGGCTTCCAGGTGATCCAGCGCCAGCGCACTCAAGGTCGCCTCGGCGCGCTCAGCCGGCACCAGTAATCCCGTCACCGGGGCGGCCGGCAGGGCCAATTCCGCGGGCGAAGCAAAGGTCAGCGCGTCGGTGGCAGGCAGGGGTCGCTCATCCCCCACCTGGGCACTATAGATTTCCAGTTGATAAGCGCTGACACCTTCCATCGCTTGCCAGCCAAAAGCTGTATCCGGCTGCAGAGTGGCGCCCTCGGCGGGCTGCTGCAAACGCATCTTGTGCACCGCCACTGGCGTCTGCGCACTGCCTCCCACCATGTATTGCACGGTGACCGGGCGATCCACACCACGCGGCTCCAACACCACAAAACGCAATAGATAGAGCCCCGCCGACTGGGTGGGCAGCGCCGGACTTTGCAGCAGTATTTGCCGCCCGGCACCCAGGTACTGCTGTACCTCCCGCAGGGGTGTAAACACCGGTTGCCCCAGGGTGCTCGGCGGGGTCGCCAACTCCCAGCGTCCACGCAACAAGCCGGCGCGCTGGTAGCGCATATCCAGTTGCGCCACCATCGGCTCGCCGGGTTGCACCACGCGCACTTGCTCCCCGGTATCGAAACGCAGCGTCATTTGCTCGATACTCACTGCCGAACTCACGGGATCGGGTCGCGGTTCCGGCTGGGGTTCAGGTTCCGGCTGCGGCTCTGGTTCTGGCTGCGGTTCGGGTTCCGGTTGGGGCTCTGGTTCAGGTTCGGGTTGAGGCTCTGGTTCAGGCTCGGGTGCCGGCGGCGCCAGATCGATATACACCTGTCCCTGCCGCAGAGCCCCGCCGGGTACGGAAAACTGCCGCCGGTAGGTAATCCGACTGACCCCGAGGTCGCCGGCCCTGCCAGTCAACTCGGCGCTCAGGGGCAGGGATTCACTGATCAGAAAACTGGCGCTGGGCGAGGCGGTGGGCAAATCCACCACCCGTTGCAGGTTTTGATTGCGCATCTGCAAGGGCTGGTTACCCGCCAGTAATTGGCCGGCGGGAGAACTGACGGTGAGTTGTGGCGCGCCGGTTGGCGAACTGACGCTGCCACGCCAACGCACCGTGACCGTGGCGGCCTGACCGGCCACCGCACGGCCGCTGACGGTGCAGGGGTTCGCCGCAGTGCACACGGCATCCACATTGGCATAGAGTTCGGCGCTGATGCCAGTGAGTACGGCCAGAGTCATCACCCTGGCACGGAATAGACGCGAGCGGGATTTCATTGCACACCTCCGGGGATCTGTGTGGGCAAGGTGGTCCTGAATGTGAGGAACACCTGGTAACTGTCGTTGTTGTTTTCACCGAACAGGCGATCGTAGTAATCCTGGGTACTGGCGCTCAGGGAGATATCCAGCCCCAGCCGATTGGGTCTGGCGCGCAGGGCATGCCAGGTCAACTCGGCCGACAGGAACTCGCTGCGATTGTCCTGCACGTAAAAAGGATCGTTGAGCGCCTCGTTGGCACTGTGATTAAGACTGAGACGCGCGGCGAGACGGCCGGGTATCATTGTGAATTCGCCGGCGAGATTG
>CBFGUT010000300.1:0-3806 GCA_965652265.1 uncultured Cellvibrionaceae bacterium | reverse complement strand
GACATTAAGGGGGTATCTGCCTATCATACCGGCCTTTTCGCACCGCACTACTTTCTGTCTCTGTGTCAGCCCTCGCAAAATAGGGCGCTCGTCTGGATTAGGCGAATTCCTGTTATGCATTGGTTAAAAAAGCATCGAAACGCACCGGTTTGGCGCAATGGTGGTGCTTGTTCACGGGTGTGAAGTATGGGTAGGTGCCAAGCCCACAAGACTTGATTGATAGAGGATGTGCAATTCATGGCTAGCCGTACCGAATTGACTGCCTGGCAGGCGCTTGTTGCCCACGCTGAAACAATGAAAACTCAGCACATGAGTGACCTGTTTGATGCCGATGATCTGCGTTTTGCCAAGTTCTCCCTCCAAGCTCCCCATATCCTGCTCGACTACTCCAAGAACCTGATCACCGAAGAAACGCGCAATGCGCTGGTCAACCTGGCCGAAGCCTGTGAAGTGGAAAGCTGGCGCGAGAAAATGTTCACCGGCGAGAGAATTAATCGCACGGAAGATCGCTCGGTATTGCATGTGGCGCTGCGCGATCCGGACGATACACCATTAATGGTGGAAGGTGAGAATGTGCGCGAGCAGGTCAAGCACGAGTTGGACCGCATGCGTTCTCTGGTGGCCCAGGTGCGCGGTGGTGACTGGCGCGGCTATACTGGCAAACCCATGACCGATGTGGTGAGTATCGGTATCGGCGGCTCCAATCTCGGCCCGCTGATGGTGACCGAGGCCCTGGCGGCCTACAGTGATGGCCAGCTCAATGTTCACTATGTCTCCAATGTGGACGGCTTCCAGATTGCCCAGACGCTGCGCGACCTGGACCCCGAAACCACCCTGTTCGTGGTGGCCTCGAAAACCTTTACCACCCTGGAGACCATGACTAACGCCCGCTCTGCCGAGGCCTGGTTTCTGGACAAGGCGAAGGACTCCAGTTTTATCAATCGCCATTTTGTCGCCATTTCCTCCAATCGCCCGAAGGCGACGGAATTCGGCATCGCCGAGGAAAACATCTTTGATATGTGGGACTGGGTGGGAGGGCGCTTCTCCCTGTGGTCAGCTATCGGTCTGCCCATTGCCCTGTCGCTCGGATTTGAGGCCTTCGAGGAGTTGCTCGCCGGTGCCCATGAGATGGATCAGCACTTTCGCACCGCGCCGCTATCCAAAAATGCGCCGGTACTACTGGCGCTGATCGGCATCTGGAACAATAATTTCCTGGGCCGCAAGGCCTACGCCCTTTTGCCCTATGATCAGTGCCTGCACCGCCTTCCCGCCTATATGCAGCAGGCGGAAATGGAGAGCAACGGCAAAAGTGTCAACTGGGCCGGAGAGCGCATTGATTACAGCAGCTGCCCGTTAATCTGGGGTGAAGTGGGTATTAACGGTCAACACGCCTTTTATCAGTGCCTGCATCAGGGTACGGAAATCATTCCTGCCGACTTTATTGCCTCGGTGGAGCCCACCCTGGCGGTCAAAGGCCATCACGATGCCCTTATGGCCAATTGCTTTGCCCAGACGGAAGCGCTGATGCGTGGTATCAGTGCCGAGCAGGTGCGTGAGGAGTTGGCCGCCAAGGGTATGGATGCCGCGCGAATTGAGGAAGTGGTGCCCCACAAGGTACACGAGGGCAACCGCACCACCAATACCCTGTTGATGCAAAAGGTGACGCCGCACTCCCTGGGCGCCCTGGTGGCCCTCTACGAACACAAGATATTTGTACAGGGCATCATCTGGCAGGTGCACTCCTTTGACCAGTGGGGCGTGGAGCTGGGCAAGGTGCTGGCCTCGGGCATCCAGCAGGAGCTGGCCGAGGACGCCGAGATCGGCGCCGGACATGATGCCTCCACCCGCAATCTGATAGAATACTACAAAAAATCCAGGCCATAAGGCGGAAAATGGGTGCGGCTGGAGGCTTGCACCACGCAAAACGGTATTCGGGCACGGCCGGAATATCGTTTTGTTGCTTTGGTGGCCGGTAAATTAGCCAGCATAACGGCCGGATAGAGCACAAAAGTGCCGCACGGCCACCCCCGCGGGGGAGAAGAGCGACGACAGACCCAGGTCCGGGTTGTCGCCACAAGCATACGACGACAGATGGTAAAGCAATGACCAACAGCAAGATTACCGCGATTACCGACCGGATTATCGAGCGCAGCCGCGCCACCCGGCAGGCCTATCTGGACAAAGTGGAGCGCAGCCGCAGTGACGGCCCCGCCCGCTACCGTTTGTCCTGTGGCAACCTGGCCCATGGCTTTGCCGCCAGTGACAGCGCTGACAAAAAAGCGCTATCTGAGGGGCAGGCGCCCAATCTGGGTGTGGTGTCGGCCTACAATGAGATGCTGTCGGCCCACGAGCCCTACGGCGAATACCTGCCCATCATCCGCAAAGCCGCTCACAGTGTGGGCATGACCGCCCAGTTTGCGGGTGGGGTACCTGCCATGTGTGACGGTGTCACTCAGGGCCAGGACGGTATGGATCTGTCTCTGTTCAGCCGCGATGTGATCGCCATGTCCACAGCAGTGGCTCTGTCCCACGACATGTTCGATGGCGCCATGTGCCTGGGTGTTTGCGACAAGATTGTCCCTGGCCTGTTTATCGGTGCCCTGTCTTTCGGCCAGTTACCCATTATCTTTGTGCCCGCAGGCCCCATGACGCCGGGCCTGCCCAACGCCGAAAAAGTGCGCGTGCGCCAGCTGTTTGCCGAGGGCAAAGTGGGCCGCAAGGAACTGCTGGAGGCCGAGAGTGCGTCCTATCACAGTCCCGGCACCTGCACCTTTTATGGCACCGCCAACAGCAACCAGATGCTGATGGAAATTATGGGGCTGCACCTGCCTGGCAGCTCTTTTGTCAATCCGCGTACTTCGCTGCGCGAGGCGTTGACAGAGGCGGCCGTCAAGCAATTAGCAGCCATTACCACTCATGGTAGTTATACGCCCATGGCGGAGATCGTTGACGAGAAAGTCATCGTCAACGGCATTGTCGGTTTGCTGGCCACTGGCGGTTCTACCAACCACGCCATACACCTGATGGCCATGGCGCGGGCAGCCGGTGTGCTGGTGAACTGGCAGGATCTCGCCGATCTCTCCGACACCGTGCCTCTGCTGTGCCGCATCTATCCCAATGGCCTGGCGGATATCAACCGCTTCCAGGCGGTGGGCGGCATGGGCTTTTTAATGCGCGAACTGCGCGCGGCCGGTTATCTGCACGATGATGTTAAAACGGTGATGGGCGAGGGTGGTCTCGCTCCCTATACCCGGGAGCCCTTCCTGGATGGTGACGAGTTGGTGTGGCGCGATGCGCCAGCGGAAAGCCTTGACGAAAATGTACTGCGCCCCGTGGCGCAACCTTTCAGCCCGGAAGGCGGTATGAAGCTGCTTACCGGCAACCTGGGCCGCTGTGTGATCAAGGTATCCGCGGTTAAGCCCGAACACCGCGCTGTTAAGGCTCCCGCCATTGTGTTCCACACCCAGGCGGCGCTACAGGAAGCCTTTAAAAAAGGCGAGTTGGACAGGGATTTTGTCGCTGTGGTGCGCTTTCAGGGGCCCAAAGCCAATGGTATGCCGGAGCTGCACAAACTGACCCCGGCACTGGGGGTACTGCAGGACCGGGGCTTCAAAGTGGCACTGGTCACCGACGGGCGCATGTCGGGCGCTTCGGGCAAGATTCCCGCTGCCATTCATCTTACGCCTGAAGCCCTGGACAAGGGGCCCATCGCTTTGGTGCGCGACGGCGATATCATTGAGTTGGATGCCGAGGCCGGCACCATGAACCTGTGCGTGGATGAAAAGGAATTGGCCGCGCGCGAGCCT
>CBFGUT010000299.1:0-3816 GCA_965652265.1 uncultured Cellvibrionaceae bacterium | reverse complement strand
GTCGCGCTCGCGCTTGATGCGTTCAAAAAACCTCTGAGCTTCCGGGTAGTTGCGTTGCAGATACATCAGCCACTGCTTGATGCGATTGCCAGCATATTTTTGCGGGTAGGCCGACAAACTGATGTGATAGTAATGATGTAACAGCTCGAGCACCTGGGGCCAGCCCATTGGCGTGTAGGCTTCGCCCCGCTGGTGGGCGCGAATGATCCGTCCCAGGTCTGGCCGCGCCAGCAGGCCGCGACCCAGCATCACGTCGGCGCAGCCGGATTGTTGCCGGCAGTTGAGGTAATCGTTCAGGCTCCAGATTTCGCCATTGGCCACCACGGGAATGTCCACGGTGTTGGCGATTTCGGCAATGGCGTCCCAGTAGGCCGGAGGGCGATAGCCGTCCGCCTTGGAGCGGGCGTGTACCACCAGCTCGCTGGCACCGGCCTCGGCAATGGCCCGCGCGGTGTCCAGGTAGCCGCCGCGCTCTTCATAACCCAGACGGATTTTGGCGCTGACAGTCACACTGGTGGGCAGTGCCTGCCGCACGGCGCCGACGATCTGGTTGAGGCGGTCGGGGGTGCGCAGCAGGCAGGCGCCGCCGTCACTTTTGTTGACGGTTTTCGCCGGGCAGCCAAAATTGATATCGATGGCGTTGGCGCCGGCGCGTACCGCCCGTTGGGCATTGTCGGCCATGGCGCGGGGATTGCCACCCAGCAATTGCACCTTCACGGGCACACCGGCCGGGGTGGTGTTGCCCCGGGCTATTTCCGGCGCCAGGCGCAAAAACACGCGCCGTGGCAGTCGCTGCTCCGTCACGCGCACAAACTCCGTCACGCACTGATCGATACCGCCAATGCCGGTGAGAAGGTCCCGAACCAGATGGTCTACCACGCCCTCCATGGGGGCGAGCAGTATGCGCATAGTGGATGTCCTGCTTAACTAGAGGCGCGTATCTTACTGCAAGTGCGGTGCATTGCCAGCCCTGATGGGAAAATGCCGCGATTGTCGGCGAAAGTGTGGCGAAACCCTGCCAAAATAACCACAGTTTTTAGCCTGTTATAGTTTCCATCTTGTAAGTTTTTGAAAGATAAGAGAAAATGCACGGCCGTTTGCGCCACGCACGGGCGCGAGGGCAAAGACACCACTGGCGATAATGATCGAGGAGACTGTTATGAACCAGGACATTCTGGAGCAGGGAGTTGACCTGATGCTCTACGGCATGGGCACGGTGGTGGTCTTTCTGACCCTGCTGGTACTGGCCACAGGCATTATGTCGCGAGTGGTGGGTCTGTTTCCCGAGGCCGCCTCCCCACTGCAAGAGGCGCCGACACGGACACCCGCGAAAGGACCCGATGAGCGCGTTAAGCGCGCGATTGCGCTGGCCCTTCAGCAGCACCGTAAAAAGCAGGGGCGTTGACACCTGTTGGTCACTCAGAATCATCAAGAATTGGGGTAAAAAACGCCATGAGCGAAGCTAAGAAGCCGTTGGGCATCACCGATGTGGTCTTGCGCGATGCGCATCAGTCGCTATTTGCCACGCGACTGCGGCTGGATGACATGCTGCCGATTGCCGAGAAACTGGATGCCGTGGGCTTTTGGTCACTGGAAACCTGGGGTGGGGCGACCTTTGACGCCTGTATTCGCTATTTGGGGGAAGACCCCTGGCACCGCATCCGCGAACTGAAAAAAGCCATGCCCAACACCCGCATGCAAATGTTGTTGCGCGGGCAAAACCTGCTGGGTTATCGCCACTACGCCGACGATGTGGTGGAAAAATTCGTCGAGCGCGCCGCCCACAATGGTGTGGATGTGTTCCGCGTGTTCGATGCCATGAACGATATGCGCAACCTGGAAACGGCGCTGAAGGCGGTGAAAAAACAGGGCCAACACGCCCAGGGAACAATTTCCTATACCATCAGCCCGGTGCACGATATCGACTTGTGGGTGGATCTGGCCAAGCGCATCGAGGATATGGGCGCCGACTCCATCGCCATCAAGGATATGGCCGGCCTGCTCAAACCCTATGTGGGCTACGAGTTGGTCACGCGCCTGAAGCAGAGCTGCTCCATCCCCATTCATATGCAGAGCCACGCCACCACGGGCCTGGCCCACGCCACCAATCTCAAGTGTGTGGAGGCGGGTATCGACAATATCGACACCGCCATTTCTTCCATGTCCATGACCTACGGCCACAGCCCCACCGAAACTATGGTGGCGGCGCTGCAGGGTACCGAGCGAGATACCGGGCTGGATCTGGAGCTGCTGGAAGAAGTGGCCGCCTACTTTCGGGAAGTGCGACGCAAGTACGCCAAATTCGAAGGCTCGCTCAAGGGCGTGGACTCGCGCATCCTGATTGCCCAGGTACCCGGCGGCATGCTCACCAATATGGAAAACCAGCTGCGCGAGCAGAATGCCGAGGACAAATTTGACGCCGTGCTGGAAGAGATTCCGCGCGTACGCGAGGATCTGGGGTACATCCCGCTGGTAACGCCCACCTCGCAAATCGTGGGGTCCCAGGCGGTGATGAATGTGCTCTCGGGCGAGCGCTACAAGACCATTACTCGCGAGACCGAGGGCGTGCTCAAGGGCGAATATGGCTCTACCCCCGCCCCCGTAAACAAAGACTTACAGGCCCGTGTGTTGGGCGAAGGCGAGCCCATCACCTGTC
This sequence comes from uncultured Cellvibrionaceae bacterium, assembly GCA_965652265.1. Lineage (GTDB taxonomy): Bacteria > Pseudomonadota > Gammaproteobacteria > Pseudomonadales > Cellvibrionaceae > Gilvimarinus. The sequence goes on along the minus strand of CBFGUT010000299.1, from coordinate 1,160 downwards.
GCCCCGCAGACCTGCTGGAGCCGGAGCTGGAATCACTCACCCAGGCCTTGCACAAGGAATCCAAAGCCCAGGGCATTAATCTTGCCGATGGCGAAGCCGAAATCGACGATGTGCTTACCTATGCGCTCTTTCCCCAGGTGGGCCTTAAATTCCTGCAAAACCGCGGTAACCCCGATGCCTTTGAGCCCGTGCCCACAGGCAGGGAAGGCGGTGTCGTTACCACCGATAGCGGCGAGGAAGTCTACACGGTGACCGTGGAAGGCAAAACCTACACCGTGGCGGTCAGCAACGGTGGTGATATCAGTGCCATTAGCAGCGGCGGGGGTTCGGCGACTTCTGGCAGCGGCAGCGCCGCACCCACTGGGGAAGGCGAGCCGGTACCGGCGCCGCTGGGTGGCACCATCAGCAAGGTCTCGGTCAAGGTGGGGCAGCAGGTGGAAGAGGGCGATACCCTGCTGATTCTGGAAGCCATGAAAATGGAATCCGAGGTCAGCGCCCCGCGCTCCGGCACCATTGCCGCTATCAATGTGGAAGCTGGCGACTCGGTGACCGCTGGCGATACCCTGCTCAGCATTGCCTGATGCGCTCGTAAATTGCTCGGAAGTTAGATTATGCAAAACTTTATGCGCCTGTGGCACGACTCGGGACTCTACCACCTGAACTCCGGTCAGGTGGTGATGATGCTGGTAGGCCTGTTACTGTTGTTTTTAGCTATCCGCAAGGGCTTTGAGCCCCTGCTGCTGGTGCCGATTGGCTTTGGCTGTATCCTCTCCAATATACCCGGCGCCGGCATGTCCATGTCTGCTGTGGAAAATGCCCTGGCTTCCGGTTATCCGGAAGTGATCGCCGCCATGGCCAATGTGCTCGGCCAGGAGGCACAACTGGGAGCCAAAGCATTGATGGAGGTCTGGAAGCAAGCGCCGGCGGCGGTACAGGCCGATGCCTACCGGCTGGCCACTGATCTGGGTTACAGCCACGGTGTTCTTTATTCCTTTTACAAAGTGGCCATTGGTTCAGGTATCGCACCGCTGGTGATTTTTATGGGCGTGGGTGCCATGACCGATTTCGGCCCTCTGCTGGCCAACCCCAAGACATTGTTTTTGGGGGCGGCGGCCCAGTTTGGTATTTTTGCCACGGTGATTAGTGCCACCCTGTTGTCG
>CBFGUT010000298.1:0-3874 GCA_965652265.1 uncultured Cellvibrionaceae bacterium | reverse complement strand
ACCATGCCTTCACTCATGCCAAATTTCATCTTGCGCGGCTTGAGGTTGGCCACCATCACCGTCAGGCGACCTTCCAGGTCCTCGGGGCGGTAGGCGCTCTTGATGCCGGAGAAGACATTGCGGGTTTCGCCGCCCAGGTCCAGCGTCAATTGCAACAGCTTGTCGGCACCCTCCACATGGGTGGCCTTGGCGATGCGCGCTACCCGCAGGTCTACCTTGGCGAAGGCGTCGAAGTCAATTTCTTCGGCAATGGGCTCGTCCGCCAGTGGCCCAGTGGGTTTGGCGGCGGCGGTTTCCTTGCTGGCTTCAATCATGGCGTCCACCTTGTCTTTGTCCAGTCGGGCGAGCAGGGGCGTGAAGGTGCCAATGGCGTCTTCGCCCCGATAGCTGACCGGGGCTTCCCAGTGCAGGGTTTCCTGTAAGAAGTCTTCGGCGCGCGCGGCCAGCGCCGGCAGTACCGGCTTCAGGTAGGTGATCAGCGCCCGGAACATATTGATGCCCAGGCTGCACACGCGGTTGATCTCCTCCTCGCGGCCCGGTTCCTTGGCCATGGCCCAGGGCGCGGCGGCGGCAATATACTCGTTGGCGGCATCGGCCAGCGCCATGATCTCGCGCATGGCCTTGCCGAAGTCGCGCGCCTCGTAGAGGTCGGCAATGGTATCGCCCGCGTCGGCAAAGCGCTGCCAGAGAGCGGCATCGGCCGGTTCGGCGGCGAGGTTGCCTCCGGTTTTTTGCACAAATTTGGCGGTGCGGCTGGCGATATTCACCACCTTGCCCACCAGGTCGGCGTTGACCCGCTGGATAAAATCGTCCAGGTTAAGGTCCAGATCGTCTACGGCGCTGGAGAGCTTGGCGGCAAAATAGTAGCGCAGGTACTCGGGGTCCAAATGGTCGAGATACGTTTGGCCATTGATAAACGTGCCGCGCGACTTGCTCATCTTTTTGCCGTTGACGGTGACAAAACCGTGCACGCAAATTTTGGTGGGCGTGCGCAGTTTGGCCGAATGCAGCATGGCGGGCCAGAAAAGTGCATGGAAATTGACAATATCCTTGCCGATAAAGTGGTAGACCTCAGCTTCGGAGTCGGGTTTCCAATAGTCCAGCCAGTCTTTGCCCTGCGGATCGAGCAGGTTTTTCAGGCTGGCAATATAGCCAATGGGCGCGTCCAGCCAGACATAGAAATATTTATTCGCGTGGCCGGGTATTTCAAAACCAAAGTAGGGCGCGTCGCGGGAAATATCCCACTCCTGCAATTCACCGTCGATCCACTCGGCCACCTTGTTGGCCACTTCGTTCTGCAGGTGACCGGCGCGGGTCCAGTCGCGCAAAAAATCGGCAAAGGCGGGCAGGGTAAAAAAGAAATGTTCCGACTGTTTGGGCACGGGGGTGGCGCCGGAGAGCGCTGACACCGGCTCGATCAAATCCATGGGCGCGTAGGTGGCGCCGCAAGCCTCGCAGTTGTCACCGTACTGGTCCGGGGTTTTGCACTTGGGGCAGGTGCCCTTGATATAGCGGTCCGCCAGAAACAGGTTTTTCACCGGGTCAAAAGCCTGGGTGATCTCGCGGCGGGCAATATGGCCATTGGCCTCCAGCCGGGTGTAGATCAGCTCGGACAATTCGCGATTTTCCACAGAATGGGTGGTGTGGAAATTGTCGTGCTGGATCAGGAACCCCTCGGACACCTGTTTGTGGGCCGCGTGCATGCGTTCAATATGTTCTTCGGGGCTGATGCCCAACTCTTCGGCCTTGAGGGTGATGGCGGTGCCGTGGGCATCATCGGCGCATACATACAGGCAGTCGTGACCGCGCAGCCGCTGGAAGCGGGCCCAGATGTCCGTCTGGATCTGCTCCATCAGGTGTCCCAGATGCAGGTCGCCATTGGCATAGGGCAGGGCACTGGTGACAAGGATTTTGCGGCGTTCGGTCATAGTGATGGACTTCGTGTCTGAGCGGGTGTCAAAAAAGAGGCGCACTATAGCAAATATCCTGTGCTTTTTCAGTATCATACTATGATACTGAAATGAATCCGGGTCCTTCCGGGGCCCGGGGTTTAGTCGCTTGATGATTCCGGAGAAAACACCTTTATGTCTTTAACCGCTGCTGTTGAACACCGTTTGCACACACTTATCGATCCGACCTTGAATGAACCCCTGGCCGGCCTGGGTGTTGTGCCCGAGGTCACCGTGGCGGGGGATGTGGTGAAGGTGACACTGACTCTGGGCTATGCCGCCGGGGGGGTGGCAGCGCTGTTGGCCAATACCGTCAATGAAGCCCTGGCCGATCTGCAGGGTGTGGCCGCTGTGGAGGTGGATATTCGCTGGCAGATCGAGCCGGCGCCGGTGACGGCTGGACAGCAGATTCCCGGTGTGCGCAATATTATCGCCGTGGCCTCCGGTAAAGGCGGCGTGGGCAAGTCCACTACCGCCGTTAACCTGGCGCTGGCATTGGCGGCGGAGGGCGCACGCGTGGGCATTCTGGATGCCGATATCTACGGTCCCAGCGTGCCGCAGATGTTGGGTATAGGCAGTCGCCGACCGGAAATCGCCGGCGAGCAGGGCAGCCAGCAAATGCTGCCGATTGAGGCATACGGTATCCAGTCCATTTCCATGGGCTATCTGGTCACCGAGCAGACGCCCATGGTGTGGCGCGGCCCCATGGCCACGGGTGCACTTAAGCAGTTACTGACCCAGACCCGTTGGGACGATCTGGATTACCTGGTGGTGGATATGCCGCCCGGTACCGGCGATATCCAACTGACGCTGTCGCAAAGTGTGCCGGTCAGCGGTGCGGTGATTGTCACTACACCTCAGGATATCGCTCTACTGGATGCCAGAAAGGGTATCGAGATGTTTCGCAAAGTCAGCATTCCCGTGTTGGGGGTGGTGGAGAATATGGCGGTGCATATCTGCAGCCAGTGTGGGCATGAGGAGCATGTCTTCGGCAGTGGCGGCGGCGAGCGCATCGCTCGCGACTATCAGACACGTTTGCTGGGTTCACTGCCACTGGATTTAAGCATTCGCGAACAGGCCGATGGCGGCAGACCGACGGTGGCCGCCGATCCCGATTCCAGTATCGCCCGGCACTATCGCGCCATCGCCCGCCAGGTGGGTGCCGGCCTCTGGCAACAGGCCGGTCATGGAGCCGGGCCCGAGATTGAGGTAGTGGATGACTGAGTGGGTTTTTTCAGCAAAAAACGCTATGATGCGGCCCCATCGACAGACCGGTAGTTGACCCTTCAGGAGACCCCATGAGTATCAAGTCCGACAAATGGATGCGCCGCATGGCCGAAGAGCAGGGCATGATCGAGCCCTTTGAGCCGGGCCAGGTGCGATTTAATGAAAACCAGCAGCGCATTGTCTCCTATGGAACCTCCAGCTACGGTTACGATGTGCGCTGTGCGGATGAATTCAAGATATTCACCAATGTGTTTTCCTCGGTGGTGGACCCCAAGAATTTCGACGAAAACAGCTTTGTGGACGTCAAGAGCGACGTCTGTATTATCCCGCCCAACTCCTTTGCCCTGGCGCGCACCGTCGAGTACTTTCGCATCCCCCGTTCTGTACTGACCGTGTGTCTGGGCAAATCCACCTATGCTCGCTGCGGCATTATCGTTAATGTCACCCCGCTTGAGCCCGAGTGGGAAGGGCATGTGACCCTGGAGTTTTCCAACACCACGCCCTTGCCCGCCAAGATCTACGCCAACGAGGGCGTGGCGCAGATGTTGTTCTTCGAGTCCGATGAAATCTGTGAAACCAGCTACAAGGATCGCGGCGGCAAGTACCAGGGGCAGCGGGGAGTGACATTGCCCAAGACGTGAGGACGATGAACGATGAACGATGAACGATGAACGATGAACGATGAACGATGAACGATG
>CBFGUT010000297.1:0-3903 GCA_965652265.1 uncultured Cellvibrionaceae bacterium | reverse complement strand
GCGGGGAATTGCCGAATACCGATGGTGAAGTGCGGGGCCTGAAGGGTGAAATTGACGACGCCCTGTTAAAAGTGGGTTTCGATATCACCCGCAACCAGCGGTTGTCTTTTAGCTATGAACGCTACGCGGATGAGGGTGATTACAGCTATCGACCCGATATGGGCCTGGCAACCGACCTGGCCATCACCGCCTCACTGCAGGTGCCGTTGCTGTGGCCCACCGAATTTACCCGCGACACGTTTACGGCCAACTATGACGCCGAGTTTGGCCACACCACCCTCAAGGCGGCCCTGTTTACCAACGACAGTACCCTCTGGCGCGACGAGAGCGGTTATGCGAATAACCCCGATTTTGCCAGTTGGGCGGCAATTGTCGAGGGCGAGGCGGACAATAGCGGCTTCAATGTGTTGGCCGAAACCCGTTTGCCGGGTCAGGTCAGCAACACCCTCACCTACGGCGTGGATGTTATTCGTTACGAAACCCACTACCGCGCCGCCTACACTGAGAGCGACAGCGTGGACACTTCCGCCGAAGAGGCCAACAGCAGCGCCGTGTTTGTACAGGACCGTATTGAGTTCGGCAAGTTCGCCGTGATTCCCGGTTTGCGTTATGACGAGTTCGACCTGGAATCGGTGGTGGCCACCAAAACTTTCGACGAGGTTACCGGCTCGCTGGCGGCGGAATTCCGTCCCCTGCAACCGCTGGTTTTCAAACTCTCCGCCACCCAGTTGTTTCAGGGGCCGGAGCCGGCGGAGGTGTTTATCGGCGCGGGGCTGTTTGATGAAGCCAATCCCGAACTGGAGGCGGAGACGGGCCGCAACGACGAGCTGTCCTTCGCCTACGGCGACTCGGTGCTGGGCGCCTCCTATTTCTCTCTGGGGGCCACGGTATTTCGCACGGATATCGAAGGGTATATTTACCAGTACGCCGGCCCGGCGAAGGACAACGTGGGCGATATGGAGGTCAGTGGCGTCGAGGCTTATATCGGCTACGATCTGGGTGGGCTCAGCACCCTGCTGACCTACTCCGATGCCGAGAGCGAACTGGATGCCTACACCGAGTATGACAGCCTGCAGGGCGCGCGAATTGATCGCCAGCAGGGCGACACCTGGAGCCTCAGTGTAGATTATCAATTGACAGTCACCGACCTCACCCTGCACTGGGATGTCATGCACGTGGGCGATGTGCCCGCCGCCCCCGATCTGGACGGCGCCACCCTCGACAATGCCAAGGCGGGATTTACCGTGCACAATATTTCCGCCCGCTGGCTGCCACGCGGTGCGCTCGAAGGCCTGGAGTTGACGCTGGGCGTGGACAACGTGTTTGACGAGTTTTACGCGTCCCAGTCATCGCGCACCGGAGTGTCCTTCCATCCGCGCTTTGGCCAGCTGTTTTTGACGGACTATGAGCCCGGCCGCAATATCAAGGCTACCGTGGCGTACCGGTTTTAACGGGTAGCGAGCACCGTCTCGCGTTGCGCGGGGGTTCGCGAGAGCCTCCGCGCGTTTTTCATAACGAGGTAAACGCAATGGGATTGAAGGCAATCGGGCGAGCATGGCTGATAGCACTGGTGCTGAGCGTGATGACGCCGGTGGTGCTGGCAGATACTGAGCGACAAATCGAGGATATTCTCGGTCGCACAGTGACTGTGCCGGCGAAGATTGAAGGCATCATTCTGGGTGAAAGCCGGTTTATTCCGGCGCTGGGTATTGTCGACGATCAGGCGGGTATTCCGCGGATCAAGGGTATGCTGGCCGACCTCAAGCAATACGATCCCGCCACCTGGGCGCACTACGCCGAGCGCTTTCCCGCGCTGGAGGATATTGCTCTGATCGGCCAGGGCAGTGCCGCCAGTTTCAGTGTGGAAAAAGCCATCGAACTGGCTCCCGACGTGGCGATTTTCGGTATCAGCGGCCACGGCCCTTCGCCGCGCGACCAGCAATTGCTGGCGCCACTGCAGGCGGCCGGTATTCCGGTGGTATTTATCGATTTTCGCGAACAGCCCTTGCAACACACCACCGCCAGCGTGCGTATTCTGGGACAGCTACTGGGCCGGGAAGACCGGGCGGAGGCCTTTAACCGGCTCTATCAACAACAGCTGCAGAGGGTGCGCGAACGGGTGGCGGCAATTCCGGCTGAGGAGCGTCCCAGGGTCTTTCTGCACAGCAAAGTGGGTCTGTTCGCCGAGTGCTGTGAAACCATGGGCGACACCATGCTCGGCGTGCTCTTGAGTGCAGCGGGCGGCCAGCATATGGGGGCCGAATTGATACCCGGGCAGGTGGGCAATGTGAATATCGAACACCTGCTCACGCACCCGCCGGAGCGCTATCTGGCCACTGCCATTGGCTCGGGAAAACTGGAAGGCGCCGCCAGCCCCTTTGTGCGCCTGGGGGCCGATGTGTCCCCCGCACAGGCCCGACAGTCGCTGACTGCCGCCACCGAGGGCATGCCGGTAAGCAACCTGGAGGCGGTGCGGGAAGGGCGGATGTTCGCCGTCTGGCACCATTTCTATAATTCGCCCTTTAACATCGCGGCGCTGGTGGCCATGGCCCAGTGGCTGCACCCGGCGGTGTTTGCCGATATGGACGCCGAGGCGCTGCTCCAGCAGCTCTATCGGGACTTCCAGCCGGTGCCTCTTACCGGCACCTACTGGATTGTCGCAGACCCCGGAGTCACCCGCCCGTGAACCAACCCGAGACATCACTCGCCGCCGCGCCGGCAACGCCGCTGGTGGTTCGCTATCGCGCTTTGGTGCGCCGCCGTTGGTGGTTGCTCGGTGCCCTGGCGCTGGGTGTGGTGGGGCTGATTCTGGTGGATCTCACCACCGGGCCGGCGGCACTGTCGGTGGGCGAAGTGTTGGCCGGGCTCTTTAACCCCGAGGGGCTCAGTCGCAGTCAGGCGGTGATTCTCTGGGATATTCGCCTGCCCTATGCCCTGCTGGCCGTGTTGGTGGGGGCCTGCCTGGGCCTCGCCGGCGCGGAGATGCAGACGGTGCTCAACAACCCGCTGGCCAGCCCCTTTACCCTGGGGGTGGCCTCTGCCGCCTGTCTGGGGGCGGCACTGGCCATTGCCTTTGGCGGCCAGTTGAGCGCGATCCCACAAAACCTGCTGGTGCCGCTGGCGGCCTTTGTGTTTGCCGCTTTGTCCACCTTGCTGATCCAGTGGCTGGCGCGCCGTTACGGCGCCAATGTGGGTACCCTGGTGCTGTTTGGTATTGCCGTCTACTTCACCATGAATTCGCTGATCTGGCTGGTGCAGTACGTCTCCAGCGCCGATACCGTGCAGCAGATCGTCTTCTGGACCATGGGCAGTCTGGCGCGCGCCTCCTGGGAAAAACTGGGATTGGTGGCCCTGGTGTTGGCGCTGTGCCTGCCCTTTTCCCTGCGCGGGGTGTGGGTACTGACCAGCCTGCGCAGCGGCGAGGATCACGCCCGCAGTCTGGGCATCGCCGTGGAGCGATTGCGGCTGCGGGTGCTGTTGCGCACCAGTGTGCTCACCGGCATCGCCATTGCCTTTGTCGGCGAGATTGGTTTTATCGGCCTGGTGGCCCCACATATGGCACGCCTGGTGTTTGGCGAAGATCACCGCTTTTATCTGCCCGCCAGTGCTCTGGCGGGGGCATTGTTGATGAGCTTTGCCTCCCTGGCGAGCAAGCTGATTGTGCCCGGGGTGATATTGCCCGTGGGGGTGGTGACCGCCCTGATCGGTATTCCCCTGTTCCTGGCCCTGATCGTCAGTCGGCGCGGAGGTGTTGTGTGAGCAGCCTGCACATTCACAGTCTGAGTGTCAGTTATGGGGATCGCACCGTACTGAACCAGGTGAGCATGGCGCCGGTGGCGCCGGGTTCGGTAGTGGGCCTGCTGGGCGCCAACGCCGTGGGCAAGTCCACCCTGTTGCGCTCGC
>CBFGUT010000296.1:0-3968 GCA_965652265.1 uncultured Cellvibrionaceae bacterium | reverse complement strand
CATCCTCGCCCGACTGGAACAGCTCGTCGATACGCTGCACCGTGGCCTTGAGCAGCCCGTCCACCAGTTGCAGACCGCCCTCCTTGGGACGATCCTCGGCAATTTGTGCCACTCGCTTTTCCGCCAGCTGCAGCAAGTCATCGGCATCAAGGCCAGCGGGGTTGAGGCTGGACTGGCTGATTTCGGTCGCGGCAGCGATCAGTTGGCGCAGCGTGGAGCGCTCGCGCACAATACGCGCATAGGCGGTGATATTGGCGGCACTGGGCGTATTGGCCGCCATTTCCACCAAATAGGCCAACCCCCCTGCCCGCTCCAGCTCCCCATGCCCTTCCAGGGCTTCCGAGAGGGTAATGGCGTCCAGCGGCTGTGACTGTTCCTGTAGGCGCACCATGGCGCGGAAGATCAAGCGGTGATCCTGGCGGTAGAAGTCCCCCTCGGAGACGATTTCATGCACCGCGTCCAGGCGCGAGTTGTCCAGCATCAATCCGCCCAGTACCGCCTGCTCCGCCTCCACCGACGACGGCAGACGCGCGCCATCGGCTTCCGGGGCATCGCTATACAGGGGTTCTGGCGATAAGCTCATAGGCATTCGGGTTTATTATCGGGTTATCGGGCGAACAGTATACCCGATGGCACTGAGCCTCTGGCCAGGGGATTAGCCTGTCTCGCCAAGGCTTTTCCACAGACTCAAGGCCAGCTCAAAACAAAAACGGGCACTACCACAGCCCAATGGCGCCACGGCCATCGATTTGTTGATAGTGCCCGAATTGGGTGGCTTTGTCAGCCCAAATAACCGCCCCGTGGGGCAGGCTACCGTTTACTCGGCGACAACGCTCACTTTAACGCTCTGAATGATTTCGGCGTGTACCTGAATATCGATTTCGAACTCGCCCACTTCACGCAGTGCGCCTTCCGGCAGTTTCACTTCGGCTTTAGCCACGTCCACACCCGCTTCGGAGATCGCGTTGGCGATATCGCGGGTGCCAATGGAGCCAAACAGCTTACCTTCGTCGCCGGCGTTGGCGGCAATGGTGACGCTCAGCTCTGCCAGCTTGGCAGCGCGCGCTTCCGCATCGGCTTTCTTGGCAGCGGCGGCGGCTTCCAGTTCAGCGCGGCGCGCCTCAAACTCGGCGACGTTGGTCGCCGTGGCAGCCACGGCCTTACCCTGGGGCACCAGGAAGTTGCGGCCAAAGCCGGACTTGACGTTTACCTTGTCACCAATGGTGCCAAGCTTACCCACTTTCTCGAGCAGAATAACTTCCATCTCGCAATCCTCTAGTTTCAATTATCGGGCGGATCGGCGGGCATTTGCCGCTTGCGTCCGCGAAAATTCAGCCATGTATCTACAAATGCCAGAGCCGCCAGCAGCGTGTACAGCGGCTGCAGCACCACCAGCATCACATAAAACACCACCAGCCAGGGCGTCCCCATGTTGCGCTGGGCCGCCAGCCCGTGCACCAGGGCAATACCGGAAAACACCAACGGCAACATAAACACAAGCTGCCAGCCGCTGTAGTTGTCCGGTTGCAGCGTGCAGTAGCCAATGGCCGCTGCACATGCCAGCGCCTCTATCGGCCCCAGTCGCAGTGCCCTGAACTCGCCGACAAAACCGCCCGGGTTATAGAGCAAGGCCTGCCACCAGCGCGCCAGTATCAGACCGAGAATACCGCTGACACTGATCAGTGCAGTCATCAGCCCCAGCACCAGGGTGGTGTCCACCGCCGGTAGAGCCAATGGCTCCGGCGCCTGTTGCTGCAGCTGGTCGATAAACTCACCCAGCAGCTTCACCAGCAGGGCCACTCTGTCCGGTACCAGCACAGCCAGTACCAGTGCTCCCAGGGTATTCAGCGCCACCATGCCCATCAGCGTATGGCGCCAGGAGGTACTCAGGCGCAGCAGCATGGCCCCACCGTAAACGGTGAGCACGCCCACCAGGGTCAGTGGCGCTCCGGGGCTTTGCAGTGCCAGCATGACGATTACCGGCAACAGGCCCCACAGCAATATCCACAATCCCTCCGAGGCCCCGCGGCGCAAGGTGACCAGAGCCACCGTGGCCGGGGTCAGCAGCGGGATCAGGCTGCCCAATAGGGCCACCCCCACTGCTTGCGTGCGGCCGCGCATAATGAACTCCGCCAGCGCACGCATGGTTTAGGTGTTACTCGTGGCTGTCCGTGTAGGGCAGCAGGGCCAGGTAGCGCGCGCGCTTGATGGCGGACGACAGCTGGCGTTGGTACTTGGCTTTGGTACCGGTAATACGGCTGGGTACAATTTTACCGGTCTCGGTAATATAGGCCTTCAGGGTTTCCAGATCTTTATAGTCGATCTGCTTGACACCCTCGGCGGTAAACCGGCAGAACTTGCGACGGCGGAAAAAACGAGCCATGGTTACTCTCCTCTCTCTTCTTCAGCGACCTGATCATCGGTTTCGTCTTCGGAGTCGTCGGACTCGTCATCGTCGCGATCATCGCTGTCGTCGCGGCGCTCGGCACGCGGGGGACGCGGCTTGCGCTCGCGGCCTTCTTTCTCCGCCTTGGCAATGGGAGATTCTTCGGTAATGGCTTCGTCGGTGCGAATCACCATGTTGCGCAGCACGGCGTCGTTATAGCGGAAGTTGGTGGTCAACTCCTCGAGCGCTTCGTCGCTACACTCCACGTTCATCAGCACGTAGTGTGCCTTGTGGATTTTGTTGATGGAGTAGGCCAGTTGGCGGCGACCCCAGTCTTCCAGGCGATGGATCTTGCCGCCACCGGTGGTGACGGTAGCGCTGTAGCGCTCGATCATGCCCGGGACCTGTTCACTCTGGTCCGGGTGGACCATAAACACGATTTCGTAATGACGCATTGATTGCTCCTTACGGGTTAAGCCTCCCGGCATGCCGGTGAGACAAGGAGTGACCTCGCCAGGGGCGGGGCCAGTTAGGGCGGGCTATTCTAGGGAGTTTGTCCGACGGTTGCAAGACTAAAAGACTAAACACCCCGTACCGGGTGGAACAAGCTGGACCAAATCACCAATCATCGAATCAAGGAACGGTAATTCGACGATCGCTGACTCGAGGACTCGCACTAGGGTCGCCGGTAGCGGCCGTATAGCGCCTCAAGAGTTCCCGCCGCCGCCATCGCCCGCAGGCGCTCGACCAGCACCCTGGCCTGAGCCTCGGGCAGGTCGCGATTGTGAATCAGATGAATGGGAGTGGGAGCAAGGAGTGCGGAAAAGTCGTGGATGCTCAGGTCCTCGCGGCCGCCGCCGGCGCGGGCAATCTCCCAGTCGACACGAATATACTCGGCCAGATAGTAATCCCCGCGCCGCTGGCGCAACATGGCCAGAGCGTGCTGGTGCGAGGGGGCCTCCACCAGGGTGTGGCCACTGTCGCGAACCCAACTCGCAAAGCGCTCACCGTAGCGGTAGCCATGGATCACAATAATGCGGGCGCGGCGGGCATCGGCAATGGGGTCGGCCGGGCCACCCCGCCGTCCCACCAACTGGAAGTGTGTGACAAACAGCGCCGGCTCCATCAGTACCGAGCGCGCCAGGGCATCGGGACGCAACCACCCCTCGGCGCCATAGCATATCCAGTGGCCACTCGTGGGACTGCCCAGCAACCGCTGCACACGTCGATAGGGGTGAGACTCCACCTGCCAGCGGATTCCCGTGCCCTTGAGCAACTCGCGCACAATATCAGTGACCAGGCCTTCGTGGCGGCCCTGCCCGGTTATGATCTGGTAGGGCTCGGCGGCCACCTCGTTAACAATATAGGTCAATGTCGACGATGCTCCGGGGCCTGTAGATGCAACAGAGACCTCCGTGGCCAGAGGCTCTGCGCACCAGAACAGGGCAACCAACAGGACAAAAATGCATGATTTCATGGTCAATACACGGTTATATATATAGCCTATCCCAACAGCCTGCTAGAGGTCTTCAGCGTTCAAACTCCCGCTTTCCCTCAGCATACCCTCATTCCCTAAAAACCA
>CBFGUT010000295.1:0-3983 GCA_965652265.1 uncultured Cellvibrionaceae bacterium | reverse complement strand
AGATGGAGCGTGACAAGAGCGCGAGTATGCCCAGGAAGAGGCCGAACAGAATGGCGCCGGTGGCCTCCAGTGGCAGTTTGGGCAGGTGGATCATCATATAGGGCACGCACATAATCCACACGGCGTTGGCCCCCACCGCCGGCTGCAATGCCCGCAGCATAAAGCCGCGAAAGAAAAACTCCAGCACCACGAACTGGGCAATGTAGAGCGCCTCCCACGCCAGCAGGTCGGCCCAGCTGCGCCCGGCGTGTCGGTAGAAGGGATAGTGATTGACGAAGTCTTCGCCCAGGCTGACCAGATAGACAAAAAACAGGATGGGACTCAGCAGTAGCAGATAGCCCAGCCAGTGTCGGTGGGTGTCCTGCCAGCGCCAGCCGAAATCCACGACCCGTTCCCGCAAGGCCAGTCGGATAAACAGGGCGGGTACCAGCAGGAAAAACACCAGGTGCATGCCGCTCCACCACAGGTACTGGATCAACGGCAGACTGCCCTGCGCCTGCCAATGGTTAAGCCAGGCCTGGGATTCGGCACCTGTGACCTTAGCCAGCAGGTGTAAAAATTCGCGCAGGGTGCTGGAGTATTTGCCATAATGTAACAACAGCAGACATACGGCCACACAGGCGAGGGTCCAGAACACCCGGCGCAGTGCCGCAGGGCGATTGAGGGTGTAAGACGGCGGCTCACGGTCAATGCGATCCAGAGCGTCGAGGATCAGCCTCGGGTGTAGTTTGGCCAGCATAGGGCGTCCTGTAGGGCAGATGGGCGCGGCAGTCCTCAGCGTAGTCTTGCACGGCCTGCGCCTCGCGGGCGACAAAGTCTGCCACCGCTGCCGCCAGTCGCTCGTCGGCCAGCCAGTGGTTGGAATAGGTTAGCACTGGTTCAAAGCCGCGGGCAATTTTATGTTCACCCTGGGCGCCGCCGTCAAAGCGCGTCATCTGCTCGGCGATCACAAAATCAATGCCCTGGTAGTAACAAGTTTCAAAGTGCAGAAAATCGAATTCTGCCAGACAACCCCAGTAACGACCGTAGAGCGTGTGTTGATCACGTATAAACAGGGAGGCGGCCACCGCACGACCCTGCAGATGCGCCTTGATCATCACACAGTTCTCGGGCAATTGATGTCCCAGGCGCAGGAAAAAATCCAGGTTGAGATAGCCCGTATGACCACTGCGTTTGAGATAGGTGAGCCGGTAAAGGTCAAAAAAGAATCGCCAGTCCTGTTCTGTGAGTTGGTCTCCCGCGTGCCGTGTAAAGGTAAAACCCTGCTCCATGACCCGGCGCCGCTCTTTGACAATATTCTTGCGCTTGCGCGAACTCAAACTGGCGAGAAAGTCATCAAAAGTCTCATAATGCCGGTTATACCAGTGGAATTGACAGCCGAGCCGCTGTGAAGCACCTAGCCCCGCCAGCAAATCTGGCGCTGGCGCCTGCTCGAATAAACAGTGCCAGCCAGACACGCCTTGGCGGCGGCAGCTATCCTGTATAAAGGCCAGCACCTGTGGCCAGGCTTCGGTGGGTTTGACACTGGCCGCCAGGCGCAGACGCGGACCAGTGCAGGGGGTAAAGGGAATGGCACTGAGCATTTTGGGGTAGTACTCCAGTCCCAACCGCTGGTAGGCGTCGGCCCAGGCCCAGTCGAACACATATTCGCCGTAGGAGTGATGTTTGATATACAGGGGCAGCGCCAGCACCAGTTGCTCGCCGGCAAAACCCAGCAGGTGTCGGGGTTGCCAGCCCGCCTCTTCGCTCACTGCCCCGGATGCTTCCAGCGCTCGCAAAAAGCCATGGCGCACAAACGGGTAATCGCCACCGCTCAAGCTGTCCCAGGCACTGGCTTCGATGTCATCAATGCTATCAATTAACCGCAACTGCATGGTTCTGTGCTATCTGATAAAGACCACAGTGTATACGAATATCTGCGTGATCTGTGTCATGCGCAGCTTGATAAAATACTGCGACCTGTTTCCAGCGTTGGGGAAGTAAAAATCCGGGCTCAACGAACCCGGTTTTGCCACAGCCCCTTGAAGAGAGCCTGGTATTTTTTCTCAAACCACCGAGGCGTAGGTTGGGTAAGTGCAACGCCACCCAACATCTCAATCGTTGGGTGGCGCGGTGCTTACCCAACCTACCCCAACCTACCAACTGCCGTTGGCACGCAGCTTTTACGACACGCCACTATCTATAAAGCGTTGTTCGTTCTCCGTACTTCGTTCCCCGTCATTCAATATTCTGCACCTGCTCGCGCATCTGTTCGATCAGCACCTTCAGGTTGACGGCGGCCTGGGTGGTGTCGGCGACAATCGATTTGGATGAGAGGGTGTTGACCTCGCGGTTGAGCTCCTGCATTAAAAAATCCAGGCGACGGCCAATGGCACTGGATTGTTTCAGGGTGTGGCGCACCTCGGCGATGTGAGCACCCAGCCGGTCCAGTTCTTCGTCCACATCGGCCTTTTGCGCAATCAGCACCACTTCCTGCTCCAGGCGCTCGGGGTCCAGCTCCACCTGTAGGCTGGCGATTTTATCCTGCAGCTTTTGCCGCTGGGCCGCCAGTATCTCCGGTAGGCGCTGGCGCACGCTTTCCACTTCCTCGGCGAGAGTGGTCAGCCGCTGTTCGATAAAACCGCCCAGCTCCGCTCCCTCGCGCCGGCGGTGGGCCTCCAGTTGGGCCAGAGCGGTATCAAAGCCATCCAGGGCGGCCTGGTTGAGGGTCTCGGCAGGCAGACTCGACACCTGCTGCACACCCGGCCAGCGCAGCAGTTCCAGAGGATCGACACTGGCCGCCTCGGGCATATGGGCACGGATGCGGGCGCAGGCGTCCGCCACTTGGGCGAGCCGCTCTTCGTCGAGGCCGATCTTGCCGTCGCTCTCTTCAGGTTTATAGTGCAGGGTGATTTCCAGTTTGCCGCGCTGCAAACGCTGGCGGCTGCGCTCACGCAGGGCGGTTTCCAGTTCTCGCAATTGCTCGGGCAGGCGCAGGTGAATCTCCAGGTAGCGGTGATTGACACTGCGCAACTCCCAAATAAGCGTCCCCCAGGGGTACTGATGCTCGCTGCGGGCAAAACCGGTCATGCTGCTGGGCATGAAAACTCCTTATTGATGATATGCTGTGCCTTGTGTTGTCATGTTAAAACGTTAACATTGCGCGTGTTAGTGTAACATCCCAATTTCCCAACAGAAGGTTTTACTATGCAGCGTCCCAGTGGCAGACAGCCGGGCGATTTACGTCCTGTTCGCATTACCCGGCAATACACCAAACACGCCGAGGGCTCGGTGCTGGTGGAGTTTGGCGATACCAAAGTGATTTGCACCGTCAGTGTTATGCCCGGTGTGCCACCCTTTCTGCGCGGGCAGGGCCGGGGCTGGTTGACGGCGGAATACGGCATGTTGCCCCGCTCCACCGGCACGCGCATGAACCGGGAAGCGGCGCGAGGCAAACAGGGCGGGCGCACGGTGGAAATCCAGCGGCTTATTGGCCGTTCCCTGCGTGCGGCGGTGGATCTGACGCTGTTGGGAGAGTTCACACTGCAGATTGACTGTGATGTCATTCAGGCGGATGGCGGCACCCGTACGGCTTCTATCACCGGTGCCTGGGTGGCGCTGGCCGACGCCCTGGCGAACATGAAAGAGCAGCAATTGCTGGCGGCGGATCCTCTGGTCCGGGCCATCGCTTCGGTGTCAGTGGGTATCTACCAGGGTGAAGCCGTCCTCGACCTGGACTATCCGGAAGACTCGGCGGCGGACACGGATATGAACGTGGTCATGGCCGACGATGGCGGTATCATTGAAATTCAGGGCACCGCCGAAGCCGAACCCTTTAGCGAAGAGCAGTTTGCCGCGATGTTGAAACTGGCCAAGAAAGGGATAGCGGAATTGAACGAGTTGCAGAAGCAGGCGTTGGCGAGCTGAGTGCTGAACGCTGAACGCTGAACGCTGAACGCTGAACGCTGAACGCTGAACGCTGAACGCTTGGATTGGGTAGGGGA
>CBFGUT010000294.1:0-3990 GCA_965652265.1 uncultured Cellvibrionaceae bacterium | reverse complement strand
TTGATACGGCACTCAAAAGCGTGACCGCGAATCACCACGTCTTCCTGTTTGATGGACAGCGGCTCGCCGGAACACACCCGGATTTGCTCCTTGATAATATCCACACCGGTGACCATCTCGGTGACCGGGTGCTCCACCTGCACGCGGGTGTTCATTTCGATAAAATAGAAGCGACCGTCCTCGTAGAGGAACTCAAAAGTGCCCGCCCCTTTGTAACCCATCTTGATGCAGGCGTTGACGCAGGCCTCGGCCGTTTCCTGACGTGCATCCTCGGGGATGCCGGGGGCCGGCGCTTCCTCAATCACCTTTTGATGGCGGCGCTGCAGCGAACAGTCGCGATCGCCCAGGTGAATGGCGCCACCCTGGCCGTCGGAGAGCACCTGAATTTCCACATGGCGCGGGTTCTGCAAAAACTTCTCCATATAGACGGTGCCATCGCCAAAGGCGGACTTGGCTTCGTTCTGCGTCACCTGGATAGCGTTCATCAGCGAGGCCTCGGTGTGCACCACGCGCATACCGCGCCCGCCACCGCCGGCGGCGGCCTTGATAATAATAGGGTAGCCGATGCGCCGGGCCGTCTCGATGCAGGCCTCGCGGTCGTCGGTGGGCAGGGGGCCGTCAGAGCCCGGCACCGTGGGTACGCCCGCTTTTTTCATGGCGGCGATGGCGGCCACCTTATCGCCCATCATGCGGATGACATCCGGGTCGGGGCCAATAAAAATAAAACCGCTTTTTTGCACCTGCTCGGCAAAGTCGGCATTCTCCGCCAGGAAACCATAGCCGGGGTGGACGGCCACCGAGTCGGTGATCTCCATGGCGCTGATAATGGCGGGGATATTCAGGTAACTCTGTGGCGACGGGTTGGGGCCAATACACACGGACTCGTCTGCCAGGCGAACGTGCTTAAGGTCGCGGTCCACCTGCGAGTGCACGGCCACGGTTTTAATGCCCATCTCCTTGCAGGCGCGCAGAATCCGCAGGGCAATTTCACCGCGGTTGGCAATCAGTATTTTTTCAAACATAAACCAGCTCCTCGATCTCGATCGGTAATAGTGCGCGGCACTTGTATGATGGCGCTTACACGATTGTCACGAGGGGTTGATCAAATTCCACCGGCTCGCCATCTTCTACCAAAATGGCCTCGATCACGCCGGCCTTGTCGGCTTCGATCTGGTTCATCATTTTCATGGCTTCCACGATGCAGATGACATCGCCGACTTTCACATGCTTGCCCACTTCCACAAACGACGGTGAGCCGGGGCTGGGGGAACGGTAGAAAGTGCCCACCATGGGGGATTTGACCACATGGCCACTGGGCGAGGGTTCGGCCGCTGCGGGTTCTTCGCTGGCGGCGGGGGCCGCCGGGGCAGGTGCAGGGGCGGCGGGTGCGGGTGCGGCGTAAACCTGCGGTTGCTGCGGGGCGTGGGTGGAGTTGCGGCTGATGCGCACGGACTCCTCGCCCTCTTTAATCTCCAGTTCGCCGATATCGGATTCTTCCAGCAGTTCGATCAGTTTTTTGATTTTACGAATATCCATTAGTGGCCTCTCTTGGGTCTTGCGTTTGTTATTGGTTGGGGGCTTGCTGGCAGCGCGCCAGTGCAGCACTCAATGCCAGTTCATAGCCCTGGGGGCCGAGGCCGCAGATCACGCCCTCGGCAATATCGGAAAAATACGAGTGGTGCCGGAATGCCTCGCGCTTGTGCACGTTGGACAAAT
Source organism: uncultured Cellvibrionaceae bacterium (assembly GCA_965652265.1). Classification (GTDB taxonomy): domain Bacteria; phylum Pseudomonadota; class Gammaproteobacteria; order Pseudomonadales; family Cellvibrionaceae; genus Gilvimarinus. The sequence continues at coordinate 2,274 of CBFGUT010000294.1, read as the reverse complement.
GCACCTCGATAAAGGGTATCCCCGTGGCCAGCAGAGCGTCGCGCAAAGCCACGCTGGTGTGGGTGAAGGCGGCGGGGTTAAAGATAATATAGTCCACCCCCTCGCGCTGGGCCTCGTGAATGCGCTCGATCAGCTCATATTCGGCGTTGCTCTGCAGCACCAGCAAATGGTGGCCGCTGTCCAGGCAGCGCTGGCTGAGCCCGGCGTTGATGGCGTCCAGTGTCTGGGTGCCGTAAACCCCCGGCTCGCGGGTGCCGAGCAGGTTGAGGTTGGGACCGTGCAGAACCAGAATGCTCGCCATAATTGAATCCTCGGTAGAGTTCAGTAACCGCCTGAGCGCACCAGCATATAAGGCGCGAGTTTGCCGCAATTTGGCGGCGGTGTCCACGGGCCGAGCGGGTTTTTCTCTATATCTTCGAAAATGGCCGCACGTTTGCCGCTTTTTTAGCGAAATTACATCAATCTTTATTTAGGCTGCCAGTCTTTGACAACCAGAATTTCACTTTTATCAACACAATTGCCGGGGTTGGCGGCAAGATGGGAGAAGATGTTCGCTTTTGATGTTAAAAGTCACCAACTCCGGCTAAATGGTGCTTAAATCTGCATAAATGGGTTTTTTCTGTGGCTCTGACCTCGGGTGTCTGCAGTCGGAAATAAAAATTCGGGCTCAAAGAACCCGGTATTGCCAGAGACTTCTCCAAGAGGGCTGGTGTTTTTTTCTGAAACCGAATAGTGGCCAGTGGGACACCAATCGGCTGTGACTCACCACATCCATATGGTTCGGCATGCGGCCAGCATGAATCTGGCTAAATTCGATCCAGTTGGAATTGGCTTGTCGATTTTTGACGGCGGAGTTCATGTCCCTGTCTCTGGCGTTGTTACCAGCACGATTTTAGTCGTCCGGTTGGTTCATCCTGACTTGAAAATGGCAGCAATTCCCCTGAACCCACAGTGGCAGTGTGGGGGATAGCTTCGCCATGAATTTAGTGTCGGGTTTATTGGTCAATTGGACTACCAAGGAAGCATTGGTTCAAATCACTCAGTCGAGCTGTAATCCCTCCATGAGGTTTGCTGATGAGCAGGGTGGCGTCGGTCAAGTTAAAGACTGCCTTAAATTGAATGAAATTGCGTAGCAGTGAATGACTTCATCGCAGTCTATTAGGCGAGTGATTATATCGTCACCGTTCGGTGATATTTACCAACCGTCCACGAATTATATTGGCAGGAATGGTGGCCACCTTTCTATAATCGGCCCCGAACTCTTGCTGAAGGAGATCAGGATTTTCTAATCCGGGTTTATTGGTTTAGACCTTTGCCCTCTTCGAGAGAGTTCTGGCAAATCCAGGGCTGCAACTTTCTCAACAACCTGCCAGAGTTCCGGCGCTTCAGTTTTGGGAGGTGGGTCACACAAGGCCGCCTTTTCGGATACCCATTGAACTCGTATGGCGATATTGTAAAGCCATAGGTAATGCAATACTGTTACTCGCGTGGAGCTTTGGGCAGTGTGCGGCAAGCGATATGCCTCGGGATCTGGCACTTCGGCTGTGGGGCGGCTTTCATGTAGTAGGGCCTTTGCAGGACCTGTTCTTTTTGCCCTTGACGTACTAGACTTCTTAAGAGTCGCCGTGAAAATTGTTTCTAGCAAGGGGTGCAGTCAGGCACCCAGGGTTGGCCTGTGGGAAATGTGATTAGAAAGTTATTGTTTACAGTTATGATCGTTACCGGATTGGCTGCCGGCCCGGCAGGGGCACAGCCCACGGAAGTGCCGTCTCTTATCTCGCCGGTGACCTCTGAAAATGGCAGCGAAGCCGCCATGCCAGAAGGCGCCATGCCAGAAGGCGTCCGGCACATCCATTACAACAGTGCTCTGGCCCGGTCATCCCTGCGCCAGGGAAGTCCGGTGCAGGTGCCTTTGCCGGACGGCTCGAATGTGATACTCAATTTTGAGAAGAGCGAGCGCAATCCCAGCGGGTCTGTGACCTGGGTGGGGCGGCTAGCGGGTACCACGCTGCCCTACAAGGCAATCATCACCGATGACGGTGAGCACGTCTTCGGGCGCATTGTCACTCCGGAGGGCGAGTACCTGATTCGCACCATCAATGGCGTCCAACAGATGCTGAATCCCCGGGATGCTGGTCTGGAGGAATTGCCGTTCGCGAATGACGAGGCAGTGCCCCCGATGAGCTCGTCTTTTTCAGCGGCTCAGCGTGCTGCGAAGTCGATTCCGCTTGCCGAGAGTGCCGGACATGAGGAAGTCGCGACTATCGACGTGTT
>CBFGUT010000293.1:0-3996 GCA_965652265.1 uncultured Cellvibrionaceae bacterium | reverse complement strand
GCGCGCAATCTGCTGGCGATGTTCCGCCGCGATTATCGCCAGGTTGCCGAGTTGCATGTGCAAAGCGGTTGGGTGCCGGCCCACACGCGCGTGGAAGAATTGGAAGCGGCAGTGCGCACCGTGTGTGAGCCAATCTTTGAAAAGCCCTTGAAAGATATTTCCTTCGGCCATGTGTTGATCAGCCTGTTCCGTACCGCGCGCCGGTTTGATATGGAAGTACAACCGCAGCTGGTGTTGCTGCAAAAAACCCTGCTGAACATTGAAGGCTTGGGCCGCCAGCTTTATCCGGACCTGGATCTCTGGACCACGGCGCATCCCTTCCTCGAACGCTGGCTGAAGAAGCGGTTCCATCCCACCACCTTGTGGAGCGAATTAAAACGCTACGCACCGGAGTGGATGGAGAAATTTCCGCAGGTACCACACCTGGTGTTTAACAGCCTGGAACAATTACAGAATCTCGGCGAAGTCGCGCCGCAACTGCAGGACATTCGCGCGCAACTGGAGCGCAATGACCGCAAACGCATCCATCGCCGTCGCGGGGCCGTCATTGCGTTACTGGCATTCGGTGGCGCCATCGCCATTGCCTGGCCCGACATTGGCGATGCAGTGTTGCGCTCGGTGGATGAGGTGACGCAGACGGATATTCCGGTGGGCAGTTATATTCTTGCCGCTATCGGTGTAGCAGCCTTATGGTTCCGTCGGTAAATATTTGTAGGTTGGCTTAGCGCCAGCGTAAGCCAACGCGGTGTTAGAAAATGGGTTGCACTTGGAGTTACGCGTGTATTACCTGGAAATTTGTTTGTCGGATTACGGCCTGCGGCCTAATTCGACCTACGTGATGGTGTATGGTGGTTTATCTTAAAATTTTGTTTTTTCTCGCGGTGTGCGCCTTGCCGATTTTCGGCGCGCGGGATATGTGGGTGCGGCTGGATTTTATCTGGCCCGCGGTTATTTACAGCCTGCTCAGCCTGACGACGTTTTTTATTTACCGCAGTGACAAACGCCGCGCACAACAGGGCGAGCGTCGCTTCACAGAAAATTCCCTGCAACTTTTTGCACTGCTGGGTGGCTGGCCCGGTGCACTGCTTGCACAACAACTGTTTCGTCACAAAACCCGCAAGGTTTCATTTCAGATTTTATTCTGGTTTATCGTCTCGCTTCACCTCGCTTTCTGGTGCGACTGGTTTCTCTCCGGCGGTCATTACGCTGCGCTGGTTTTGAAATTCCTGATGGGCCGTTAAGGTTCCCCCTGCCATATCACGCCGACCCGCTTGTCATCGGATTCATGTTAGTTAGAGCACTGACATAGCCGGCGCCTCGTCCTAGCATCGCTTGACTGCCCCTTCTTGCGCGCTGTTACCAGCGTGACATGCACCCGGTTAACAGGATGTGATGATGACCCAATCGCTGCAAGATTCCGCTACCTCTCGCAAACCGGCTCGCCCCGTGTATCTGGTGGATGGTGCGCGTACGCCGTTTTTGAAAGCCCGCGGTAAACCCGGCCCCTTCTCGCCGGTGGATCTGGCAGTGCAATGTGGTCGTCCGCTGCTGTTACGCCTCGATATCCCCGCCGATGCTTTTGACCAGGTGATCCTCGGCTGCGTCAATGTGGTGGCCGGTGAGATGAACCCCGCGCGCATCGCCGCGTTGCGCCTGGGGATGGGTGAAGCCATGCCGGCGTTCACCGTACAGATCAACTGTGGTTCCGGCATGCAGTCGGTCGATACCGCGTTTCGCTACATCCGCGAAGGCTCGGCGGACCTGATCCTCGCCGGCGGCACAGAGGCCCTGAGCCATGCCCCCATGGTGCTGGAGGACGAGGCGGTGAAATGGCTTGCCGGCATCCAACAAGCAAAAAGTCTTCCCGAACGGCTGCATCAACTCGCGAGCTTCAAGCCGCACTTCCTGAAGCCGGTCATCAGCCTGAAACGCGGCCTCACCGATCCCATCGCCGAACTGAACATGGGACAAACCGCCGAAGTAATCGCTCACTTATTCGATATCACGCGGCTGCAGGCAGATGAGTATGCGGTGTCCAGCCATCACCGCCTGGCCCGCGCCCAGCAGGAGGGCTGGCTCAAACAGGAAGTCATGCCCGCCTTCAGCGATGTGGGGGAATTATTTGAACAGGACGACGGTGTGCGTCCCGACAGCTCGCTGGAGTCCCTTACCAAACTCAAGCCGGTGTTCGAAGCGCCTTATGGCAAGGTCACCGCCGGCAACAGCTCGCAGATTACCGACGGCGCGTCCTGGCTGGTACTGGCTTCGGAAGCGGCGGTGCAGAAATATCAGCTCACCCCCAAGGCGGTGATCATCGACAGCGAATGGGCGGCACTGGACCCGGCAATCATGGGCCTGGGCCCGGTGCTCAGCTGCTCCAGCCTGCTGACGCGCAACCAACGGGGGCTGGACGACATAGACCTGTGGGAACTGAACGAAGCCTTTGCCGCCCAGGTGCTCGCTTGCCTGGCGGCCTTCAACGATCCCGATTTCTGCCGCACCGCCCTGGGCCGCGACGCACCCTGGGGCCTGATTGACCGCAACCGGCTGAATATCGACGGCGGCGCCGTCAGCCTCGGCCACCCGGTGGGCACCAGCGGTAACCGGATCGTGTTGCATCTGATGAATGCCATGCAGCGCAACGGGTTCAAACGTGGCATCGCCACAGAATGTATTGGCGGTGGACAATCCGGCGCCATGTTGATTGAAGCAGTCTAGGGAGCACCTCCATGGCCGGCCACATACTTCAGACACTCTACCAACAGGAACGCCAGTTGGGCCCATTCGGCCGGGGCGACCTGGTTGATCCCGACGTCAATCCCTGGCAGCACTGGCACCTGCGCACCAATGACCAAGGCATTGCCTGGCTGGTACTCGACCGGGCGGACACGGGTACCAATTCCCTGTCGCAGGCGGTATTGGAAGAGCTGGGGCAAATCCTTAATCAGCTGTTGCTCAACAAGCCGCGCGGCCTGGTGCTGCGCTCCGCCAAGGACAACCACTTTTGCGTGGGCGCTGATATCCGCGAATTTCGCGCCCTGGAAACCACCGAGTCGGCGGAACAGAAACTCCACGCGGCCCACGCCGTGGCGGACCGCCTCGCCAGCCTGCATTTCCCTACAGTGGCCGTGATCCACGGCAACTGTTTCGGCGGCGGGCTGGAACTGGCACTCTGCTGTCGCTATCGCCTGGCAGTGCCCGGCGCCATCCTGGGTTTTCCTGAGGTGCAATTGGGCTTACACCCTGGCTTGGGTGGCACAGCCCGGGCAACCCACCTGATTGATCCGGTTGCCGCCATGACGATGATGCTCACGGGTAAACCTGTGCCCGCCACCAAGGCCAAAACGCTGGGGCTGGTGGATGCGCTGGTGCCGGAGCGCCATCTCGCCAATGCCATTGATGCAGCGCTTAAAGGCAAGTTACCGCGCCAACAACCCAGCCTGAAAGCTCGCCTGCTGAACAGTGCACCGGCACGCCAATTGGCAGCTAAAAAGATGCGCGAGCAAGCTGCGCAAAAAGCGGCGCCGGATCATTACCCCGCACCGGAAGCCCTTATCGAACTCTGGGAAAGACACGGCGGCGACAGTGCGGCCATGCGCCGCGCTGAAGTCAGTTCGTTCGCACGCCTGCTGACCGGGCACACCGCGCAAAACCTGATTCGCCTGTTTTTCCTGCGCGAAACCATGAAAGGCATCGCCAAAGCGCAGCCGGATTTTCACTGCAAGCGGGTGCACGTCGTCGGCGCCGGCGCCATGGGGGGTGACATCGCCGGCTGGTGCGCCTTACAGGGTATGACCGTAACCCTGTCTGACCAGAAACCGGAATCCATCGCCCGCGCAGTCAAAAACACCGCCGCGCTGTGCGACCACAAGCACCTGGGGCCGGCAGAAAAGCGGCGCGTGCTGGACCGCTTGATCCCCGACCTCAACAATCTGGGCGTGCGCACCGCCGACGTGGTGATTGAAGCCGTACCGGAAGACATCGATATCAAACACA
>CBFGUT010000292.1:0-4001 GCA_965652265.1 uncultured Cellvibrionaceae bacterium | reverse complement strand
ATGTGGGGATCACACTCGCCTACATTCTCGTTACCGGCCTGGGGGCGGGCATCGGTTATGGCCTCACCTCCTGGGGTGAGGGTCAGGGTGCAGGCGCCTTCTGGGGCGGCGCCATTGGCTTTGCCATTGTCAGTGGTATTCTTTACTGGGCGCGCGAATACCTGTTGTACCTCATCAAGGCGGGCCATGTGGCCGTGCTGGTGGAGCTGATACAGGGTAAGGATCTGCCGGAGGGCAGAAGCCAGGTGGAGCACGGTCAGGCGGTGGTCAAGGAGCGCTTTAAAGAATCTTCTATCTTGTTCGGGGTGGATCAACTGATCAAGGGCATCCTGCGCGCACTCAACCGTTTGTTAATGTCGGTATCCCGTGCATTGCCTATCCCCGCGCTGGACAACTTGATGTCCATCGTCAACAAAATACTCAACACTTCTTTGACCTATGTGGACGAAGTTATTCTCGCCTACAACATCAAGACCAACAGCGATAACCCCTGGCAGTCCAGCAAGGATGCCATCATCCTCTATGCGCAAAACTACCAGACGATGCTGAAAAACGCCGTCTTTCTGATGGTGTTTATGTATATCAGTGCGTTTGTGATTTTCCTGCTGGTGTTGGGTCCCGTGGCCGCCATTGGCGCGCTTTTCCCCGGGTCGGTGGGCTTCTGGACCTTCCTGTTCTCCGTGCTGCTGGCCTGGAGCATCAAGGCCGCGGTGCTGGAACCGCTGGCGGTCACCGCGATGATGCAGGTGTACTTCAAGACCATCGAGGGCCAGACCCCCAACCCCGAGTGGGATGCCAAGCTCAGCAACGCCTCGGAGAAATTCCGCGAGATGGGGCAGAAGGCCAGCGAGTATGTGAGCGATAAAATGGGCGGCAGTCAGCCCAAGCCAGCGACTGATGCTGGTGGCGATTTGCCCCCGCGTTGATTTGGGCGCCGAGCCACCGAATCACTGATCCAGTGATTCGGTGGCTCGATTCGGCGTTCGATCATTTTTCGTCATAATTGGCCCGATTTTATCGCTGCGCACCTGTTTCCCATGGATTGAGGTTCGAGCTACAATGGCGGCCATTGTGACCCCGGTCGACGATAGACCGCCCTTAATGGATGAATGCGAGAGCCACTATGAACCGCACCTACCGCTTGATCTGGAACGCTGCCAGCCAATCTTTCCAACCCGCCTCTACTCTCTCCTCTGAGCTGGCGCGCGGTGACGCCAAGGGCCGAGGGCGCAAGCTGGCACTGGCGCTGGCCATTGCCGCCGCCAGCAGTGGCGTTCTGGCGGCGCCGGACGGCGGCCAGGTAATCGACGGTGACGCTGACATCCACTACGGCGATACCACCGACATTCATCAGCACAGCGATAATGTCACCATCACCTGGGACACCTTCGATATCGACGCCGACGAGGTCGTCAACTTCCTGCAACCGGGCAGCGACTCGCTGGCACTCAACCGCGTGTTCAGTGCCGATGGTACCCAGATTCAGGGCCAGCTTAACGCCAATGGCCGGGTGTTTATTATCGACGCCAACGGTGTGCTCTTTGGCGAGACCGCCCAAGTCAACGTGGGCTCGCTGGTGGCTTCCACCCTGGATGTGAGTGCGAGCGACGAGAACAGATTTACCTTTAGCGGCAATGGCAGCCCCGCGGCGGTCACCAACCTCGGCAATATCACCGCCAGCGATGGCGGTGCTGTGGCTCTATTGGGTGGGCGCGTCTCCAACCACGGCGTTATTCAAGCCAAGCTCGGCAATGTCGCCCTGGCGGCCGGTAATAAAGTCACGCTGGATTTTGCCGGCGATGGTTTGCTGAACGTGCAAGTCGACGAAGCGGCACTGAATGCTTTGGCCGAAAACCACGGCCTGATTAAAGCCGATGGCGGTCAGGTACTGATGACCGCCCACGCCAGCGATGCCTTGCTGCAAACGGTTGTCAATAACACCGGTGTTGTTGAAGCCCGTGGCCTCGCCGAGCGCGATGGCAAGATTCTGTTGCTGGGCGGTATGACTGAAGAGACCGGTGGCACCGTGCGTGTGGCCGGCACACTCGATGTATCGGCAGCTGAGGCCAATGCCAACGGCGGCTTTATTGATACCTCCGGCACCATTGTGCGCGTGGGTGGCGATGCCGAAATCCAATTGGCTGGCAACGGTGGCAATAATGGTCTCTGGTTAATAGACCCCACCGATATGGAAGTCAGCTACGACCCCATGGGTGCGGATGACGACGTAAGCCATGTACACACCCAGGCGCTGCAAAACTCTCTGGCCACTGGCGATGTTCTTGTCGACACTGTCGGCGCTGGTGCCCAGGCGGGCAATATTACAATTGCCGACCCTATTGTGTGGGCCAGTGGTAACCGCCTCACGCTGGATGCGCACAACAACATTATTTTTAATGACTATGTTCACGCCCCCAACGGCGGCCTGACGCTGGACGCACAGGGTGCTATCACCACCGGCGCCGAAGGCCATATCAACGTGGGCAGCTTTGTACTCGATAGCGGCAACTTCAGCCAAATCGCCGCCACCCTGCCCACCTTTATCGCGCGCGACTTTACCTTAAACGGCGGTACCTTTACCCGCGCCACCGGTGGCAATGGCACAGGCTCACCTTTGCAGATTACCGATATCTACGGCCTGCAGGGGCTGGACACTACACCGACCTTTAATGCGGAGCTGGTGATTAATATTGATGCCTCGGGCACCGCAAGCTGGAATGGTGGTGAAGGGTTTGACCCCATTGGCACATTTACCAATGAATACACCGGTAGTTTTGACGGTGCGGGTTTTGTGATTGATGGTCTGACAATCAACAGGCCGAGTGAACTAGGTGTAGGCTTGTTTGGCCACACCAGTGCAAGTGCCAATATTACTGATCTAGGGCTGACCCAGGTGGCTCTTATCGGCGAATCTGTAGTGGGCGGCCTAGTAGGCTTTAACGAAGGCAGTATCAGCAACAGCTACGCCACGGGAACGGTGACCGGTACCGGTATGGGTACTGGAGTTGCGGGCGTCGGCGGCCTGGTGGGCGGTAATCTCGGCGATATCAGTAGCAGCTATGCCGCAGTTACGGTGACGGGGGATTTGGGTGTAGGCGGCTTGGTAGGAAGGAGCCCCTCTGATAGTTTCAATACTAGCAGTATCAGCAACAGCTACGCCACGGGCGACGTGACCGGTAATGAAAGTGTTGGCGGTTTGGTTGGTGTTAGTGATGCTAATATAATCACCAGCTATGCTTCTGGCGCGGTGGACGGTACCTCTGATGTAGGTGGTTTGGTCGGTACCAATGAAGGAACGACTACAGCTAGCTATTGGGATGGCTTTACCACAGGCATGGGTTCCACTGGCGCGGGCGCTAACACCGGAACGTTTACCGCCACCGAAGTCAACGGAGACTGGGGTAATGTAGGCGTCGATGCCTACAATGAAGCTAGCTATGCCGATCTGGACTTTACCAACGACTGGTTTATCGCCGAGGGCAGCTCCCGCCCTATGCTGCGCGCCTTTCTGGATGGCGGCAATATCTCCAACCTCTATCAGCTCCAGGGTATGGCCGCCAATCTCGCGGGCGATTACACCCTGCTCAACGATATCGACGCCTCGGCCACCGCCGATAGTGTGACGGCGGGCAATGGCGGCAACTTCTCCGACGTCTGGGGCGGGCGTGGATTTGCGCCTGTGGGTGTCTCTGGCGATGAGTTTACTGGCAGCCTAGATGGTCAGGGCTTTGTGATTGACGGCCTTACCATTAACCGCCCGAATCAGAGTTATATTGGCCTGTTCGGATACACCAGCGGGTCAGCTAGTGTCAACCGTGTGGGCCTGACCGAGGCGGCGATTACAGGCTACGATGTGGTGGGCGGTTTGGTCGGCTACAACGCTGGTGACATTGCCAGCAGTTACGCCTCAGGAGCGGTAGATGGCAATATATATATAGGCGGTTTGGTCGGCTACAACGCTGGTGACATTGCCAGCAGTTACGCCTCAGGAGCGGTAGATG
>CBFGUT010000291.1:0-4018 GCA_965652265.1 uncultured Cellvibrionaceae bacterium | reverse complement strand
GCTTGGGAGAACCTGCGGAATCTTGATGGTCAGACACGGAGACTTGCCTCTGGCTTGCGGTTCGAAAAGATAAAAGAGCGCCGGATTATAGCGGGACTGGTGCGGCATTAGTACTGTCGGGTGGTTTCGTGGTGGGTTGGCATCCGGTCTTGTCTCTGAGACTCGCCGTGAACCCGGCCCCTTCGCGCTCCCGGCGCTTCGAGACACTTCCCACATCCATGTGGGTCGTCCTTGGGGGCTCATCACCAGCATCCATGCTGGTGATGGTCTCAGAGACAAGACCGGACGCCAACTGCGTATCCAGTGCCGATTTCTAGCGTTTAGTTGAAGGGTTTTTTCCGGTAAGCTGGCTGGCCGTTTTGCCAGTTGTTGGCAGTAGATGTTCACAATAATGAGTTCACCACGAATGAAAGACTGGTTAGTCGTCAGTTTTATTAAATTCCTTTCGCTTTTACCGCTATCAATAAGTCGTGCCTTGGGCGCTTTTTTGGGTGGTTTGTTGTGGCGTGGTCGGGGGCGGGAGAAGCGGGTGACGATTACGAATCTGCAGTTGTGTTTTCCGGAGTTAAGTGAAGCAGAGGTTCATGCGTTGGCGCGTGAGAGTTTGCAGGAGACGATGAAGACGGCGATGGAGGCGGGTGCAGTTTGGCGGAGGGATTACGCCTGGCTCAAGAGCAAGATGGTGGAGATTGAGGGCGAGCATATCCTGCGGGATAAGTTGGCTTTGGGAAAAGGGTTGTTGGTGCTGGCGCCGCATCATGGGAATTGGGAGGTGGTGGCGCCGTATCTGGCGAGTATTGCGCCCTTGACGGCGATGTATCAGCCGTTGAAGTCGGCGGCGATGGATGCGTTGGTGTTGAACGGGCGCAGCAAGTTGAACATTACGATGGCGCCGACCAATCGCAAGGGTGTGATGATGCTGCTCAAGGCGTTGCAGCAGGGCACCATCGTGGGTATTTTGCCGGATCAGGTGCCGGAGAAGACAGCGGCTGGGGGTGTTGCGCCGTTCTTTGGTCAGCCGGCGCTGACGATTGGTTTGATCCACGGCCTGATTCAAAAAACCGGTTGTGCGGTGGCTTCGGTTTTTGCGCAGCGGGTGCCGGGTGGGTTCAGGATGGTGGTGTTGGATGCCGATCCGGCGATTTACAGTGAGGATGAGTTGACCTCGCTGACGGGTATGAATGCGAGTGTTGAGGCCTGTGTGCGGCGCGCACCGGCGCAGTATCAGTGGGAATACAAACGTTTTCGTCGCCTGCCGGAGGGTTATCCCCGGCATTACCAGAGGAACCTGCCGTAACAGAATGTTAGCGCGAGGCTATTGAGACGCTTGCTTTGCAAAAAATCCTTTTTCACCATAGTGTGTTGCGTCAGTCTTAGGGCTACAATTAGGCGGCTTTTATGTCGCCGCGCTCCGCTGTGTTATTCGAGAGCGCTCATCCGTCGCTGCTAACCCAGCATCTCCTGTTACTCAATTCATGTGATAGTCGTTGGCCAGAATAATGAGCAATAACACAAAGTCAGGTTTGCATTGGATCGTTGTTGGATCGCTATGGTTGACCCTGACTGCTTGCAGTTCAACCTCTCATCTGTTTGTTAAAAAAACCGAGCTGGATGCGCTGGACCAATGTCTGGCGACGCAGAAATCCCAGCAGGAAATCTTTACCCAGCAACAGACCAAGCTGGAAGAAACCATCAATATGCTCAGCGAGAGCCTTGAAGAACAAAAGAAACTCGCTGCCATTCCCCCGCCGCCTCCGCCACCCGTAGAAAAACCTCGCCCGATTGTTTGTCCCAAATTGCCGCTGCGCCCGGTGCAGGCGACGAACGTCAATGACACGGCGTTTCAGGACAAGCAGGTGGTGGGCGAAAAAGAGCAGGTTTATCTCAACGATCTCGGTTTCAGCATGAGCGCGCGTATTGATACTGGTGCCACGACAGCGTCTATGGATGCGCGCGATATCCAGACCTTTGAACGCAACGGGGAAGAATGGGTGCGTTTTACCGTCTATCACCCCACGACGCGCGAGCCGGTTGAAGTGGAGCGCAAACGGGTTCGCCGCGTCCATATCGTTCAGTCAGGTGCCGAGGAGCCGGAGCGCCGCCCGGTGGTGGAGATGCGGATTACCCTGGGCAAGATTACCCAGAACGCCGAATTTACCCTCGCTGACCGCAGCAACCTGGAACAACCCATGCTGATTGGCCGCAACGTGTTGCGCGATGTGATGCTGGTGGATGTGAGCCGCAGCGAGATTGTTCCCCCGGTTCGCCCGGAGAAAGCCCCGGAGCCGGCACCTAAAGCGCAACCCAAAGCGGAAGAAAAACCCAAGGCTGCCAGTGAGCCACAAGCCAAGCCGCAGCCCCAGACTCAACCGCAACCCCAAAGCCAACCAGAGCCTAAACCTGAACCACAGGCTGACCAATGAATAAGCCCTCCCGCGTTCCGTTCTACAGCATTATTGTCGGATTGATTCTGCTCGGCCTGGGCACCGCCTGGCTGCGTCATACCACCATGGAGATTCCGTTTCTGGCCGGCGAACAGCGCCCGGTATGGATGATCGAGGCGCGGGTGGATTTTTTTGCCAGCGGTGATGCCGTGGTCGCCAACCTGGCGTTGCCGGACAACCCGCCCGGCTTCCGGATGTTTACCGAACAGGCTGCTTCACCCGGTTATGGCTGGTCAGTGATCGAAAGCAGCGAAGGCCGGCGTGGCGAGTGGACCAAGCGCAGTGCCAGCGGCCCGCAAACCCTTTATTACAAAGCCCAGTTTGTCGGTGGCCTCGATTACGAGCCCACCCTGGAGCCCCAGACGCCCCAGGCCAAACCGGTCATCTGGGATGGTCCCCAGGCAACAGCGGCGGGTCAGCTGCTGGCGGTTGCGTTGTCCACCTCCAGCACACCACAGAGTATGACGCGGGAACTGATCAAGCTGCTTAAAGATCCGTCGCCGGACCAGAATGCCTCCCTCATGCTGGCAGCGGAGCCCAATATGGCCACGCTGCTCGAGAAACTGCTGAACCAGGCGGGCATCCCCGCCCGCAGCGCCATGGGCTTGTACCTCGAAGACGCCCGCCGTCACCAATCGCTGACGCAGATGGTAGAAGTCTATGACGGCGAAGAGTGGGTGCTGTTTAACCCCGCTACTGGCCAGCAAGGTGTGCCGGAAAACCTGTTGATCTGGCATCGCGGCAATCAGTCGCTGCTGGATGTGGTGGGTGGGCGCAATTCGCGCATCGGCTTCTCCATGATTTATCAAACCGTACCGGCGCTCGAATTGGCCCGCGCCCAGACCAATGACAACATCTTCTCTATCATCGGCGTGCACCGTTTACCGATTGAAGAGCAGAGTATGTTCAAGCTGCTGTTCCTGTTGCCGCTGGGCGCCCTGGTGGTGGTCTTTATGCGTGTGATCGTGGGCCTGAAGACCTCCGGGACTTTCATGCCCATCCTGATCGCCCTCGCATTCCTGCAAACCTCGCTCGGTTTAGGGTTGTTCAGTTTTATCTCGGTGGTGTCCTTCGGCCTGGTGTTGCGCACCTACCTTTCGCGCCTGAACCTGTTGTTGATTGCGCGCATCGCCACACTGGTCGTGCTGGTGATCTTTATTATCTCGGTCCTCAGCCTGATTGGTTACCAGATGGGCCTGAATACCGGCATGACCATCACCTTCTTCCCGATGATCATCATCGCCTGGACCATTGAGCGGATGTCGATCCTTTGGGAAGAAGAAGGCCCTAAAGAAGTCCTGGTGCAGGGTGGGGGTAGTTTGCTGGTCGCCGTGCTGGCCTACCTGATGATGCAATTGCCACTGATCGGTCACCTGACCTTTAACTTCCCTGAGCTCAACCTGGTGTTTCTCGCGTTCATTATGTTGATGGGGCAATACACGGGCTACAAATTCTCTGAATTGCGGCGCTTTCGCGCCATGGTGGAGAATGAAACGGTCGGCGAAGAAAAGGCGGGTGGCACCAAGTGAAATGGGTCAGTCCGTGGCGCTTGAGCCGCATGGGTATCCTCGGGA
>CBFGUT010000290.1:0-4022 GCA_965652265.1 uncultured Cellvibrionaceae bacterium | reverse complement strand
GTTTTGTGGTGCATTTCGGCGAACACGAATTTCGTTTAATGGCGGAGGAAGCCGGACAGACCCAGGCTACCCGCGATGCCACCCGGGTGGGTATCAACCACCTCCCACAACATTTCCCCTTGCACACCCGGGAATTTTTCGAGCTGTTGCGCGAGGGCCAGGTGCGCGGCTTTCACCAGCAGATTGTGTACGCCGACGGCCGCCCCTTCGCCTTTGAGTTACTGGGTCGGTGCTGCCACCCGGTGCTGGGTGAGAGCCCGGCGGCAATGTTCAATCTGGCCGTAACCCTGGATTCGGCGGTGGCACTGAGCCAGTTGTTCCGTCAGCGTTGCTTCGAGGAGGCGGCTGCCGCCGATCTGCGTGTGCCGCTGTTCTTCAATACTCACCCCCATGAATCCCGCGACTTTGACACCCTGCTGGCGGAACTTACCCGGCTGCGCCAGCGTTACCCGAATCTGCAGCTGGTGTTCGAGGTTCACGAGGCAGCCATCACCGACCTGGCCGCCATGGCTGAGGTCAGGCGCCAGTTAACCCGCCTGGATATTGGCCTTGCCTACGACGATTTTGGTGCCGGCCAGGCGCGCCTGTTGGAGCTGGTGGAAGTGCCGCCCGACTATCTCAAGTTTGATATTGCCCTGGTGCGGGGTCTGGACAGTAGCGACTCACCTCGCTTTCGCCTGTTGACCACCCTCAACGAGCTTATTGCTGGCCTTGGGGTCAAAACCCTGGCCGAGGGCGTGGAAACCGAGGAGACCGCCGCCCTCTGCCGAGAGATCGGCATCGACTATATTCAGGGTTTTCTCTATCATCGCCCCTGCGCCATCATCCCGGAGTCGCAATGACGAGAATGTCCCCCCTGTGCATAGCCCATCGCGGCGGCCCGGCAGTAGCGGGGGTACCTCTGCCGGAAAATTCCCTGACGGCCATTGAACGCGCACTGTCTCTGGGTGTGGATGCCCTGGAAATCGATATCTGGTATCTGCACAACGAGCTGTGGGTCACCCACGATCACCGACTGGGCCGGCAAATCCCTGGTGACAGACGTCTGGTGGATCTCGAGAGCGACGCACTGGCGGGCCTGAGGCTGGAAAATGGCGAACCCTTGCCGCGCCTGAGCCAGGTATTAGCCCTGGTGGGCGAGCGGGCCCAGCTCAATATCGAAATCAAGAACAATCACTGCGCGGCCCCATTGATTCAGGCGCTGCGGGATCACTGTGAAGAGGCGAACTCCACACTGGAGTCCTATGTGGTTTCGAGCTTTAACCACCACGAACTCTACTCACTGTTACAGCAGCTGCCGGAGGTGCGGCGCGGCGTACTGATCGCCGGTGTTCCCCTGGACTATGCCGGCTGCTGTCGGGCACTTGAGGCCTATAGCCTCAACACTTCCCTGCTCAACACGCCGCCGGCTCTGGTGGCGGATGCCCACCGCCGTGGACTGGCCAATTGGGTCTACACCGCCAACCACGAGGACGAGTGGCGCGACCTGATGGCAATGGGTGTGGACGGAATTTTCAGTGACCGCCCCGACGCGCTGATGGCGTTTCGACAGTTTTCTGCATCAGCGTGACCGCGCGCCCCGCAAGTGTGGTTTCACGCATTCGCTGCCACCCCAGATGACGGTAAAAAGCCTCGGCATCGCGGGTAAATAACCACAGAGAATCTGCCCCCAACTCGCCCGCCTCCTCGGCAACGCGGGCCAGTAGCGCACGCGCCAGACCCCGGCGACGGAAATCGGGAATCACATACACACCACTGACCCAAAGGGGGTCACCCCGCTGCCAGCGTTGGTCCCGCCCACCGGCATGGTAGCTCACCAGACTGGCGCACCCCAGCGGCTGCCCGTCCTCGGCGGCCACCCAGGTGGTGGGGATGTTCGAGCGGCTATTCAGGTGCCGGGTCAGACGCCCGCGACGCAGTGGCAAACTGCTCGCCAACCCCTCACGCACACACTCACTGTGCTGCCAGTGGGCGACAATATCGGCAAAGTCAGGTTTTTGCTTGAGGTTGTAAAGAGTGAATTGCATAGGCGGCCTCTGTGACTTGATTGTAGCCCATCAGCCCTTTTTTTGCGGGACCACTCTGTCAGATCCTTCGCGCAGACACAAACCATAGACCACCGTTATGTTTAAGCAGTGTCCATAATGACAGGCCATGGCAGTGACCTTATTATGGTCATCCACGATTCGCCACTGACCAAAATACGGGAGGCCCAGTGACGGCTGACATACAGCAGTATCTGACGGATATTTACCAGCGGGAATCGCGCCGTGTCCTGGCCACTCTGATTCGCCTGCTGGGTAACTTTGACCTCGCCGAAGAGGCCCTGCACGATGCCTTCAGCGCCGCCCTCAAGCAGTGGCCGGAGGAAGGTGTGCCCGACAACCCGCGCGCCTGGCTGGTATCCACCGGGCGCTTCAAGGCCATCGACGAATTGCGTCGGCGCGCCCGCTTTGACGCCGCCCAGGGGCATATTGCCGACCAGCTCTACGCCGAGAGCGAACGGGATATGGATGAAGAGCGACTCGGTGACGACAGACTGCGCCTGATTTTTACCTGCTGTCATCCGAGCCTCGCCCCCGAGGCACAGATTGCACTCACCCTGCGCGAAGTCTGCGATCTCACCACGGAAGAGATCGCCCGCGCCTTTCTCACCTCGCCCGCCACCCTGGCCCAGCGGATCGTCCGGGCCAAGCGCAAGATCCAGACAGCGGGTATACCCTATGAAGTCCCCGGCCCGGCGGAATTACCGGCGAGATTGGCAACTGTCCTGCAGGTCATCTACCTGGTTTTCAATGAAGGTTACTCCTCCTCACGGGGCGAGACCGTCATGCGCACAGATCTCGCCACCGAGGCTATCCGCCTGGGGCGGCTGTTGGCCGAACTGCTGCCCGACCCCGAGGTACTGGGCCTGTTGGCACTGATGCTGCTGCACCAGGCGCGGCGACAGACACGGGTGGATACCGCCGGCGATTTAATACGGCTGGAGGACCAGGACCGACGGTTATGGCATCGCGACTTGATTGCCGAGGGTGGCGCCCTGGTACACCGGGCACTGGCATCCGGTGGCGCTGGCAGTTACAGCCTGCAGGCGGCCATTGCCGCCCTTCACGCCGAGGCACCCAGCAGCGCCGACACTGACTGGGAGGAAATCGTCGGCCTCTACGACGTCCTTCTGACCTTGACTCCCAGCCCGGTGATAGCCCTCAATCGCGCCGTTGCCGTGGCCATGCGCGACGGTCCGACGGCGGGTTTGCAATTGATGGATGAGTTGGCCACCGCAGGAGCGTTAGACAACTACTATTTACTCCACGCCGCCCGCGCCGACCTGCTCAGACAGTTGCAGCGCACCGACGAAGCACTTACCGCTTACCAGCGCGCTCTGGCCCTGACAGAACAGTTACCCGAGCGGCGCTTTTTGCAGCGCCGGTTAGAGGAGTTGGGGGGCACCGCCGGCTCACCGGCTGTCGAATAGCTATGTCCCCGACCGACTAATAAAAACCTTCTGGCCTTTTAAAGGAATCACCCATGAAATACCTATGCCTGGTTTACAGCGACGAAAATGACTTGCACAGCCTGCCCGACAGCCCCGAGGACAGCGAGTGCCACGCCTATGCCACCCACTTGGCCGAAAGCGGACATATGGTGGCGGGCGAGGCACTGGAGCCGGTGAGCACCGCCACCACCGTGCGCGTACGCGCCGGCCAGGTGAATATTACCGACGGGCCCTTTGCCGAAACCAAGGAGCAGCTGGCGGGCTTTTACATGATCGAGGCGAAGGACCTTAACGAAGCTATCCGCCTCGCCGCCGGTATTCCCCCGGCGCGAGTGGGCAGCATTGAAGTGCGCCCGGTGCGGCAGTTGCAGGTGTGAGACGGCATTATCTCTTCGCCGCCACGCCAAAGAGGAGGGTAAACACACTTGTGCCCAGGCTTAGTGAAAACACCGCGTCCGACATCAGACTTCAGACGTCCGACTTTTCAGCCACCGGGCCAACATCAAAAGCCCCCACCCCGACCCTC
>CBFGUT010000289.1:0-4042 GCA_965652265.1 uncultured Cellvibrionaceae bacterium | reverse complement strand
CCGGACTCGCTGAGCCCGCAAAAACAAAGGACTTATTTCTGGATATCTCCACTATTATTATCCTCGTCATTATCGCCGCGCTGGTTATCTACGGCATCGGCATCTACAACAAACTGGTCGCCCTCAAGAACCGGTTTAAAAATGCCTTTGCGCAAATTGAAGTACAACTGAAGCGCCGCTATGACCTGATTCCCAATCTGGTGGAAACGGCCAAGGCCTATATCAAGCACGAACGCGAAACCCTGGAAGCGGTGACCGAAGCGCGCAATCAGGCCATGGCCGGCCTCAAGGCCGCCTCGGCGGACCCGGGCAATGCCGCTGCCATGGGTCAACTGGCCGGCGCCGAGGGTTTGCTGGGCAGCGCCCTGGGACGCCTGAATATGGTGATGGAGGCCTACCCCGATCTCAAGGCCTCCACCAATATGCAGCAGGTCTCCGAGGAGTTGACCAGCACCGAAAACCGCATTGCCTTTGCCCGCCAGGCGTTTAACGATGCGGTGATGACCTACAACACCTACAAGCAGAGCTTCCCGCCGGTGGTTTTTGCCGGCCTGTTTGGTCACCGCGAAGATGCCAGCCTGCTCGAGTTCGAGGACAGCGCGGCCATTCAGGAAGCGCCCAAGGTCGAGTTTTAATCCATAGCGCCCAGCGAGGGAAAGTCGCGTGAATTTTTTCGAGCAGCAGGATATCGCCCGGCGCAATACCTCGCGGCTGGTAATATTACTGTTGCTGGCCGTGGCCTCGCTTATTTTGATCACTACCGCACTGTTTGCCTTTACTATGCTCTACCTGGGCTCGGGTGGCTCCGGCTCGCAGGGAACTCAACCCGGCTTTTGGGAAGGGCTGGGCACGGTAATCCAATGGCAACACCTGGGGATCATCGCCGCCGTGGTGGTCACCGTGGTGATACTGGGTGGGCTGTATAAATACTGGCAGCTCCAGGGCGGTGGCAGTACCGTTGCCGAGGCGCTGGGCGGCAAGCGCATCCTGCCGAACACCAGCGATGCCGACGAGCGCAAAATTCTCAATGTGGTAGAGGAAATGGCCATCGCCTCGGGCACAGCGGTGCCGCCGGTTTACGTGATGGAGGACGGCGCCATTAACGCCTTTGCCGCCGGGCTGACGCCGGAGGACGCGGTGATCGGCATCACCCGGGGATGCATCAGCACCCTCAGCCGCGATGAGCTGCAGGGGGTCGTGGCGCACGAGTTCAGCCATATTTTCCACGGCGATATGCGCCTGAATATGCGCCTGGTGGCCATTCTCAACGGCATTCTGTTGCTGGGGATGATCGGCTACTTTATTACCCGCGGCAGCGCCCACCGCGGTGTCAGTGTGAGCCGCAGCCGCGGTAAAAACCAGGGCGGTATTGTGTTGCTGGGTGTGGGCCTGATAGTGATTGGCTACGCCGGCACCTTTTTCGGCAACCTGATCAAAGCCGCCGTCAGCCGTCAGCGGGAATTCCTCGCCGATGCCTCCGCCGTGCAGTTTACCCGCAACCCCGAGGGTATCGCCGGGGCGCTGAAAAAAATTGGCGGCCACAGTGCCGGCTCCCGTCTCAGTGCCTCCCACAGTGCTGAATTCAGCCATATGTATTTCAGTCAGGGCGTCAGCAGCGCCTTCAACGCGCTGATGGCCACCCACCCGCCCCTGCCGGAACGGATTCGCCGCATTGAGCCCCAGTGGGATGGCCGTTATCCCGTCGTGAAAGCCTCCCCTGCCGAGGCGTCCACTGCAGAGTCCGAAACCGCGGCAACGAGACAAGCAGCCGATGCCCGCGCCGCTGCCTTGAGCGGCGCTGCGGCCATGGCGGCGGTGGAGCACATTGGCCAGCCGGGGTCGGAACATATCGCCGCCGCCGGCACCATTCTCCAGTCGCTGGGTGAGCCCTTGCGCGAGCTGGCCCGCGATCCCTTTGCCGCGCGCGGGCTGATGTTTGGACTACTGCTGGACAAAGACAAAACATTGCGTCAACAACAACTGCAGCTATTGGCCGAACTCTATTCCCCACGCGAGCTGCAGAGCCTGAAAGCCGCCATGAGCGCGGCGCACCGATTGCAGGAGCACCAGCGATTACCGCTGGTAGATCTCGTCCTGCCGGCGCTGCAAATGCTGTCCACCTCACAGCGGCCTCCATTTCTGCGCGCACTGCACAGCCTGGTGGCCGCCGACGATCATATCAGTGCCATGGAGTGGGCGCTGACCCGCATTGTGCGCCAGCACCTGGGCCACACCGGGCAGCACGGCGATAACCTGCAGTTGCGCTCGCTGCGCGAGGAGTGCCAGCAGGTATTGTCCTTTATTGTGCATGCCGGCGGCAGTGGCACCCAGGCGAGTCAAAAGGCCTTCGATCGCGCCGCCGGGCAACTGCGCCTGGGCGCCCTGTCACTCCTGCCCGCCGACAAGCTGGATACCGCCGCCCTGGATCGGGCACTGGATCGACTGGCCAGTGTTAAACCCCTGCAAAAGCCACAGCTACTCAAGGCCATGATTGCCTGCATCGAACACGACGACCGCATTACCGCCGTGGAGGCCGAACTGTTTCGCGCCATCGCCGACAGCCTGGGCTGCCCGGTGCCGCCGCTGTCTGGTCGCCTGGCCTAGCCCTTAAAACTTGCCTTCAGTGCCGCTATAATGGCGGACTTTGCGCGCCGCGACAGACTGCTGCGTGCACCCGGCTTTCGCCATCATTAACTTTATTGAGGTGACACCTTGCAACTGGATCAAGCCACACCCGAACAATTGCGCGAATGGGAAGCACAGCTTCAGCGAGACTACGACGTCATTGTGGCGAAAAAACTGTCCCTGGACGTGACTCGCGGCAAACCCTCTGCCGATCAGCTCGATCTGTCCGATGCCCTGGATGGCATTCTGAAGGGCAATTACCGCGCCGCCGACGGTACCGATACCCGCAATTATGGCGGGCTGGACGGCCTGCCGGAGGCCAAGCGTCTGGGGTCAGACCTGATGGGTGTTCCGGCGGAGAATATTCTGGTGGGAGGCAACAGCAGCCTGACGCTGATGCATCAGGCCATGCTCACCGCCTACAGCTTTGGCCTGAACGGTGCCGACAGTGCCTGGGAAAATACCGTTGAGCCCAAGGTGATCTGTCAGGTGCCCGGCTATGACCGCCACTTCACCGTGTGCGAACAACTGGGTATCAGCATGGTGACCGTACCCATGACTGCCGACGGCCCCGATATGGATGCCGTTGAAGCCCTGGTGAAAAGCGACAGCAGTATTCGCGGCCTATGGTGTGTGCCCCGCTTTTCCAATCCCACCGGCGTAGTCTACAGCGACGACACCGTGGAGCGCATTGCCAAACTGGGGCAGATTGCCCACCGGGATTTTCGGGTGTTCTGGGATAACGCCTACGCCGTTCACCACCTGAACGACAAGGCGCCGGCACTGGCCAGCATCTTTGAAGCAACACACCGTCACGGTACCGAAGACTCGGTACTGCAATTCGCCTCCACCTCAAAAATAACTCACGCCGGTGCCGGCGTGGCGTTTATGGCCGCCAGCGCTGCCAATCTCAAAGGGCTCAAGCAGTTTCTGAGCGCCTGTACCATCGGTCCCGACAAGGTCAATCAATTGCGACACGCACATTTTCTGCCCGACCGCGACAGCCTGCTGGCTCATATGCAAAAGCACGCCGCGCTTCTGCAACCGCGCTTCGATGCGGTACTCACCGCCCTGCAGGATGCCTTTGCCAACACCGACCTGGGGAGCTGGGAAACACCCCAGGGAGGCTATTTTGTCTCCTTTGACACCCGCCCCGGCTGCGCCCGCGAAACCGTGCGCCTGGCCGCCGAAGCCGGTGTCAAACTGACCCCGGCGGGTGCCACCTTTCCCTATGGCGACGATCCGCAAGACCGCAATATCCGCATCGCCCCTTCCGTGCCCAGTATCGAGGAAGTGGTAGGCGCCATGGAGGTGTTTGTGGTGTGTGTAAAACTGGCCTCAGTGAGGCGTGCGCTGGCTAATGTCTGAGGTCTGAGGTCTGAGGTCTGAGGTCTGAGGTCTGAGGTCTGACGGGATG
>CBFGUT010000288.1:0-4100 GCA_965652265.1 uncultured Cellvibrionaceae bacterium | reverse complement strand
GAAGGAGGGGCGAATAATGACTGGGAAGCCGTATTTTTTTGGCACTTCCTTGGCCTCTTCCATAGAGTGCACAATGTCGGCCCGGGCGCATTCGAGGCCAATCTTCTTCATCGCCTTGTCAAACAGGTCGCGGTCCTCGGCCTTGTTGATGGCCTCTTCGTTGGCACCAATCAGTTCCACGCCGAATTTTTTCAGCACGCCGTGCTTGGCCAGATCCAGGGCACAATTGAGCGCCGTCTGGCCACCCATGGTGGGCAGTACCGCGTCGGGGCGTTCGGCCTCGATAATCTTCGCCACTGTCTCCCACTCCACCGGCTCAATGTAGGTGGCGTCGGCCATGGCCGGGTCGGTCATGATGGTGGCGGGGTTGGAGTTCACCAGAATGACGCGGAACCCCTCTTCGCGCAGCGCCTTGCACGCCTGGGCGCCGGAGTAGTCAAACTCGCAGGCCTGGCCGATGACGATGGGGCCCGCGCCCAGAATCAGAATGCTGTTGATGTCGGTACGTTTTGGCATGTCACTCTCGCTCGGAATTGCTGTTCAACGGCTTGTTTCAACGCGCGGCGGTACCGCTACCGTTTCGCCTGTTCCATTAACTCAATAAAGTGGTCAAACAATCCGGCGGCGTCATGCGGGCCGGGGCTCGCCTCCGGATGGCCCTGAAAACTGAAGGCCGGCTTGTCGGTGCGGTGGATCCCTTGCAGGGAGCCATCGAACAGCGACTTGTGGGTGGCCTTCAAATTGGCCGGCAGAGTGTTTTCATCCACCGCAAAGCCATGGTTCTGGGCAGTAATCATCACCCGCCCGGTGTCCAGGTCCTGCACCGGGTGGTTGCCGCCGTGATGGCCAAACTTCATTTTCAGTGTTTTAGCGCCGCTGGCCAGAGCCAGCAATTGGTGGCCCAAGCAGATGCCGAACACGGGGATATCGGTGTCCAGAATGGCCTTGATAGCGCTGATCGCATAGTCACAGGGTTCGGGGTCGCCGGGGCCGTTGGCGAGGAAAACACCGTCGGGGTTCATGGCCAGCACCTCGCTGGCGGGTGTCTGTGCCGGCACCACGGTAATGTCGCAGCCGCGATCCACCAGCATCCGCAAAATATTGCGCTTGACGCCATAGTCATAGGCCACCACCTTGAAGCGCCCTTCGGCGGCCGGGCGATGCCCCTCCCCCAGCACCCAGGAACCCTCGCGCCAGGTATAGGTCTCTTTAACACTGACCTCCTTGGCCAGATCCATACCTTTGAGGCCCGGAAATTCGCGCGCCGCCGCCAGGGCCTTGGCCTCATCGATTTCACCGGCCATCAGGCAGCCGTTTTGCGCACCCTTGTCGCGCAACAGGCGGGTCAGGCGGCGGGTGTCGATATCGGCGATACCCACCACACCGCGCTCGGCCAGGTAGGCCGAGAGGGGCTGCTGGTTGCGAAAATTGCTGGCCCGCGCCGGCAGATCGCGGATCACCAGCCCGGCCGACCAGAGGGTGGGACACTCGTCGTCCTCGTCGGTGGTACCGGTATTGCCGATATGCGGGTAAGTCAGAGTCACTATCTGGCGGGCGTAGGAGGGATCGGTGAGAATCTCCTGGTAGCCGGTCATGGAGGTATTAAACACCACCTCACCCACTGACATGCCGTCGGCGCCGATGGCGGTACCCTTGAAGACAGTGCCGTCTTCGAGAACAAGTATGGCGGGTCTGCTGCTCCCAGTAATCAAGTCGAATTCCTCCACATGTCACTTTCTTCGTGCCGAGCGAAGCGACCGCACCAGAGGGGGTGCGTGCTTGGCAGGTAACTTTGCTCGGTGAAAAGCCTGGCCGCAGGTTGTAAAAAAGCGAGATGAAAGCCGGGTTTCATCTCGCTTTTGGACATATCTTGTACAGGGCGACCCCTGACGCGGCTTTAGGGTACAAACTGACCCGCAATTTTAAGGCACTGGCGGCACTTTGTCCAACCCTTAGGGCTTTCCCGTTGCCCGGGAGCGAATTTCTGGCAGCGGCGGAGCAGACCTCGACTCTGGCACGTAAAGCAACAATCTGGCAGCACCCTTCAAGCTGCCCGCCAATACGGAATATTCAGAGCAAAAGAACAGGGAGCTCTAAGTGACAGCTCTGTTACAAGACTTCACATTTTTCGACACCAGCTGTGGTAGCATAGTCGTTTTTTGGCTTCCACCTTCGGCCCCGGCAATTGACACTAATGGACTTGTCTTCGCGTCTACTTTCCACTCCCCTGCGTTTATTCTTGATCTGGGCCATCCTGTTCCTACCGGCAGGGCTGGCACTGTGGCTGATGGCCTACCAGTCATTGGAGCACTGGCTGATGCTCATAACCGCCACTGCCTGCGTCACTCTGGGACTGTGGTTGCTGCGGAGCCTGCCGCGCCCCCTCAATGTGGTCCTGCTGTGCGGTTTGATTGCGGTGTTACTAATCATTCGCATCGTTCAGTTAGGCCTGGTCAATTTCAGCGGCACCGACTTTTCCTCCGAGTTCTTCCTGCATCTGGATTGGCAGAGCCTGAAAGCCAGTTGGCACATCTATGGCTGGCGCATTCCTCTTGGTGTTGGCCTCACACTGGCGATCATCGCGCTTTGCCTTCACCTGAGCCTACACCTACCCAGACTTAAACCTTCACACTCACTGGCCAGTGGTTTAGGTTTGGCTGTGGGGCTGTTATGGAGCATGCATTCACTACCAGAAGGCCGTCTATATTTGGCCAGTATTGAACAGAATCGTCTGGCTCAATTGCCGGCACTAAAAGAGTTAATGCAACGCTGGGAAACCAATCCTATGGTGCAAACTCATCTCACCCCTAAAAGCAAACTTCAGGTAGAAGCTCCAGAAAATCCGCAAAATCTGCTGCTAATCTACTTGGAGTCAGTGGGCATGTCGGTAATTCAAAACGACCTGCAGCCCAATCTCATGCCCTATCTACGTCAACTCAACCAGCAGCACTCACTGGTTCCCCACTTTCATGCCAGTGGATTTATTACTATTGAAGGCATAGTAAACAGCCAGTGCGGCACTTTGTTTCCCTTTAATACAGGCAACGACAGCCTTGCCAACGGTGCCAATTTAGCGGAACAGATGCCCTGTCTCGGCGATATTTTGCAACAAGCCGGCTATACCAACCATTACTTGGGAGGTGCGACGCTGGATTTTTCCGGAAAAGGAGAATTCTTAAGAGCACACGGATACCCCGAACCACGCGGCATCAGCTATTGGAACTCGATTGGCCTCAAATCCCGTCCTGGCAACTGGGGGCTCAGCGATCCTGATTTGTTCAGTCAAGCCAGTAAATTACTGTCGGAGCTTCAATCTCAGAACCAACCCTTCAACCTGAACCTGTTAACGATTGGCACTCACATCCCAGGATTTACCTATGAGGAGTGTCATCCCTATCCCCATAGCGATGACATTTTTTTGAACAGCGTGAATTGTACAGACCAATTGTTGCAGCAGTGGCTGGAATCAGCTGCTCGCGAGGGCCTGTTACATAACACTTTGGTGGTGATTACCGCCGATCACCAAATTTTCAATAATCACCAAATGCGTAATGCATTTGGTGAATTAGCCCCTCAAGACAGGCGCCTTCCTCTAATAGTTTTCAACGCTGAAGATATACCTCTGAGTAAACGAGAGAGAGCAGCAAGTTATGACTTAGCCCCTACTATACTGGAGCTACTGAACATAGAGCATAATGCAGTATTCCCCTTGGGGAAGTCAGTATTCGAGCAAGACCATCATCCATTGTATTTTGTCAATCGATACGAAGATGTAGTGGCCAGCAATGGAATTACTATTCGCAGCACTGAATCCTGCGAGGTACCAGAACCCTCACCCCATGACCTATCCCAATTAATGAGTCAATGCCAGAAAGGGGACCTCTTTGACTTACTTCGAAGACAAGTTGAATTTTTTTCTGACACCCAGATTGGTATCAACTGCCATCTTCTACGACCGCTCCATGTTTCACTCGGCACCAACAGTGAAATCGAATTCAATGTCAGCGACATTAATATTAGCGATCGTTTCACCAAGTCTGGATGTCCACGTGGTAGGTGAGGGCAGCGCCCGCAGCCGAGTAGTCCTTGAAGACCGCCTC
>CBFGUT010000287.1:0-4108 GCA_965652265.1 uncultured Cellvibrionaceae bacterium | reverse complement strand
GGGTCGGGTGCAACTGGGCGCTGACGAATTGCTCGCCATGCCCCAAGTGGAACGGGTACGCCGAGTGGGCTACCTCCCACAGACTTTGCCTCAGAGCACCAGCCTGCTGGCCTGGGAAGCCCTTTGCAGTGGCTATCGCGCGCTGCGCCCGGATCTGACGGAGGGGGTGATCGAAAGGGATGTGGAGGCGGCGCTGGAGAGCCTGGGGATTGTGTCACTGGCCCTGCGCCCATTGAATACGCTGTCGGGCGGGCAGCGGCAGATGATCGGGCTGTGCCAGGTACTGGTGCGCCAGCCCGAGCTGTTGTTGCTGGATGAACCCACGTCCGCTCTGGATTTGCGCTGGCAGCTGCAAGTACTGCAGGTGTTGCGCGATAACTGCGCCAGTGGCGGGAGTCTGGCGGTGCTGGCCATTCACGATATCAACCTGGCACTGCGGTTTTGCGACTGGATTGCCGTGCTGGGCAGTGGCAAGCTGCTGGCGGCGGGTCCGGCGCGAGAGGTGGTCACCGCCGACTTGCTGCGCCGCGCCTTCGCTATCGAGGCGCGCGTGGAAATGTGCAGTCTGGGCTGGCCCATTGTGGTGACTGACGGCGTCACTGACGCCCTGACCATGGAGTAAACATGAACGAAAATGCTGCGTCCAATACCTTGTTGAGCGAGTGCCGTTTTGCCACCGAGGATCCGGCCAAATATATCCGCCGGTTGTGTAAACACTTTAACCACAAGGTCCCCGCCGAATGGGACGAAAACAGTGGGCAAGTGCAGTTCCCCATGGGCGACTGCCACCTGACCGCGGGGGTCGGCGAGTTGGTAGTGCAGTGTTACGCCCCGGAGGCCGACGCCATGGCCAAGCTGGAGTATGTGCTGGAGATGCACATTGAACAACTCGCCTGGCGCGAGGTACCCCAGGTCGTCTGGCAGCGCAGTTAAGGTGACAGACGACCGGGTGGAGACAAGCATAAAAAGCCGCTAAAAATGATAAGCTGATGCCCATAATAAACGTCCTCCCAAGGAGGCCTGGGCATGGCCACATCCAAGATTACGTTGACCCCAGGGGTCCTGGGTATGACTCTGGGAATCCTGGGGTTGCTGGTGGTGTTGTGGCTACCACCGCCCACCGATATCCCCCTGCCCGCCTGGCGCGCTCTGGGCCTCACCTGGTTGATGGCGGTGCTGTGGATGACCGAGGCGCTGCCGCTGGCGGTGACCGCACTCCTGCCCATTGTGCTGGGACCGCTGTTGGGGCTGGCTGATCCCGCCAGCATCACTCGACACTACGCCCACCCGTTGATTTTTCTGTTTCTCGGCGGCTTTGCCCTGGGGTTGGCCATGGAGCGCTGGCGTCTGCACGAGCGGCTGGCGCTGGCGATTCTGTCGTTGATGGGTGGCACGCCCGCGCGGGAAATCGCCGGCTTTATGCTGGCCACGGCATTTTTGAGTATGTGGGTGAGCAATACCGCTACCGCGATCATGATGCTGCCCATTGCCTTCTCCGTGATCGGCCTGCGTCAGCAGGATAGTGGCCGGGAAGATAACCCCTACGCCGTGGCGCTATTGCTGGCCATTGCCTACGGCGCCAGCCTGGGCGGTATCGCCACACTCATCGGCACACCGCCCAATGCCCTGCTCGCGGCTTATCTCGCCGACCAGCACAATATCCATCTGGGGTTTATGGAGTGGATGCTGGTGGGACTGCCAGTGGCGACGGTCATGCTGCTGTTCACCTGGGGCTGGCTGGCGGGTGTGGTGGTCCGTGGCAAGACAGTGGGCACCACGGTATCGGCATCCGTGGAGGGGATCGGCCGCGAACATTTCCGTCGGCAACTGCGGGCCCTGGGCCCACTGTCCACCATGGAAAAGCGCGTGGGGATGGTCTTTGTCGTCACCGCCCTGGCGTGGATGACGCAGCCTCTGCTGGCCGGGTTGTTGCCGGCCGGGGTAGTGACCGATACCGGTATTGCCATTGCAGCGGCCATTGCGTTGCACGCCCTGCCCGCCGGCGACGGTGAGGGCTCGCGGCTGATGGATTGGGAACACGCGCAGAAACTGCCCTGGGGCGTGTTACTGTTATTCGGCGGCGGTCTGGCGCTGGCAAGTATTCTCCAGGGTAGCGGGCTGGCGGAGGTGATTGCCGGCAGCCTGCAGGCCTTGGCTCACTGGCCCCTGTGGCTGCTGGTTGGGGTGATGACGCTGATGGTGATCTTCCTCACCGAGGTGACCAGTAACACCGCCACCACGGCTGCCTTTCTCCCGCTGCTGGGGGCGCTGGCCGTGGCACTGGGGTTGCCGCCGGTGGCACTGGTGGTGCCGGCGGCCATCGCTGCCAGTTGCGCCTTTATGCTGCCCGTTGCCACCCCGCCCAACGCCATTGTGTTTGCCTCGGGTCACCTGCACATCGCCCAAATGGCGGGGGCCGGGCTGGTGTTGAATCTGCTGGGCGTGGTGGTGGTAACCCTGGCCGCCATGGCGGTGATCACGCTGGGAGTCATTCACTGATAACGATAACATGCTACTATGGCGCGATTGTCACTGGGACGATTGGAGCATGACGCAATGAAGCATTCTTCCCTCGCAGGGGCTTGTCTGGCCGGCGGTTTGCTGTGGTGTACAACGGCCCTGGCGGATATTCAGATACCGCGTTTTTTTACCGACGGTGCCATTCTGCAGCGGGATGCACCGCTGACCCTCTGGGGTGAGGCCGAGCCGGGTGAGAAAATTCAATTGAGCGTCAACGGTGCGATGACGGCCACGACCCTGGCGGGCGAGGATGGCCGTTGGCATCTCGAGGGTGAGACGTACAGCGCCGGTGGTCCCCACACTGTGGTAGTGGAGGGTGAAAATCGCATTACCCTGAAGGACATCTACTTTGGCGATGTGTGGCTGGCCTCCGGACAGTCCAATATGGAAATGACGGTGCGCGAAGTGCGCGAGCGCTACCCCCGCGAGATTGCGGCGGCGGATAACCCGCTGATTCGCCAGTTCAAGGTGCCCAAGGGGGTGGATTACCGAGAAGCCGCCCGCGATTACGCCAGTGGCGACTGGCAGGCGGCCACTCCAACCAATGTGCTGGAGTTTTCCGCCGTGGCCTGGTTTTTTGCCCGCGATATCCAGGCGCAGACCGGTGTGCCGGTAGGCATTATCAACGCCAGTTACGGCGGATCTGCCGCCCAGGCGTGGATGAGCCCGGCGGCGCTCAAATCTTTCCCCCACTATTACCAGCAGACTGTGGCTAATCGCGATCCCGAGGCGGTGGCAGCGATCAAGCAACGCCAGGCCGAGCGCCAACAGCAGTGGTACGCTGAGGTGGATAATCGGGACGCGGGCCTCGCCGCCGACCCGCACTGGTATCACCCGGCCATGGATACCCGCGACTGGCAGACGATTGAATTGCCAGGGATGTTGCAGGATCGCGGGCTGGAACCGCTCAGTGGCACCGTATGGTTAAGCAAAACTCTGCATCTGACCTGGGAGGATGATGCCAAACCTGCCACCTTGCGTCTGGGGCGCATTGTCGACGCCGACCGCGTCTATGTGAACGGCCTGGAGGTGGGTAGCACCAATAACCAGTATCCCCCGCGGGTCTATCAGTTGCCGCCCTTTGCCCTGCACAAGGGTGACAATACCATCACCGTGCGGTTGACCATTCACAATGAGCGCGGCGGCCTGGTGCCCGACAAGCCCTATGTGCTGGAAGTGGGTGATACCGAGCACGATTTGAGCGGCGAGTGGCGCTACCGCCTGGGCGTGGATTACCAGCCGCAACCGCCCACCGAATACTGGGATTTTATGCAACCGGCGGGCATGTACAACGCCATGCTGGCGCCGCTGTTCAAGCTACCACTCACAGGAGTACTCTGGTATCAGGGCGAGTCCAATGTGGGTGCGGCCGAGGAGTACCGGCGGCTGTTACCGGCCATGATTCGCGACTGGCGCCGCAGTTTCGGCCAGGCCCTGCCCTTTGTGTTGGTGCAACTGCCGGGTTTTGGTGAACTCACGGAGGAACCCGGCGAGAGTGGCTGGGCGGTGATGCGCGATGCCCAGACCGAGGCATTGGCGGAACCCAATACGGCCATGGCGGTGACCATTGATTTGGGAGAGTGGAACG
>CBFGUT010000286.1:0-4113 GCA_965652265.1 uncultured Cellvibrionaceae bacterium | reverse complement strand
ATCATTCCACCGCCATACAGTACGCTCCCGCCCAGCACAACGATATGCTAATTAGCGGTAATGTAGATCTTCGCGCAGAATATGATTATGTTCACTTTGCTACAGTCGTGTTACCCGACGGCGTGGCAGAAGAGGATATTCCGAGCCTGGGGGATGTTGAGTTAATCGCTATACTGGGCGATTGATGATTACGGGCGGCCTGCTAGGCCGCCCAGAATCCGCGCCAGATACTATTCGAACCCATGTCACATAAACGTCACCTCCCTGTCGTAGCCTCAGGGCGCATTCCTTGAGGTGACGATTATGCTTGTAAACCCCATAGAACCCCTATGCTCCAAGACCGATACCTCCGTGTCTGGAACACAGCCTCAAGGCCTGACACGCTTTACAGAGCCCCAACGCGGACAACGCCGTGTAAAAACCCGCTACGGTATCTATATGCGCCCGCGCTGGGCGGATGCCACTTTTCATTTTTGTGCGCTGGGCCGCTACGGTAGGGTGTTATCGGAGTTTCTGGATGCGCAGACGGAGGCCTTTACGTTCGTTGATATTGGCGCCAACCAGGGCCTGTTCAGTCTCATTGCCGCCCGCAACCCCGTCTGCAAAAGCGTCCATGCCTTTGAGCCCGTCAGGACCACCTATCAATATCTGCTGGATAATATCGCCCTGAACGCTGCGACCAAAGTGCTGCCTCACAATGTCGCCATTGCCACCCGCAATGGCAAGCATACGATTGGTATTAAGCACGGTCACAGTGGTGCCGCTACCTTGCGACCTGACACCTCGGCCCTCTCCTCCGCCCTCTACAGTCGCGAACATATTCGCACGGTCAATGCCGGCCCTTTGACAGGACTACTAAAGAGCACGGCACCTTATATTGTCAAAATCGATGTAGAGGGCCATGAACAGGTGGTGATGGAACAACTCTCCCTGGCGGGCACCCTTGAGCGAACCCGAGCGATATACTATGAAATCAATGAAAAGTGGACTGACCCCCACAATTTGCAAACTCTATTGCAACAATGGGGATTCTGTCATTTTCAGGTGTGCGGCAGTGGCAAACGCTACGATATTCTGGCCAGCCGCAATTCAGTCTAGACCGGGTTTACTTGCCAAACCCTCAACACCGTGGCAGGCTTGAGCTTGCCAGTTATGGCGAAAATTTTTACTGGAAAATAAGAGAGAATATTATGAAACGGATCATTTCTGTATTAACCCTGGCGATTTTCCTGACATTCAGCTATGCCCAATCCGCCCTGGCAATGGACCCCATGTTGGGCGAGGTGTCCATTTTTGCGGGCAATTTCGCTCCCAGTGGCTATGCGTTCTGCGAAGGCCAGGAGTTGCCTATCGCCCAGTACCAGGCACTCTTTTCCATTTTAGGCAATAGGTATGAAGGCGATGGGAAAACCACGTTTGCCCTTCCAGACTTGAGAAAAGCCGAAGCCTCCCTGAATGGGGCGAGATATATTATTGCAATAAAGGGCGTGTTCCCAACCAGGTAATAGCATTTGTGGTTTTTGGCACCTGAAATAGCAGGTGCCATTACCTCCCCCTTAAGCGCAGTACTCATCCTTCAGACTTAGTCTCGGCGCCGGCACCTTGCATTAAGCACCAGTAACCCTATGCAGCTGACCAGAATAATACCGCCAAACACCAGTAATCGCAGGTCTCCCACGCTAAATCCGATTCCCATCATCAGGCTGGCGGGTGTCGCCACGCCACCTGCCATAATACCGGCCTGCCAGCCCGCCATATAATCCGGTTTGACGCTCTTGCGAATAAACGTCCCGCAGTGGGGGCAGCCGAAAGACTTTTCCGGATCGCGCCAGTTTTCACACAGTGCTTCGCGCGCACTGAAGGTTTTACGACAAGCGGGACATTGTGTTTTCAACTTAGCATTCTCTCTAATAGTTCACTGGCTCAAGCACAATAATATCTGCCTGGTGTTCGCCCGGCACAGGCACGACGATATTCCCTGTTTTTTCGTGAACAGAAAATTGCCGTGAGACATTACCATAGTTGGCGGTAATGGCTTCGAACAAGGGCCTTGCGGCTGACTGCCGATAGTCTTGAAACATCAACCGGCTGTCTTTGTCTTCCCTGTGAATATAATACAACCCCTGTTCATTGGCATAGAGCGTTTCCAGTGATGTCACTCTGGCAATGACAGAGGGTTCTGCTTGCGCTTGTTGAAGCCACACCTCCCCCGTATTGGGCACGCCCAATAACAAGCGGCCATCCTTGAACCGATGCAAGACGAACTTTTCCAGGGTCGTGACCACACGCCGCTTATCGCCACAGGCGTCCATGGCCACCAGCTGTATCTGCTCATTGGCCATAACATTGAAATACACCGCATTTTCCACCCAAAAAGGATAGAAACCCTGTTCCCCGGGCGCGGTTAACTGTTGCCTGTGCGCTTTCTGAGTATCATAGCAATAGAGTCTGTGACGATTGTCCGCCAGCATCAGGTAGCGGCCATTGGCGGACCAGCGCAAACGCTGGGGCAGGATATCGGCATCCAGCTTTTTCAACAGCTCGGGTTCACCTCCAGGGTAGGCCATCTGCCACAATCCGAGCTGCGAGGGGTTGTGACGACTGGAAATAAACGCAAGCCGGTCTCCATCAGCAGACAGAGCGGGCAAAAAATCCACCTGGGAGGAAGGCGCCAGCCGGGCGAGGCTGTCGGGGTCTTCTACCAGACCGGTGTTCGGATCAAGCCGGGCGAGATTGATTTGGGCACGCGCCTCGCTAATGGCAATCTTGCCACTGGAGTGATAATCCACATCCAGAATAAGACTGGTGTTGGGGTAGAGCTCCTGAGTCCTTCCATGGCCTTGCCCCGCCCGCAAACGACCTCCCATAAGATAGCGGGACGCATTGCCAAACCAGCTGATGCCCCAGTAGGGGCTTTGCTGTGTGTCCAGCTCTTCGATGCTGCCCTCAAGCGTATCGTAGCGGCTCAACCGATATTGCGCCCGGTCATCCAGGCGTTCACTCAATAAAAGATAGCGTCCACCGTCCGGTGAGCTGTCCAGATCCTCCGGATATACACCGGCCAGGGTGTCAGCTTCAATAACCTGATATTTTTCGCTGTCGCCTTGCCGAGCTAGCGTCAAACGGGTTAACCGGGTGCGCCCCCCTACACCATGAGCCATATAGATACGTTCATCGCTGACCCAGCGCAAGCGAGCGGGAAAATCGCTGTACTCACAACCCAAAAGTGTGTACTCCGATGGCTCCGGCAGAGCTACTGCAATAACCACCAGTTCACAGTCGCCCTCATGCTGCCTCACCACCAACAGCTGCTTGCCATCAGGAGACCAGTCGCCGGGGTAGGCATCCCCGGGTCCCTGTAAAAGTACCCTGTGTTTTGCGCTATCGAGCTGGGTGACAAGCACATCGTAATCGCCCTCGGGTGACGCCTGTGCGTACGCCAGCTTGAAGCCGTCCGGTGAAAAACGCGGAAAGGACTCGATCCCCGGTTGGGTGGTTACGTAATAAGTCGGAACAAATGGGGCGCCAGCCTGTGCTACGATTTCGCCTGTGCGTTCATCCGGATCGGGAAGGGTCGTGACCACCAAACCCGCTATCCCGGCTATCAACACCAATAGCGCCAGCAGGCCTATCAGAAACCAAGGGTAGCGTCGCGTCCCCGCTGAAAACGAAATCTCCGGCTTTACCAGTAACTGATAGCCCCGCCGGGGAACCGTGCGAATAAAACTCGGCTCCCGGGGGTTATCCCCCCACAGGCGGCGCAAATGGGTAATACATTGGCTGAGGCTGTTATCGCTGACCACCAGATTGGGCCAGGCCTCTTCAAGCAGTTGCTCGCGAGCCACCGTATGGGGGTAGTGGTCAATCAATACCTTCAGCACCCGCAGCGTCTGGCCATCTATATCCTGCTGTTCCTGCCCACGCCACAGGCGATGATTGTGAAAATCAACGCTGATATGGCGCAGTTGTATCCGCTGCTGTGCTTGCTTAGGCATTGAAATTAAAGGGATTCATAACTTTTTCACAAGTTGCTCACTGCCACTTCATGCCTTTTATCGGCAGCTCAGCACAATCGTGCTGTATGATACTCACTACTCGGAGTTTACAATGTAT
>CBFGUT010000285.1:0-4139 GCA_965652265.1 uncultured Cellvibrionaceae bacterium | reverse complement strand
CAGTCCGGCCGCCGAGAGAATATTGCTTTTTAAGTCCAGCTCCTTGTTTTTTTCCTGCATGGGCCGCAGGAGCACGGCCGCGGTGGAAACGATAACGGAGCAGACAAAACACAGCAAAACCGTTACCAGTACCGTTTTCTTGATGGTATCGTTATTAGCCACGTGCCAACCTCCGCTTGATATTTGACTCCACCACAAAGTGATCGATCAGGGGGGCGAACAGATTGGCCAGCAGAATGGCCAGCATCATACCCTCCGGGAACGCCGGGTTAACCACACGAATAATCACCACCATAAAACCGATGAGGGCACCAAACCAGAGCTTGCCGGTATTGGTCATGGCCGCCGACACCGGGTCGGTGGCCATAAAAATCATACCGAAGGCGAAGCCACCCAACACCAGGTGCCAGTACCAGGGCATGGCGAACATGGCGTTGGTTTCCGAGCCCACCACATTAAACAGCACCGCGGTGGCGATCATACCCAGCATCACGCCCAGCACAATACGCCAGGAGGCAATGCCCATCACCAGCAGCACCGCGCCGCCGATCAGAATGGCCAGGGTTGAAGTCTCACCGATAGAGCCGTGCATATGACCGAGGAAGGCATCCATCCAGGTCAGCTGACTTTGCAGGGCGTCCATACCACTCTGGTAGGCGACGGACAGAGCCGTGGCCCCCGTGTAACCATCCACAGTGGTCCACACGGCGTCACCCGACATGCTGGCTGGGTAGGCAAAGAACAGGAAGGCGCGACCGGTGAGTGCCGGGTTGAGGAAGTTCTTGCCGGTGCCGCCAAACACTTCCTTGCCCAGCACCACACCAAAGCTGATACCCAGCGCGGCGTAGAGCAGCGGCAGATCCGGCGGGCAAATCAGGGCAAAGAGTACCGAGGTCACGAAGAAACCCTCGTTTACCTCGTGACCGCGCACGCTGGCGAAGAGAATTTCCCAGGCGATACCCACCACAAAAACCACCACATAGATGGGCACAAAGTAGGCGGCGCCGTGAATAATACAGTCATAAATACTGGCGGGGTTGTAACCGGCGCCGAACAGGGCAATCAGCGTACCGCGCCAGGTTTCCAGCCCGGCGATACCCATATCGGCCATAATCATATTGGCATTGTGACCGATGTTGTACATGCCGAAGAACATGGCCGGGAAAGTACACAACCACACGGTAATCATGATGCGCTTGAGGTCGATACCGTCGCGCACATGGGCCGTGGTTTTGGTAACGTCGGCGGGGCGATAGAAAAAGGTATCGATCGCTTCGTAAAGCGCATACCACTTTTCAAAACGGCCGCCCTTGTGAAAGTTCGGCTCGATTTTATCCAGATAATTACGCAGTGCCTTCATGGTTAACCCTCCAGCTCAATACGGGTCAGATTGTCGCGCAGGATGGGGCCGTACTCGTATTTGCCGGGGCAAACAAAGGTACACAGCGCCAGGTCTTCCTCATCCAGTTCCAGACAACCCAGCTTTTGGGCCATATCGGTATCACCCACAATCAAAGCGCGCAGCAATTGCGTGGGCAGAATATCCAGGGGCATCACCTTTTCATAACTGCCCACCGGCACCATGGCGCGCTCGCTGCCAAAGGTGGTGGTGGTGAAGTTAAAACGCTTGCCGGGCATCAGTTTGGACAGGTAGATATTCATCACCGAGAAGAAATCCTTGCCCGCGCGCAGGTAGTGCAACATGGGCCGGTCATTACCCTCTTTGAGCACGCTCACCTGGGTATGGTAGCGACCCAGGTAGGCGTAGGGACCATTGGCCTTGCGGCCGCCAAAGACCGAACCGGAAATAATACGGTTGCCCTCGCCTTCGAGTTTACCCGCGGTCAGTTCCTGCAGGTTGGCGCCCAGACGGGTGCACACCAGCGTCGGTTGACTGACCTGGGGACCGCCCAACGCCACCACGCGGTCGGTATCGATGCGTCCCTCGCCAAACAGCACACCGTAGGCGATAACGTCCTGATAGTTGATCGTCCATACAAAGCGGGTGGCGGTTACCGGCGACAGGAAATGAATATGCGTGCCGGCATTGCCCGCCGGGTGCACCCCGCCGAACTCGGCGGTCACGTAGGTATCATTCTCAAGGGTGGGCACCTTGGCACCCGGCGCCTTGCAGATATAGACCTTGCCCTCGGTGAGCTTGGCCAGCACCTTGAGGCCGCGCTGAAAGTCCTCGGCGCGTTCGGCCAATACCACTTCCGGGTTGGCGGCCAGCGGATTGGTATCCATGGCGGTCACAAAGATAGCGTGGGGCTTGGCATCCAGCGCCGGCACTTTGCTGTAGGGGCGCGTACGCAGTGCTACCCACTGGCCGGACTCATTGAGTTGGTCGCGAATGGCCTGGGCGTC
Source organism: uncultured Cellvibrionaceae bacterium (assembly GCA_965652265.1). GTDB lineage: Bacteria > Pseudomonadota > Gammaproteobacteria > Pseudomonadales > Cellvibrionaceae > Gilvimarinus. The sequence goes on along the minus strand of CBFGUT010000285.1, from coordinate 1,772 downwards.
GGCGCCCGCCAGGTCGTCATCGCTGTAGGCCTTGAAGCTTTCCGCCTCGTCGCCCTCCACGTCGATAACCACCGACTGCAACATACGACGCTCGCCGCGGTTGATGGCCGCCACTGTGCCGGCAGCGGGTGCCGTGTAGCGAATACCTTCGGTTTTCTTATCGGTAAACAGTAGCTGTCCGAGCTTGACCTTGTCGCCCACCTGCACATGCATGGTGGGTTTCATGCCGTGATAATCCGGGCCGATCACGGCCACAGAGCGGGCCTTGGGCCCATCGACGATGGTCTGCTCGGGCGCACCGGATATCGGTAAATCCAATCCCCGACGAATCTTTATCATACGTCTCTGCCTAATCACTCATGGATGAAAAATGCACGGCTCTCTGCGGAACCGCAGTATGCGTATGCCGGCGAACGGCGACTTCTTTCTTAGAGAGAAGCTTGATCAGTGAATTGGGCACGACTTTCATCGCCAGACGCGAAACACTCGCCTGGCGCGTCTTTCGACGGATTTTACCCCCGACAAAAGCACTGACGCGGTTGCCATACCCACAAAAAACCGCGGCAATTATAATGATCGCGCGCGCCAATGACCAGTGGCGCGGCAGATTTTTCGGCACCCCCCTGCGTTAACCCCAAAGGGGTAGACTGCCGTCAAGCACGCCATTCGCACAGGCGGAAGGTGGTTTCTGCCGGCCAGTCAAGTACAATGCCCCGCCCGCTAACTGTAGGTGTGATTTAGGCCATGAACAACCCCCATCCCTGCCAGCCCCCGCTCGATACCCGGCCCGGCAACCGCCAGCACTGGGGCCAGCTCCAGGGAGCAGCAACCGCCCTGGCACTGACAGAGGCGGCTCGGCAGTTCCAGGGTCTGTCGCTGGTGATTACCCCCGACACCCTGGGCGCCCAGCAGCTGGAGAGCGAGATCCATTTCTTCGCCGGCAGCGAACTGCCTGTGCTGCATCTGGCAGACTGGGAAACCCTGCCCTACGACACTATCTCGCCCCACCAGGACATTGTCTCCGAGCGCCTGCGTACGCTTTATCAGCTTCCCAGCCTGTCGCAGGGCATTCTGGTGGTGTCGGTCACCAGCCTGCTGCAGCGGCTGATGCCGCGCCAGTACCTGCTGGGGGGCTCACTGGTGGTCAAAACCGGTGACACCCTGCAGATTGACACCCTGCGCGACAACCTGGAGAAGGCCGGCTACCGGGCGGTAGACACCGTCTACGAGCACGGTGAATACGCGGTGCGCGGTGCTCTTATCGACATCTACCCCATGGGCAGCGAGACCCCGCTGCGCATCGATCTGTTCGACGATGAGATCGACTCCCTGCGCACCTTCGATCCGGACACCCAGCTTACCATCGACCGCATCGACAGCCTGGAGCTGCTGCCGGCGCGCGAGTACCCGCTGGACCGCCCCGGCATCACCCGCTTCAAGCAGCAGTGGCACGAGCGCTTTGACGTGGTCCCCAGCCACTGCGCCATCTATAACGATGTCAGTGACGGTATCGCACCTCCCGGTATTGAATACTACCTGCCGCTGTTTTTCGATCACACGGACACCCTGTTCGACTATGTGCCGGCCCAGACGCTGGTGTACACCCTGGGCGATGTACACGGCGCCGCCGAGCACTTCTGGCAGGAACTGCAAAGCCGCTTCACCTCCCGCGGTGTGGATACCCACCCCCCCCCGCTGCCCCCACCGCCCAATTATTTAGTCACTATACAGCAGAAGTACCCGCGCCAGACCGTCAGGCAAAAGCGCCGAGG
>CBFGUT010000284.1:0-4149 GCA_965652265.1 uncultured Cellvibrionaceae bacterium | reverse complement strand
GCTGTTGATCAGCGCCGTGGCCTCTTGGGTACCAATGGGACGGCCATTTTTGATGCGCTCGCGCCAGGCATAGATATAGATCAGCACCACCAGGGTACTGACCAACAACCACTCCTGGCTGATAAAGACAAAAAACTCCACTCGAACACCTATTCAGCAACAAAGCCAGACATGTCCCCGGCACGGCGGGGGGCGACAGAGGCGGGGAGTATACACCAAGATAAAGGCAAATCTCAGCCTCCGGCGTGGAGTTACCGCCTGTTAGCGGGTAGAATGGGGTATTTTCGCGCTGGCGCAGGCGCCGGCCGTTTGATTGTCCACCTGAATTTGCCAGAAAGAGAAGCGACCGCATTCTATGACTACCCCCAAAAAGCCCATGATTTTGTTGATCCTCGACGGCTTCGGCTATTCCGAGAGCACCGAGCATAACGCCATCTACAGCGCCAACACCCCGGTGTGGGATCGCATCTGGAACCAGTGTCCGAAAAGCCTGATCCACACCTCCGGTATGGCCGTGGGCCTGCCCGAAGGCCAGATGGGCAACAGCGAAGTGGGCCATATGACCCTGGGCGCCGGCCGGGTGGTCTACCAGAGTTTTACCCGCGTGAACAAGGCCATCGAGGACGGCGACTTCTTCCGTAACGATGCCTACGTCAAAGCCATCGACGCCGCTGCCAGTGAGGACAAGGCCGTGCATATTCTCGGCCTCTTGTCCGACGGCGGCGTACACAGTCACCAGGATCATATTTTCGCCATGATGAAAATGGCTGTGGAGCGCGGCGCCAAGCACGTCTATCTGCACGCCTTCCTGGACGGCCGCGACACCGCGCCGCGCAGTGCTGAGGCCTCGCTGCAAAAGGCTCAGGACCTGTTCGCCGAACTGGGTACGGGTCGCGTGGCCAGTATCTGTGGCCGTTACTTCGCCCTGGACCGCGACAACCGCTGGGACCGGGTGGAAACCTGCTACAACGTCATGGTCACTGGCGAGGCCGACTACGACGCCGAGACCGCCGTGGCGGGTCTGAAGGCCGCCTATGAGCGCGACGAAAACGACGAGTTCGTCAAGGCCACATTGATCGTGGGCGAGGGCGAGGAGGCCGCCACCATCGGCGACGGCGACAGCGTGATCTTTATGAACTTCCGCCCCGACCGCGCCCGCGAGATCACCCGCGCCCTGGTGGAGCCCGATTTCGATGGCTTTGAGCGCGCGCTGGTGCCTCAGTTGGCCGACTTCGTCATGACCACCGAATACGCCGCCGACATTAAAGCGAGCTGTGCTTTCCCACCCCAGGCACTGACCAATTCCTTTGGGGAGTACCTGGCCAATCAGGGCAAGACCCAGCTGCGCATTGCCGAAACGGAGAAGTACGCCCACGTCACTTTCTTCTTCAACGGCGGACAGGAAGAGGTTTTCGAAGGCGAGGACCGCATCCTGGTGCCCTCACCCAAAGTGGCCACCTACGACCTGAAGCCGGAAATGAGTGCCCCGGAGGTCACCGACAAACTGGTGGAGGCTATCGAGTCGGGCAAGTACGACGCTATTATCTGCAACTACGCCAACGGCGACATGGTGGGCCACTCGGGCATCTTCGAGGCCGCCGTAGCCGCCGTGGAGGCTGTAGACGCCTGTGTGGGCCGGGTGCTGGACGCGTCTGCCAAAGTAGGCGGCGAAGTACTGCTCACCGCCGACCATGGCAACGTGGAGGAAATGTTCGACCCCGAGACCGGTCAGGTCAGTACCCAGCACTCAACCCTGCCGGTACCCTTTGTCTTTATCAGCGACCGCAAGGGCAGTATCGCCGAGGGCGGCTCGCTGGCGGATGTGGCACCCACGATGCTGCATCTTATGGGCATGCAACAGCCCACCGAAATGACCGGTCGCAACCTGATTACTTTGGACGAGTAATCCCTGGCCATGAATCGCCGCCTTGCCCATTGCATTCGCGCCTGCCGAGGTCTGCTGGCCGCCGCGCTGGTGGCCGCGCTGCCGGCTCTGGCCGCGGACGATGCCGCCGAATACCAGGCCAAGCTGGAAGAGCTGAAACGCAATATCGAGAAACTGCAAACGCAGCTCGACTCCGCCAAAGGCGAGCGTGACAAACTGCATCAGGCACTGGAGCAAACCGAGACGGAAATCGGCGACCTGGAAGAGAAGGTGGAGGAGATAGACACCCAGATCCAGAATAAGGACGAGGAGCTGGAGGCGCTGCAGGAAGAGCAACAGAGCCTGCGCCGCGAGCGACAGGGGCAACAGACGCACGTGGCCCGCCAGGTGCGCAGCCTCTATCGCGAAGGCCAGCAGGGGCAACTGCGTTTGTTGCTCAGCCAGCAGTCGCCCGAGCGTGTGGGTCGCCTGCAAAAATATCACGACTATCTGCTGCAGGCGCGCCAGCGCAAGCTGCAGGAATATCTGGACACACTCGACCAGTTGGCCGAGGTGGAACCACGCATTCGCCAGACCCAGCAGACCCTGGCCCAGCGCCGGCAGCAGTTGGACACCCGCCAGCGTCAACTGCAACAGCGCCAGCGCGACCGCGAGAGCACCCTGGCGCGCATCGAAAGCCTGATCGACAACACCGACAGCCGGCTGCGGGAGCGGCAGGAAAACAGTGCGCGGCTGCAGGCACTGCTGGACGAAATGACCGTGACTCTGGGCAACAGCCTTACCACTGCGGCCGCCCCCGCCGGTACCGCTTTCAGCCGCCTGCGCGGACAGCTGCCCTGGCCCACCCGCGGCAGTGTGCGACACCACTTTGGCAGCCCGCGGCTGGGCGGGCAACTGGACTGGAAAGGCCTGGTCATAGAGGGCCAGGCCGGCACACCGGTGGTGGCCGTGCATGGCGGCACCGTGGTATTCGCCGACTACCTGCGCGGCCACGGCTTGCTGCTGATTATCGATCACGGCGAGGGCTATATGAGCCTCTATGCCCATAACCAGACTTTACTCAGACAAGTGGGCGATGTGGTGACGGGCGGTGATATGATTGCCCGCATGGGCGCCACGGGCGGACAGACCACAGCCGGCCTTTATTTTGAAATACGCCACCGGGGCCAGCCCACCAACCCCGGCCCCTGGCTTAAGCGGGCCTGATGGCGGCCCGGCAGGAGAACAGCATGCAACACCCGCTTTTAACCCGATTACTTCCCGGCCTGTTTGCCGCCCTGCTGCTGGCGCTACCAGCCGCCGCCGAGGAGGGGACCTCCGCCCCTGAGGGTTTACTGCCGCTGGACGACCTGCGCACTTTTACCCGGGTGTATGAACACATCCGCAGCAGCTATGTTGAGGAGTTGTCTGATACCACGCTGTTGGAGTACGCCATCAAAGGTATGATGGCCGAGCTCGATCCCCACTCTTCCTACCTGGACGCGGATTCCTTCGAGGACCTGCAGGTCAACACCTCCGGCGAGTTCGGGGGTATCGGTATCGAGGTGGGCATGGAAAACGGTTTCGTCAAGGTGATCGCTCCCATCGACGACACCCCGGCCCAACGCGCCGGCATCGAAGCGGGCGACCTTATCATTCGGCTGGATGAAAAGCCGGTGAAGGGCATGTCTCTCAACGACGCGGTCACCCTGATGCGCGGCCCCAAGGGCACCGAACTCACACTGACCATTGTGCGCGAGGGCGTGGATCAGCCCTTCGAGGTCACCGTGGAGCGCGATATTATCCGCGTGCGCAGTGTGCGCACACGCATCCTCGATGACCACTACCTCTACTTGCGCATCGCCCAGTTCCAGGTGAGTACCGGTCACGACGTGCAGGAAAAACTGACGCAAACCCTCAAGGAGCAGGCGGATATTCGCGGTATCGTGCTGGATTTGCGCAACAACCCCGGCGGTGTACTCCAGGCCTCATTCGACGTGGCAGACGCCTTCCTCGACGAAGGGCTGGTGGTCTACACCGAGGGCCGCTTGGAGGAGAGCCACACCGAGTACAGTGCCACCCCCGGCGATGTCACCGATGGGCTGCCACTGGTGGTGCTCATTAACGACGGCTCCGCCTCCGCCTCGGAAATCGTCGCCGGTGCCCTGCAGGACCAGCAGCGCGCGGTGATCATGGGCACCCGCAGCTTTGGCAAAGGCTCGGTGCAGACTATTGTGCCCATCGACGACCGCCGCGCCATCAAACTCACCACTGCCCTCTACTAT
>CBFGUT010000283.1:0-4152 GCA_965652265.1 uncultured Cellvibrionaceae bacterium | reverse complement strand
CTGAGTGCCAGTAAACAAAAAGCCGCCCGCGGGCGGCTTTGGCGTCGGCACCTTGCAGACGTTACCGGGCGCGGTAAGTGATACGTCCCTTGCTCAGGTCGTAGGGGGTCATCTCCACCTTGACTTTGTCGCCGGTGAGAATGCGGATATAGTTTTTGCGCATTTTGCCGGAGATGTGGGCGGTTACAATATGACCGTTTTCGAGCTTGACCCGAAAGGTGGTATTGGGCAGGGTATCGATGACCTCGCCCTCAAATTCAATATTGTCTTCTTTTGCCATTCGGCAGTGTCCTCAGGTGATCTGCAAAAAATAGGCGTGAATTGTGCCTTAATTGACCGCATTAGCCAAGTCCGGGGGGTGGATTTTTGCGCTGAGGGTCAGTTCAGTCGTACCCAGCGCTTGTTTACCAGCAGTTCCAGCGGACGGTATTGGGTTTTGTAGGACATCTTCTGGCACTGGCGTATCCAGTAACCCAGATAGACATAGGGGAGGCCCAGTTGCCGGGCTTTTTCAATTTGACTGAGAATGGCAAACACCCCGAGGCTGCGGTGGCTCTCGTTGCTGTCGAAGAATGTGTATATGGCTGACAGTCCATCGTCCAGCAGATCGCACACCGCAACGCCCACCAGGCGCCCGCGATCGCGGTATTCCATATAGCGGGTCAGGCTCCATGCCCGGCTGAGAAACGATTCGAACTGAGCGCGCGAAGGTGGATACATGTCGCCATCGCGATGCCGGCTGTGAATATAGCGCTGGTAGAGATCATAGTGTTCATCGGTGGCGATATCATCCACCACCTGGATATCCAGGTCACGGTTGCGATTGAGGCAGCGCCGCTGACGGCGCGCCGGGTGAAACAGTGCGACCGGAATACGGCAGGATACACAGGCCTGACAGTTGGCACAGTGGGGGCGGTAGAGATGATTGCCGCTGCGGCGAAAACCCAGGCGCGATAGCTCTGAATACAGTTGCTTATCGACCGGAGCCTGGGGGTCGATAAACACCGTGGTGGCTTCTTCACCATCGAGATAACTGCAGGGATGGGGGGCGGTGGCAAAGAGTTTGAGATTGGACAAGTCGCTCACGGCCATCACCTTGACTGGGGAACCTGCCTGTTACTCTAGAGCATTTGCCCGTCCATGTCTGCCCCTGTGTACAGGATTTGCGGGCCCTCGGGCCAGGAAGAGCGGGTGGAATCCTCGGGGATGGCGCGCTGCAGTATGGCAATAAACTGGCGACGGGGTATTTCCCGGGCGCCGAGGCTGAAAAGGTGCTCGCTGGCTACCTGGCCGTCAATCAGTTGGAAGCCCCAGCGCTGTAGATGACGGGCCAGACAGATAAAACCGCTCTTGGAGGCATTGTTGACACGGCTGAACATGGATTCGCCGAAAAAGACGTGGCCCAGAGCGAGACCATAGAGCCCTCCCACCAGCTTTTGGTCCTGCCAGACCTCCACCGAATGCGCCACGCCGAGTCGGTGCAGGTGCTCGTAGGCGTCGAGCATATGGGCGGTGATCCAGGTGCCGGTGGCCGCCGCGCGCGGGGCGGCACAGGCGTTCATGACGGCACTGAAGTCGCGGTCGGTGGTGATGGTAAAGGGGCAGTGTTTGAGCAGCTTGCGCATACTGCGCGAGACGTGGACCTGTTCGGGTTCGACTACGGTGCGTGGGTCGGGGCTCCACCAGAGGATAGGCTGCCCTTCCTCGTACCAGGGGAAGATGCCGGCGCGGTAGGCGGCCAGCAGTCGCTCGGGACGCAGATCACCACCGGCGGCCAGCAGGCCATCGGGGTCCCGCAAAGCCCGCTCCACTGGCGGGAAGTCCAGCGTGTGAGTGTCAAGCCAGGGCAGGGGAATCATAGCGGGGAGCCGGCCAGGGCGGCTGCGCGAGCCGCCTGGGTATCGGTATGCCTGCAGCAGGGGAGGGGGCGTTTGCCCACCATATTAGTCGTCCAGGTACTTTTCTGCGTCCAGTGCCGCCATGCAGCCAAAGCCAGCCGAGGTAATGGCCTGGCGGTAGACATGATCGGAGACATCGCCAGCGGCAAACACGCCGGGAATACTGGTGGCTGTGGCGTTGCCCTCCAGCCCGCTACGGATTTTGATATAGCCGTCCTGCATGTCCAGTTGCCCGGCAAAGATGTCGGTGTTGGGTTTGTGACCGATGGCGATAAACACCCCGGACACGTCAATCTCCACATTTTCCTCGCCGGTGGTGCTGGCCAGTCGCAGGCCGGTGACGCCCGAATCGTCCCCCAGTACCTCTTCCAGCGTGTGGTTCCAGAGGATCTTGACATTGTTCTTGGTAAACAGCTTATCCTGCAGAATTTTCTCGGAGCGCAACTTGTCCCGGCGGTGAATCAGGGTGACCTCACTGGCGATATTGGACAGGTAGAGTGCTTCCTCCACGGCCGTATTGCCACCGCCTACCACGGCGACTTTCTGGTCGCGATAGAAAAAACCGTCACAGGTGGCGCAGGCGCTGACCCCCTTGCCCATAAAGGCCTGCTCCGAGGCGAGCCCCAGATACTGGGCGGAGGCGCCAGTGGCGATAATCAATGCGTCACAGGTATAGGTCTCGTTGCCTTTGAGGACAAAGGGTCGCTGCGACAGGTCGGCTTCGTTGATGTGATCAAAAATCACCTGAGTGTCAAAGCGTTCTGCATGCTGCTGCATTTGCACCATCAGGTCCGGGCCCTGCAGATCGGCGACGCCGCCGGGCCAGTTTTCCACGTCGGTGGTGGTGGTCAGTTGGCCACCCTGTTGCATCCCGGTGATCACCACCGGCTTGAGGTTGGCGCGCGCGGCGTAGATGGCGGCGGTATAGCCAGCGGGGCCGGAGCCGAGAATAATCAGGCGATGGTGGGAGCTGTCACTCATTGCGGTGTCCTTTTGATTAGCTGCGAATTGGCGCCATGATAAGTGAAAGGGCAGGTATCGGCAAAATTGTCCTGTTCAATCCCTTGAATTGCTAAAATTTATCAGTGGTTAAAGTGATATAGTGTGGGTTTTGGTGGAATGACGACTGCACAAACCCCGGACGGCTGCTTTACAATGGCTGCTTTTGAATTGATCCCCATAATAACCGATGGATGTGTCCCTTGAGCAAGAAGTCCGCCGCTGATACCAAGACCTCCGTGCCCGGCGAATCGCGCCTGGCACTGCGTATTGTCCGTGAGGGGGCGCTGATTGGCCTGTTAGCGGTCTGTGTGTTTTTGCTGCTCGCCCTGTTTAGCTACGATGCCGGCGATCCGGGGTGGTCGCGCACCGGTGAAAACGCCCGCATTCACAATGCCGGAGGTCCTGCCGGCGCCTGGCTGGCGGATGTGTTTTTTTCCCTGTTCGGTTTTCTCGCTTACCTGTTTCCACTGATGATGGGTTACCGCGCCTGGCTGATTTTCCGCGATCGCGCGCAGCCCTTGGTATTCGATCCCGTGTTGGTGGGGCTCAGAGTGGTGGGGCTGATCCTGGTGATGGTCGCCGGGACCGGGCTGGCGGTGTTGCACAGTGGCGTGGAGAGCGCTGGCATGCCGTTTTCCGATGGCGGCATTCTGGGTACTTCGGTGGCCGAGGCGGTGGCGGGTGCCTTCAGCCTGGTGGGCGGCACACTGTTGTTGTTGGCGGTTTTCCTGTTTGGCCTGACAATTTTTACCGATCTGTCCTGGTTAAACCTGATGGACGAGATTGGCCGTCTGGTGCTGACCGCCTGGCGGGCTCTGGTGAGCCGCTGGCAGGCCTGGTGGGCGGCACGCGCCGAACGCCGGCAGGCAACCAGTGCCCACAAGGTCCGCCGCGAAGTCATTGAAAAACGGGTGGAGGAGCAGGCGAAGCGCATGCCTCCGACCATTTCCGAGCCACCGAAAAAAACCAAACCCTCGGTCCGCGTGCAAAAGGAGCGGCAGGCTTCACTGTTCGATGCCGATTCGCCGCTGATCGGCGAGTTGCCGCCCATCAGCCTGTTGGACCCCGCCGACAAGCACAGTGATAAAGCTTTTTCCAAGGAGTCGCTGGAGGCCATGTCCAAACTACTCGAGCTGAAGCTCAAGGATTTTGGCATCGATATCGAGGTGGTCTCGGTACAGCCCGGGCCGGTGGTGACCCGCTTTGAAATTCAACCGGCCCCCGGCGTCAAGGCCAGTCGAATTACCAATTT
>CBFGUT010000282.1:0-4174 GCA_965652265.1 uncultured Cellvibrionaceae bacterium | reverse complement strand
CGTACCGCGTACCGCGTACCGCGTACCGCGTACCGCGTACCGCGTACCGCGTATTACCCCAATTCCGCCTTCAATTTCCGCAGGTAAGTCTTCACTTTCTCGCGACGTTCGGGGCCCATGCGCAGGAGCAGTTTTTGGGGTTCGGGCAGGCGTTCCAGGCGCGGGTCCAGATATTTGTACATGACCGCGGGGCGGGTGAGGCGCAGGGGGCCTTCCACCTCGGGGGTGTCCAGGAACACATCGATGGCCTGTATCAGCACTTCGCGAAATTCGCCTTCCAGACCCTGCTCGGCATAGGCCTCCTCAAACAGGGGTTCCAGCTGCCGGTAGAGGCTGGCCAGTGTGGCCGGTTCTATGGTTTCCAGCAGGGCCAGGTGTTGGTCGTAACGCTGGTAGTTGGACTCCTTGAGGCGGAACTCCGGTTCCGGGGCGGCCTTAGTTTGCTCCACTTCCAGATTGGGTAGCGGAGATAATACGGGCCGGTACTGGTTGACCAGGCGATTTTCCGCCACGCCCATCACTGCGCGCACCAGTTTGCGTGCCAGCTCCTCGTTGACGATCAACTGCATTTGATCGGCTTGCAGCAGTGGCTGCAATTGTTCATTCAGATAAGCATCGCTTTCATTGAGCGGGGGCAATACCGGCTCGGGTTCAGGCTCTGGCGCCGGTTCGGGTTCCGGTATTGGCTCCGGCTCCGGCAAGGGTTCCGGTTCGGGCTCGGGTTCAGGCTCGGGCTCCGGTTGCGGCTCCACGGGTGCCGGGGTAATGGGTTCGGGGATAATGATCGTCTCGGGTTCGCTCTGTCGATTGGATAGCCACCAGCCCGCTGCCGCCAGTACCAATATGACAACCACCACGGCGATGGCTATGGCAGCGCCTTTGTTGGGTGCTGTGGATTCCGACATAACGACTCCTGCGATATTCCTGCTGCTTAAGAAGTGCTTTTGACTTACTTTGCGCCAGCGTCTGGGCGCTGACAAGTCTTAGTCTGTTAATTACTGTGATTGTTCACATTGTACAAACAAAATTCACGGCCAGCCGATGTTTTTTACTGGCGCTAAAAAGTCCTCCGCCATCTGGCGGTGTTGGGCACCGGTGGGGTGGGCGTCACAGCTGTCACCGGGGTAGTGTCGGCTCGGTAGCTGGGTGACCCGAGCGCTGTTCACCGCCGCCACAGTGGCGGCGATATAGTCACGCAGGCGGGTCTTTTGCGGGCGAGACGGGTCGGCTTCATCGTTGACAATAGCGCCCTCGGTGAGCACCAGTTGCGCCTGGGGATAGACCTCCAGCAGGTGTTTGACGAAGTCCACATAGGCATCGACGAAGGCTTCCCTCTCCGGCAGGGGGCCAATCCCCAGGCTGAAGTCATTGGTGCCCAGGGACACCAGAATTACGTCCGGTTGATACTCGCGGTGATCCCAGGTGGGGCCTCGCTCCACGGCGATGGCGAGATCGACAAAATCCGGGGCCTGCAATTCTGCGGTGTTGCCGTTCCAGCTGCGTATCAGGCCGCGCCCCCCGTAGCATACCAGGTGAACCTCGGCCTCCAGCGCCTCTCCCAACAACATGCCCCAGGACTGGTCCGGTCGCCACCAGCGGGTGTCTTTCTGGCAGTCAGCTGTGCGGTGAACCGCCTCTCCACAGGTGACCGAGTCGCCTATTACCAGCAGTTTGCGGGTTGGTGCCGGGGGCGGTTGCAGGAACCTGCCGCCCTGGAGGTGAAAGCTGTGCAGAGTCACTAACCCGTGCCAGGTTTCCGAGAGGTGGGTAATGCGCACCCAGCGTGGCTGTGTGCCGGTGGTGAGCGTATAGCGCGCGGGTTGGGTGCCGGGTGTTAGGGTAAAAGGTGTCTCGCCCTCCACCGCCACCAGCAGGTGATTTTGGCCGCTGCTGCTGGCAGCCTCCAGGCTCAGGGTGCCACCACTGATAAGCATGTGCACACTCACACCGGGGTAGCCAAAGCGCAGACCGCCATCCTCCTGATACACAGCGCGCCCGCTGAGTGTCATGGGTGTCTCGCGCGGGCTTAGCATCCGGGTGGGAGCATTGCTGCAGGCCATCAGCAGGCACAGCATCAATGGCAGTAGGGCTTTCATTTCAGGGCGCCATCAGTTCGTCAATCACCGGTAACAGGGCGCCGGTCCAGCGCTGATAGCCCTCGGCGGTAGGGTGCAGGAAGTCGCCCATAATGGCGGGGCTGATGTCGCCATTGTCCTCCAGCAGCAGCGGGCCAAAGTCCCGGTAGTGCACGCGTGGATGCTCGGCCAGAGTGGCGATCAGTCGGTTGGTATCACGCACCCGGGCGCGATTGGGATGCCCGGCGGATTGCTCGTAGGGGAAGATACCCTGAACCAGTATGTCGGCATTGGCATAGCCCGCCAGGGCCCGTTTCACCACCGCTTCCACCCCGACAAAGGTCTCCCGGGCGGAGGCATTCTCGTGGAGGAAATTATTCACGCCGATCAGAATCACCACCAGCTCGGGGTCCAGCTGTTCTATGGCGCCGTGATCCAATCGCCACAGCAGGTTCTGTGTGAGGTCGCCGCCGATGCCGAAATTCACGGCCCCCAGCGGCGCCAGATCGCGCTGCCAGGTGTCCCAGTGCCAGCCGTCGGTAATGGAGTCGCCCAGGAAGACAATACGCGCCTCGCCGGCCTCCGCCAGTTTGATGTCCTCGGCGTGTTTGTGGAACCAGGTGGAGAGACTCATCCACTCGAACTGCTTGGTACGCGGCACCGGCACGGTGGAGCTGGGTTCGCTGGCCAGGGTGGGTAAAGCGGTAGACAGCAGCAGAGTGAGACAGAGAGGGCGAATAAAGTGTTTCATGGCGGTGGCTCCGCGAGTTCTGAGAGTTAACAATAGTCAGAGTTTCAAAGACAGTCGGGTATTGGCGGGGCTCAGGCTGGTAACGCCGGTGAGTCCGAGCACCAGGTCCAGCAGCTCGTCCCAGACCTCGGCCTTGCGCATGCCCTTTATGGCCCGGTCCACGCCGCCGGCCTGGCGCAGTAACTGTTGCAATTGCGCCGCTTTGAGCCGTCCCAGGGCGGCGCGGGCCACCGGCTGGCGCCGCGACCAGATACCCGCCTGCTGCAGTGCCCAGTCCATCTGTTTGCCCTGGCTCAAGTGCATGGCGGCTTGCAGCAATTGGCGAATATCGCGGGTCAGCGCCCAGAGTATGGCCATGGCATCGGTACCTTCACCGCGCAGGCCATTGAGGCTTTTGACCGCGCCGCGGGCATCGCCGGCCAGGGCGCGGTCCGCCAGCCCGAAGACATCGTAGCGGGCGCTGTCGGCCACCACGGAGGCCATCAGCTCGGCGCTGACCACACCATCCTCGCTCAGCAGTTTGAGTTTTTCGATTTCCTGAGCCGCGGCTAGCAGGTTGCCCTCCACGCGCGCGGCCAGCAGTTCCACGGCCCGGCTGTCGGCCCTGAGCCCGGCCTGTTGCAGGCGCCCGGCAATCCAGCGCGGCAATTGTGCCGGCTCCACCGGCCACAGGGGTAAATGAACCCCCGCCTTGTCGAGCGCCTTGAACCATTTGCTGCCCAAGGCACTTTTGTCGAGCTTACCGGCGATAATCAGCAGCAGGGTGTCATCCGGTGGCTGGGTGGCGTAGTCGACCAGAGCTCGCGCGCCCTTGTCTCCCGGCTTGCCCGAGGGCAGGCGCAGCTCGAGGATTTTCTTTTCGGCGAACAGCGACAGACTGCTGGAGGCGGTGACAATTTGTTGCCAGTCAAAACCCGGGTCGGCATGGTAGAGTTCGCGTTCGCTGTAACCCTGTGCTCGCGCGGCCTGGCGCACCTTGTCCGCTGACTCCTGCACCAGCAGGGGTTCCTCCCCGCTGATCAGCAGTATCGGCGGAATACCCTGAGCCAGGCTCTGGTCCAGTTGTTCAGGGCGCAGCCGGGCCATCTTGCGCCTGGTGTTCGTCGATCAAGGTGTAGACGCGGCGCAGCAGCTGCTGGGCCAGGTCGATGCGCATCTCCCTCGCCAGCAGTTCCTCCTCCTGGGAGGCAGCGCTGGGGTCGTTGTCGATATAGTTATAGGAACGGGTGACACTGGTGGTGAGCAGATCGCTAAGCATAGCGCCATTGTCGCCAAACAACTGGTACTCCACGCTCATGGTGACTTCATAGGCGGCGGCCAAGGCATCGCTGCCCACGCCCACTGTGCG
>CBFGUT010000281.1:0-4177 GCA_965652265.1 uncultured Cellvibrionaceae bacterium | reverse complement strand
CCATACTGGCTTCTTTGTTAAAGCTCAGACGTGCATCCACTTCGGTGGAAATACGACCCGGTACCAGCTTGAGAATCTCACAGCCAATGGCCACTGCCAGGTGATCGCTGGTGGCCATGATCTGCTCCTGATCGCTGCCGCCTTCGCGTTTGGCGGCGGCAATGCAGCGGCTGATCAGGTCCTTGTACTGGGGCAGCTGGGCGGCCTTGTACAAGAGCGAGGGGTTGGTGGTGGCGTCCTGGGGCTGGTAAATTTTAATCGCTTCAATGTCACCGGTATCAGCTACCACATCGGTCATGGTTTTGAGCTGTTCAAGTTTGGAAGTCACAATCGGCTCCTGAATTCATAGGCGTTGGTTGGCGCGCTGTGGATAGCACCCGGCGCTTTCTGCGAAGCGCTGTCTGATGATAACGGATGCAGTGATAAAAGCCGGGCACTGGCGCGCATCTGGCCCGGCGGTAAAACCCGTATTGTAAACGCTAATCTGTCTCGTATAAAGCCGGTGCAGGCAGGGTGGCGAGCGCCTGCTCCAACACCTCTATACCCGCACCTTTTTTGTGGGCATGTTCACTGATGTGGCGGCGAAACCGGCGCGCTCCCGGTTGGCCCTGGTAGAGCCCGAGAATATGGCGCGACAGGCTGCCCAGGCGGGTACCGGTCGCCAACTCGGCGCGGGCATAGGCCATAAAATCCTCCATCACCTCGGCGCGACTGCGCGGGGGGGCGGTATCGCTATAAAGGGCCGCGTCCACCCTGGCCAGCAGGTAGGGGTTACTGTATATTTCGCGACCCAGCATCACCCCATCCAGTGTTTGCAGTAGCGCCTGGCACTGCTCCAGTGTGGTAATGCCGCCGTTGATGACAATCTCCAACTGGGGGAAGTCACGCTTGAGCTGTTCCACCAGTTCATAGCGCAGCGGCGGGATTTCGCGGTTCTGCTTGGGGCTGAGCCCCTGTAACCAGGCCTTGCGGGCGTGGACAATAAAGGTGCGGCAACCACTTTCGGCGACGGTTTCCACAAATTGCGCCAGGCCGGAGTAATCCTCCATATCGTCGATGCCGATGCGGTGTTTGACCGTCACTGGAATATTCACCGCCTCGATCATGGCGCCGATACAGTCGCGTACCAGTTCCGGTTCCGCCATCAGGCAGGCGCCTATCATACCGTTCTGGACCCGGTCGCTGGGGCAGCCGCAGTTGAGGTTCACCTCCGCGTAACCCCATTCCTGTGCTATACGCGCGCACTCCGCCAATGCCGTGGGGTCGCTGCCGCCGAGCTGCAGCGCCAGGGGTTGCTCGGCAGGGTGAAACTGCAGAAAACGCTCCCGGTCGCCGTGAATCAGCGCTCCGGTGGTCACCATCTCTGTATAGAGCAGTGCGCGACGGGTCAGTAATCGCCAGAAAAAGCGGCAGTGCCGGTCACTCCAATCCATCATGGGTGCACAGCAAAAGCGCCGGGAGGGCTCGGGGCGCGTGGTTGTTGGCTTTGAGGCTGTTTTCTCTGGGTTTTTCAATGCTCGGTTTTACCCCGTTTTTAGCCTGTTTTACCCCTTTTTTAGTAATGTGTTGCTACAATGTTGCTACAGAGATTCGCTTGTAGCAACAGGGGGTGGCATGGCGACGATTACGGCCCGTAAAAGGGCGTCTGGTGGTATTGGGTATACGGCGCAGATTCGTATACAGCGTAAAGGCCAGTTAGTTTACACGGAGTCGCAGACGTTCGACAAAAAATCCTTGGCGGATGCCTGGGCGGCGCGGCGTGAGGCTGAGCTGAATGTGCCTGGTGCCCTGGAGCGATTACAGCACCGGGGGGTGACGGTGGGGCAGGTGTTGGAGTGGTACCGGGATGATTATGATGGGCTGGCGAAGTTCGGGACCACAAAGCTGAGCCATGTTAATTTCTTGATTAATTACCCTGACCTGGCTGAGCTGGATGCGATCGCGTTGACCTCCACCCAACTGGTGCAGCATGTTCGCCGCCGGCGGCTGGGGGGCACTGGCCCATCCACGGTGCAGAATGATTTGATCTGGTTGCGTGGGGCTTTCCGGTCTGCGCAAATTGCTAGGGGCTTACCTTTGAGCCTGGAACCGATTGAGGATGCTGTTTACCTTTGCCGGCGCGAGGGGTTGATTGCCCGGTCAAACCAGCGCGACCGCCGGCCTACCGTAGATGAAATGACACGATTAATGGAGTGGTTTTCGCGGGGCAGAAAAACTAAGGTGCCAATGTCTGATCTGACCTTGTTTGCACTGTTCTCCAGCCGTCGTGTAGATGAGATTTGCAATATTACCTGGCCGGATCTGGACGAACGGCGCCAGCGTGTGTTGGTGCGGAATATGAAGCACCCGCGTATGCAGATTGATACCTGGGTGGACTTGCCGGACAGGGCAATGGCGGTGATACAGCGTCGTCCGAGGGTGGAGGGTGAGGATAGAATATTCCCTTACAATAGCCGCACCGTTAGTGGCGCCTTTGCCAAGGGCTGTAAGCTGCTGGGTATTGAGGATCTGCACCTGCATGACTTACGGCATGAGTGCGCGAGCTGGTTGTTTGAAACTGGGTTGGATATTCCCCGTGTAGCGCAAGTGACGGGGCACCGTTCCTGGAGCAGTTTGCAGCGGTATACTCACCTGCAGGGCGGTGAGGTGTTTGATAAGTGGGCGGGGTGGGAGTGGTTGCCGTAATCACCCGGCTTTACCGTTTATCGTTTCCCAGTCCCGCGCGGCTTTGTCCCGCTGCTGGTCGATGTGCCTGGCTAGGTCGGCGGCGTTAATCAGCCATTCGGCTTTTTGAGAGCCGCCGCGGTACACCGGCACAGGTAAGCCCTGGCGCCGGGCGCGTTCGGCGGCTTTTTTCTCGCTGAGCCCAAAGTACTTTTCACAGCAGTCCTTCAGCCTTATATCGCCGGTGCCGAATTCTGCCATGAGTGCAAAAAATGTGCTTGTCTGCATGGTGTTGCCTATCTGTGAACGTGTAACAATCCAATAATGGTGAGGGTGTACAGGGCCGCCACCGCGATCAATTCAAGCGCCAAAGGTATCAGGCATACCCACCACGGCTGGCGAGTGAGGGTGAATAGCCCGATTGATATGGCTACCGGGATGGCTGCGATTATCCAGAGTGATAGTGTCATGCGGCGGCCTCCTGTTGGTTGGCTGCTTTGTAGTTGGCCCTGACAATGGCTTCTGCGATGGGTGGGCAGACGGCGTTGCCGCAGCGGGCTACCTGCTTGTATTTGGGTGTGGGTTTGCCGCTGGCGTCCACGTCTATGATGTAATCCGTGGGGAATCCCTGTGCCGCAAATAGCTCGTGGGGCTCCAGCATACGCATGCCGATGTCAACAATCTGGTATTGCTCACCTTTTACGGTGACTAGGCCAAAGCGGTCTTGGGTGGTGACGGTATGCAGTGGCCCTTTGAGTTCAATGCCGTCCTGTTCGTTGCCGTAGTACTTGATGAGAAAGGCTTTTACTTCACCGATATGGGTGCCACCAGCGGTTATGGTGGGCAGGGGCGCATCTGTGGCGCTGCCAGTGTTGGTGCCGCGTAGTTTGACCATGTGGCTGGTGACCAGTGCGTTGTGGTCCACGGTGGTGACGGTGGGCGCTGGTGTTTCCAGTGAGGCGCCTGGGCCGGTGTAGTTGCCGCCGTAGTGTTTGGCGAGGAAAGCGGCGCAAAGGGCGTGTTTTTGGCCGCCTGCCACTATTGTGCCTAATGGTTTGTGTAGATCCAGAGATCGCGGCTTCTGGCCTTCTCGATCACCGTAGCCAGTTTGGATCATGGTGGGTGTTATGAGGCAGTGCTCTGCCTTGGTGGTTACGGTGGTCAGTGGTGTGTCGAGCTGATATTGCATGCCATCACCGCCAAAGCCTTGCTGGCCTATGCGGACAACAAACGGTTTTGGGTTGTCGATGACAAACCGCTGAATCCCGCGCGCTATGCGGCGCAGCGTGTTTTCACTGAGCGGGCGTTTGCGTTCAAATATGCTAGGGCAGGGTATGCTCCAGTCAATAATGTCTGCCGCGGTACGCCATTTTTTGAGGCCGGATTTTTTAAAGCCTGGTGCAGATGGGTCGCCGTGGGTTGGGGCTGGCCACACTATGGGCTGGCCGTCACGCCGGGCGATTAAGAACAGACGCTTGCGGGTAGTGGGGGCGCCGTAGTCGCAAGCACGCAG
>CBFGUT010000280.1:0-4184 GCA_965652265.1 uncultured Cellvibrionaceae bacterium | reverse complement strand
AAGGGAAAGAGCGGCACCGCCCCCACGCAGACAAAGGCGGCAAAGGTCACCGCACCGGCGCGGTAGGCATTAACGCGATACAGCGACAGACCGTGCTCGTCCTGCAGCATAGTATTGACCCACAGGGTCTTGTCGCCGGTGATGGTATTGACGATGGATTCCAGCGCCTCGCCGTCAAAGCCCTTGGCGGCGAATATCTGCCGAATTTCCTCGCGCTCGCCCTCGGGATGCAAGGCAATTTCGCGCTGCTCTTCGCGCCGTACTTTATCCAGGCGCTGGTTATCGGCACGCACGCCCAGGTAATTACTCACGCCCATACTCAAGCCATCGGCGAGCAGATTGGCCAGCCCCAACACAATGACCACCCCGGCATTTAAACCCGCCCCCGCCACCCCGGCGACAATGGCAAAAGTGGTAATAGCGCCATCAATGGCGCCGTAAATAAAATCGCGCAAATAATTCCCCGCCGGCCCGGATTGCAAACGACGAGCGATGCGATCAGGGTGATGGTCGGCGATGAGTTGTTGTTGGGAGGCGTGCTCGGATTCGGACATAGTGGCTCTCTTGTGAAAGGCGGTACGCGGTCACCGTCTAGCGTCTGACGTCCGACGCTAATTAAACACCTCCCGCCAGTAAATAATTCTGTCGTGGCCGTAGTATGAATCAAAACGATACTCCCCCCACAAATAACCATCCGATACGTCTTCCGGGTACGGCTTAAAATCCTCGTACTGATCTGCAAGATCTTTCCAGTCGAAGTGCAACCAAGGCTTAGAGGTAATATTGATTTGTACCTGGAAGCTGCCACTGACGCCGGGCGCGGTAAACGAGTGACCCGCCAGACCGGATATAAAACTGATGTCGTTGGGATGACTGGAACCTGTGTATTCACCTGTAGTAGTACCGCCGCCGAGAGTGACCATGCGATTGGCATCGTTATCGATAGTGCCTGCCGGGTATTGCACGTTATTTCGAGCAATTGTGGTGCATGAATCCAGAGTATTGGTTTGCCACCTGGTGCCATCAAAATACTCGGCGGCAAAATAGACGGGCAAGTCAATTTCCACAGGGCCATTGGCACTGGCAAGATTCAGGCGTCCGTAGCGCAGCTCCAGGGGTGTACCCAGCGCCTTGGCATTGCAGTTATCCGGGACCGTACAATCACCTGTGGTGGTGGGATTCATATCCAGGCCAAACAGCGGACGGCCGTCCAGGGTATCGGTGAGTTCCAGCCCCAGTTGCAAGGTTGCCAGCGGCGCCTCGGGTGCGGTATCGCGGGCGAATAACGCCTGTGTATCATTGACGCTAAGTTGTCCGGCGATCCACTGGCTGGTGGCAATAGTTTCGCGATCAAGATCACTGCCGTCGTCGGCGTTTTCCGCCACATAGTTCACTGTAGCCGTGTCGGCGTAATTTTCCCCGTAGCTGTCGGCGCTATCGTAATTCAGTACCGTACCGCCACCGATGTTGCGCGCCTGCAGCGTATAATCCACGCTAATAGCGGGTTCGTCCATATAGGTAAAATTCACACAGGCATCGGTGGTATTGGACGCAGCCATCACATAGTCAAAGGGATAAAAACGCCCAATGATACCGCTGGGTGTCAGGCTCACCAGATCGCCCGCGCCGAGATAATCGTCGCCGGTCAAACGCGGTGTCAGGGTAATGCTGCCCACTTCGCTCCAGGTGACACTGCCATTTTCCGCCACGCCATTGCCCTGAGCGCTGAAATTGTCAGTCCCCGTCAGGTTGCCTGTGTCACCGCCAGAGGGATACACCAGCGAATCAAAGACCAGCCTCGGTACCTGGCTGGTGGTTTCATTGCCGTAGTTGGGCGTCACATCGCCTAGGCTGTTGCGCGCTACCACACGCACCACAAAAGGCGTTCCCGCCGGTACAAAACCATCGCCACTTTCTTCGGTTTCGGGATTAAGGTTGCCATCGACATCTTCCACCGCCAACACTTCCAGGGTATACGGTTTGACCACAAATTCGCTGCTCGTCCCCACAAGTGTCGCTGTCGGGTGATTGCCCTCAGGCGGCAACTGCAAGATGCTGTGCAGTCGCACCAAGCCTACATCAGTAAAGTTCAAGTCAAAAGACGCCGTGCCGGAAGCATCAAAAGTCAAAGACACATTAGCATACGCCGATACCATACCAGCGTTATTCGCCTCTAAAGGTGTTAGTGTCCCGTCAACGTCCACCGTAAAGCTCTGCCCACCACTGCACGTAGTCGGGTTGCGGCACTCATAAGCCATCTGCACAACCTGTTCACCCTCCACCCGCGCCTCGCAGGCGCCGGTATCGGTATTAGTCTGCACCGCGCGCAGAGTCACACCAACATAGTCATCACCCGCCACCATGCTCTGTGGCAAAGCCGGCAAACCATAGAAACGCAAACCGGTATCGGCAAAGGTAATATCCGGATCGGCGCTGGCAATTTCCGTGG
This sequence comes from uncultured Cellvibrionaceae bacterium, assembly GCA_965652265.1. GTDB lineage: Bacteria > Pseudomonadota > Gammaproteobacteria > Pseudomonadales > Cellvibrionaceae > Gilvimarinus. The sequence goes on along the minus strand of CBFGUT010000280.1, from coordinate 1,735 downwards.
CTGTGCCGTCGGTGACATCGATATTCAGCGTCGCCGGTGTGGTCTGCTGCAAATAAACCGTGAACTGCGATTCAATGCCGGTAAAGGTATAGAGGTTGCCGCCTACCCAGACGCCCGTGCCAGGGGTGGTACCCAGGGTGACCTCCGTACCCGCTGGCGGCGCAATGGCATTGCCGGCGCTATCGCGGGCGGTAATGGTAATCGGCTCCGCCTCACAGGTGACCCCATTGCCACTGTGACTAATGCTGTAGTGATCCACCGCGGTGGAGCTGCAGTGGTAAAGCCCCTGCCCCAGTGACGGTGTGGGCCCCGCCGGGATGGGCACGTACCCGCCGCCACTGGGTGTCTGCCAGCGCAGACGGATTTCCGCCTGGCCGCCGTTTTCGTAAAACTGTAATTGCACGGTATACACCTGCCCCGCCACCAGGCTTACCGGCCCGCTGGTGTCCGTAGTGGCGGCGTGGTCGTTCCAGCGCTCTATCACCAGTTGCCCGTCCACCCACAGGCGTACGCCATCATCCGATACCGTTTGAAATCTGTAATTGCCGGTTTCTGTGGCGCGGATATAACCGGTCCAGTCAACGGAGAACTGATTGGCGTTGATACCAGTGACGCCGGGCGTACCGCCACCCCAGTTAAAATTCACCGGCCCATCCACCCGCGAACCCACCACGCCGCCATTAAAATTGGTGCTGTTGTAGTAATCACCCAACAATCCCCCCTGGGGATCACTTTCCGGGTCCGGGCACAGCTCCACCAGGCAGGGGCGTGTCTGCATCATCAGCGCGGAGACTTCCGCCAGCGTCAGCACGCCGTCAAACACATGCACCTCGTCCAGCCGTGCATTCAAATAGGTGGGCGAACCGCCGGTATTTTCCACCCGGCCAATACTGCTGTAGCCGGTGCCAATCACCCCACCTGCAATATTGCCGCTGGCGTCCAGCGCGCCGTCGATAAACACCTGATAAGTGCCCGCCTGGTGATCGCGGGTCAATACCACGTGACGCCAACTGCCGTTATTAATACTGCTATTGGATTTGGTGTTGCTATCATTGCCCACAGCCACCCCTATGCGACCGGAAGCATCCAACCAGCCCCAGAAAATATCATTAGTCCCGCCGTTTTGTTCCACCCCGGTCACCCCGGGTGCCGACCAGGCGGTATTGTTACCGCTCTGCGTGGTATTGATCCAGAAGGCCAGGCTGGCAGTGGCATTGAGGGTTGAGGACAGATTGGGCGCACTCAGATAGTCGTTAGTGCCATCAAACACCCCGTAACGACAGGTGCCCGGACTGCCGGAAATCGCCGGCGAGGCGCCATCAGTGATGGCATCGTTGGCCGTGGCGTGATTGTTGTTGCCGGAGCTGTCCAGCACTTCGTCCGCCGTGCCGTCCCACACCAGTTCATCCATGGTCCAGTGGGAAATCAGTACCGCAGGCGGCGCGACATCGCAAAAAGGCGCGAAATTTCCATTGGTAACGGCGGCGCCACTCCAGTTCACGGTCATACTTTGAGCAATGCTGACATTGGCCCCGGCAATAGAGCCATTGACGGTGGAGGCAAAGCCAAAAGACACATTGCCGCCAGCATAAATTTGCGCCGTTAACTGAGCTTCATTGGCAGTGGTAATAGTGCCGGTGGTATAAATCAACAATTGATCCGGCGAGAAGTTTTGGGTCGCCACCCTGAAACCCATGGAGATATTGCCATTGACAAAGATGCGTACGGTTCCGGC
>CBFGUT010000279.1:0-4190 GCA_965652265.1 uncultured Cellvibrionaceae bacterium | reverse complement strand
CGTTGATCGGTCGCGACTACGAGTGGGAACTGATGCCGCTGGGCCAGGACCAGGGACTGGGCGCGCTGGTGTGGAGCCCGCTGGGATGGGGGCGCCTTACCGGCAAAATCCGCCGTGGGCAGCCCTTGCCCGAGGGCAGCCGTCTGCATGAAACCGCCGGCTTCGCCCCGCCGGCGGAGGAAGAGCGGCTATACAACGTGGTGGATGCGTTGCTGACGGTGGCGCAGGAAACCGGCAAAACCGTACCGCAGGTGGCGATTAACTGGCTGCTGCGCCGGCCCACCGTTTCCTCGGTGCTGATCGGCGCCCGCGACGAACAGCAATTGCGCGACAACCTGGGCGCGGTGGGCTGGTCCATGACGGAGGAACAGGCCGCCCGGCTCGACAAGGCCAGCGCCGTGACGCCGCCGTATCCCTACTATCCGTACTGGAACGGCCAGTTCGCCGAGCGGACGCCGTCTTTGGTGTGAAGGAAAGGGGATCTGACTCCGCTTCGAGGTGAGTGGCTAGCGCAAACGGTCTTCCGACAGCTGTCAGAGAAGGGCTTCGAAGCCGCTGTGGGAAGCTTGCCTGCAAGCGAATGGGCTTCAGGCCTTAAGATTCGCTTGCAGCGGCCCGCCGTCCGGACAAGCTTCCACAGTGGCGTTGTAGCGACCTTGGAGTTTAGGTCTCCAAGGCCAGCAAAGGCATAACGCACCTCCGCTATTCCGCGATGACCTTTTATTTTGTAAGCCAAGGCTTACACAAAAAAGAGGGAAAAACTTACATGAACTATCCGAAATGGCTTACATGATATTTTTTGCGTTGGTTCTATATTCGGTCTTTGTGAGAACTCCATCACATGGATGCACTGGGCGCTGAGGACTTTGGGGCCGCCCGGTGAACAACAAAATAGAACCTTCATTGGGGAACCCATAATGAAAAAGGGATTTGTTCTGCTTGCTCTCTCTTGCGCATTCTCCGCCACCGCTCAAGCGGAAAGCTGGTCGCGAGGGGAAATCACCCGTATCTGGCAACATGGGGAACAAGGCGAGTTTTCCATCGCCCTGGACCCGGAAGTACAAGACTGCCGGGATCACCTGATCGAGTTCAGCGGTACTGACTACGATAACGCCGAGCGCCGTGGGCAGGCACTGTCAATTGCCTTGTCCGCCCTGCACGCGGGCAAAGCCGTGGGGGTCGAGCTCAGCGCCGCGGGCGCGGATGGCCGCTGTCTGGCGCGGGGCATCGATATTCAGCGCTGACTCGGCTGCATCACTGATTTCACTTTTTCTTTTTTAATGCGTTCTAGGGAAGGGCGGGGCTATGGCTGCTCGTTGGTTGGTGGCATGGGTATGGGGTGTTGTTCTATTGGCTGGGGCGGTGAGCGCGCAAGCGGCACCGGAGCCGGATCTAAGCCGTTACGAGGTGTATTACGGCGACATGGACAGCCAGGAATATGGCCTGGACGGTTATCCAGACCTGTTGCTGCGGGCGCGGCGAGACTACACCTGGATTTCAGCCAGTGTCAGCATTCCGGTTCCATTGCCCTCCGACTTGCCTGACTTGCTTTTCTGCGGTACGGCTTCAGGGGCGTTTCTGCCCTGTACCTTGACGGACGGGGCCTCGATTCCGGTCGGGCCAAGTGATGACTTCGAGCTGATCCGGGGCGATGGTGACGGTGATGGTCTGCCTGATCTGCTAGTACAGGCCCGTGACCTTAATACACGGAGTTTGTACTTACGCAGTAAGAAAAATGGCGATCTGGCCCTGATGGAGCAGTTTATTGGATTGGGCGGGCAGCGTATTTCCGGTATGCCGGATATGGGTGCAGAGGACGAGGCCGGCATCGAAAACAGTGCGGCACTGATGAGTTTGGCGGCAACATCAAACAGCGCCAGTACTCAAAACCTGACTGGTCAACTGGTTGGGGCCTCTCCTGGTGCTCTGGACGTGGTGCAAGGGCAACTGCGTTATTCCATCCCGATCCAACTGCCAGACGGCCCTGGCGGCATCAACCCTTCATTCTCCCTGGATTACTCCAGTGACTCCGGCTACGGCCATGCCGGCATGGGCTTTCATATTTCGGGACTGTCCGCGATCGAGCGCTGCCCGATGCGGCGGACGTTGTTGCGGGATGGTATTTCCGCTGGAGTTGCGGGTACTACCGCTGACTTGGCATGCCTGGATGGGCAACGGCTAATACTGGTCTCGGGAACATATTGGGGTAACGGCTCCGTATACCGGACGGAAGCAGAGTCCGGCATCAAAGTGGTGTATCAGCGTGGTAGTGGAGCGACATACCATCAAGGCACTTTCGTGGTTTATCACAAAGATGGGGATATCTATCGATATGGCGCCAGTGCCGCTACCCGAATTGTTGGTGGCCCAATTGTCAATAACCAAGTTGCCCGGTGGGCGTTGGAAAAAGTAGAGGATCGGCTGGGGCAGGGGTATGAGATTCGTTATGTGGCAAATTCTGGTGCTGCTTTCCCCTCCCTATTGCTCTATACGTTGGGGCATGGCACACCCTCCCACAGGGTTGAATTCCAGTATCTAGCCGACAGTTACGCGTCACAATCGCCTATTTTTGGGAAGGCCTACTCGTCAGCCTACAGATTGAAAACCATCCTGAGCAAAGTGTCGGGGCAGATAATTCGGTCCTGGGCTTTTGCCTATCGAATAAACCCCAAAACACATCGAGCTCAGCTTAAGCAATTCCAGGAGTGTGGCCAGAGTGAGCAATGTCTTTCCCCAACAAAAATTGATTGGGAAGATGGATCAAGACAGGGGTTTGGCTCGTCAAAAGAGAAAAGCTTCCGCGAGAGCGACCGAAAAACGCCATGGCGATGGTGGATCGATATCAATGGGAATGGTAGATCTGATTTCTGCCGAATAGATTCGGATTCTCACCCAGACCCTATTTCCGGCATGCCAATGGCGCCTTTTAATCGCGTTGTTTGCCATTTTTCCGATGGTGCGGGTGGCTTTTCGGGGTCTGTGGATGTGCTGGGCGGTACTGCTCTCATGACGCAAACAGGCTCTTTTTCTCCAAATCCAGCTCAAAGTGTTTGGAATCTTGATCCGGAGTGGCTGGATATAGATGGAGATGGCTATCTGGATTTTTGTTTCAGCAAGCCGAATGGAGGCTCCGATTCAGTTAGGTGCTACAGGAATAACGCAGGAAAGAGCTTTTCGGAGCGGTGGTCCAGCAATATTACCAGGCCTGTTGCTGCGCGGTATGTTGCACAAAGATCCCTTGCTGATGTGGATGGGGATGGGGTGGCCGACTATTGTTATGCCTACTATGTGGGGACGGACAAATATATACGATGTGCAAAAGGGCTTTATAACAAAGGGACAAACACTCTAAGTTTCTCGCAGTGGATCTCCGGGCGAATAAAGGTCTTGTCAGTTGAAGGTGGCTGGATCGACATGAATAATGATGGCCTGCCTGAGTACTGTTGGTTTTCGGATGGAAAAGCCCGATGCTATAAAAACAATGCGGGCGTCTTGTCCGTCGCAGCACCTCAGTGGTCTATTTCGGCTTCTTTCTTGAGATCGAAACGTAATGGGGGCTATTGGCAGCCGGATGACGCGACTTTCAAATCCGAGTTTGTTGACTTTAATGGGAATGGCTATCCGGACTACTGTCGCTCTTATTGGGATGAAAATGGAGACAAGAAAAATTATCGATCCAGATGTTTGATTAATAACGGGAAGGGGTGGGTAACGGATGTTATCTCTCCTAAACTCCCTGTGAATGTTGAAATTATAACGGATTATAACACTCTTGAAGTTGAGGTCATCTATCCGTATGGATTGAGCTTTACCGATATCAACCAGGATGGTTATACCGATTGGTGTGTTCAGGATCATGCGGTTCTCAAGTGTCAGTTATCTCGAAATGGTGCCTTTACTAGCGAAGTGGTGTCGCTATCGTTGAATCAGGCACCCTCTGAGTTGAGAGGCCATGTCTGGGCGGATGTGAAGGGGGACGGCATTCCCCGGTTATGTGCCATGGGGAAAGATAGTGTTCGCTGCTGGAATGGAGGTGCCCCCAAAGTTCCGGATTATGTGACCGGCGTGACCAACGGAATGGGGCTGGAATATAAAGTACGCTATGCCGATACCAATGATGCTTCGGCTTTTGGCTATGGAGCTTTCCCTGTGCCGGCTGCCACACCGTTGGCGCTGACGTCTTCTTCGGC
>CBFGUT010000278.1:0-4211 GCA_965652265.1 uncultured Cellvibrionaceae bacterium | reverse complement strand
TGGCCATGGCAGGCGCGGGTGAGCGGGTTGGTGAACAAAACGCCAAAATGCACTACCGCCTTGCTGTTCGTCGCCCTGCGCTTGTGTGTCGGTGCGGGCGGGTCTAGTGTCGGTGAGTTGGTGTAGCTGTACCGATAGTGTGTTTTGTGTGTGAAGGAAAAACCTTGGCAAAAACCTATTAACCAGTTAGCGGAGGGATTCCCCTATGCCAGCTCCTCTTGTGGCGGCAGCCTTGTCTGCCATCGGCCCGGCGCTTGCCCGGCGCGGGCTCGACCTGCTTAGCGGCGTATTTTGCGGTGCACTTGATAAAGGCACCCAGGAAATTGCCGGCTTTATCGAAGAAAAAACCGGCATTGATATCAACGACGTGGCGGATGACAAGCTCACCGAAGAACAGTGGGCCAAACTGCGTGAGTTTGAGTTCCAGTATCAGGCCAAGCTGCTGGAATATCGTCAACAGATAGACGCTAATGCGCTGGAACTGGAAAAGGTTCATCAGGCAGACCGCGCCAGCGCCCGCGTGATTGATACTGTATTGGGTTTCCTGCTGGGTGTTTCGCTGTCCGCGATTATCCAATACTTCTTCGGCTCCAGCGCCGGCAGTAAAAGCAAGGAAGAAAAAATACGGCAGCTGACGGAGTCCATCCAGGTTGAGCACGATAAAGTGTTTTCTATCGACACAGAAAGATCGCGGGGAGGGCGTCCATTATGAGCCTGCTTCGTCATCAATCTGCCTTCATGCTGCATGTGGCCGAACTGATTCGCAAAGCGTCAGAATTAGGCTTCCACATCTCCGGCGGTGAACTCTATCGCACCACCGAGCAACAGGCGTTGCACATTAAAAACGGCCGCAGCACCACCATGAACAGCCAGCACCTCAAACGCCTGGCTGTCGACCTGAATTTTTTTAAGGAAACCCCGACCGGCGAACTGCAGCTCACCTACGACGTGGAAGATTTGCGGCCCCTGGGGGAGTTTTGGGAGAACTTGGACAGCGCTAATCGCTGGGGCGGTAACTGGAACTCCTTCAAAGATACGCCGCATTTTGAACGGCGGGAAAACCTTGCCGATGCCCCGCAACCGGTACCGGTTGCAACAGGCGTTCCCACCAGTGCAGGCAGCCGACGAGGTGTGGGCATTCTCTCGGGTTCTGTCGGTAATCAGGGCGCAAACCGGCGCGATGATGTGGAGACGGTGCAGCGGCTGCTTAACCTGTGTGCTGAAGCTGGCCGCATCCAGATAGACGAGGGCAAGCTCAACCCGGATGGGGCTTTCGGCAATAAAACCCTCAATGCCATCCGCGCCTTCCAGCGCAGTGCGCTGGGTGATCAGGCGCCCCAGGGGCGGGTTGAACCGGTAAGCCGGGAACTGGCGAGTTTGTGTGAGTCTTTACCAACGGCGTTAACGCCGACATTACTGGCATTGCTGTATCTGCGTGCCGGCGATAAAGACGTCAATGAACTGGCTGAAAAAATCGCCCGCACCATGGCCAACCGCGCCATCGATTCACCCTTGAGACAAGCGCACTTTCTGGCCCAGATCGGCCATGAGTCCGGTGAGTTGCGCTTCCGCGAAGAGATCGCCAGTGGCGAAGCCTATGAAGGGCGGGGGGATCTGGGCAATACCCAGCCAGGTGATGGACGCCGGTTCAAGGGCAGGGGCTTGATTCAGTTGACCGGTCGCGCCAACTACGCGGAATATGGGCGTGCGATCAATCGCGAAGCGGAATTGCTGGCCAAGCCGGAACTGGTGGCGAGTGATCCTGAGTTGTGTGTGGATGTGGCCGGTTGGTTCTGGGCCAAGAGAGGGCTGAATGAATTGGCGGATAGAGATGAGCTGAGCGCTATTACCCGCCGCATCAACGGCGGGCTCAACGGGTTGGAAGACCGGCGCCGCTTATACCAGCGCGCCAGATCCCTGCTCGGTGCCTGACACCGCGGCGGCGCACTTCAGCGCGCAGCGTAATGCGCCGCCAGATTGATCCACATAATCAGGATGCATACCGCTCCGGTCAAAAATGCCAGCAACCGGTGCAGCACATTGTTGTAACTCAGATGAATCAAGGCATGAACCACTCGGGATGCTACAAAAACCCAGGCGCAGGCTACCAGCAGCGCGCTTTGATACCCCATCACCATCGCCAGCAGGCAAGTGACGTAAAACAGCAAGGGCAACTCAAACAAATTGCTGTAATGTCGCGCCGCTGCAAGAATGTGTGGCGGCGGCTCGTTGGCGCCGGTATTCAGGCGGAAATAACCGATGGACACCTTGCGCTGCCGAACGGCAACCACGCGCAAACCCAACAGGTAAAACGCCACTAGAAAAGTCAGGATAACCATGGCAAACATGGGGTAAAACATGGGGCAGCTCCTTGTCAGCAAGTCAGTAAGGTTCACAGGTGTGATGGCTGCTCACTATACTCCAGTTCTGCCCCGCTACTGAGCTCTGTTTATAACGTGAAGCGTTCCAACAGTTGACTCAAATTATCCGAGGCTTGGCGGATGTGCTGCGATGCGGTGAGTGTGCCGTGGGCAGCATTCCTGGTGCCTACGGATGACTCCTCGACCTGGCTCACGTACTGCAGGATCAAACCGCTGGCTTGGACATGTTCTTCCATCGCGTGACCGATATGGGACACGATGTCCTCGACGGAGCGGGTTTCGGTGCTGATGGTTTCCACGGTTTTGCCGCCTTCCTTGGTCTGCTCAATGCCGTCTTTTAACTGCACCACCATCTGATCCATATTGTGTTTTGCGGTGCGGCTGCCGGCCTGCACGGTCGCAATGGTGTCGCTGATCTCCTGGGTCGCCTGGCTGGTGCGCGAGGCCAGTTGCCGCACTTCATCAGCGACCACCGCAAACCCGCGTCCCTGTTCGCCGGCACGGGCTGCTTCAATGGCCGCATTCAGCGCCAGCAGGTTAGTCTGGTTAGCCACTTCACTGATCACCGAAATCACCGCCGAGATACTGCCGATTCGCTCGGCCAGCGCGTCGATACTGGATTGCGTCGTGCTGACGCTATGCTCCAACTCGACAAAACGCTGCACCGCCTGGGAGATCAATTGCTGACCGCGAGCGGCGGTTTGCGAGGCGGCATCGGTCTGATCGCGCGCTTCCTTGGCTTGCAGCATGGCGTGCTTGGTCTGCTGGTTAAATTCCTCGGCGGAGGCTGCGATTTTGGCGGTGGCCACACTTTGTTCTTCCGCCATCGACGTGCTGGTCTGGGCTTTGTGAACGATGTCATCACTGACGCGGTGCAGGCTGGCCACCGAGTCGGCAATGCCACTCATCATGGAACGCAGGGCGTGGCGCATCCGCAAAACCGAACCGTAGATACTCTCTTCCGATGCATTGTGAACCTTATGATCTTCGGTCAGGTCGCCATTGGCCACGGTGCGCACCAGGGCCAACACTTCTTTTAGTTCACCACCCAGGCCACGCTGGATGCTGTACACCGCGAGATGCACCGGTACCACGATCAGCAGCACGACGATCAGGCAAAAGCCTAACTGTTTGGCAGCGCTATCCCAGAAGCGGGCATTCGCCTCATTAAAACCGATGCCGGTACCCACTACCCAGTGCCAGCGCGGGGACAGCTTGGCGATAGACAGTTTGTCTTCAATGGAGCCGTCGGCCTGTTTCTGGGTCCAGGTATAACGCGCCATATCGCCGCGCGCGGCTTCGACAGCGCGCAACAGAATGTCGCCCACGCTCTTGCCATTGCCATCTTTAAATTCGTGGAAGCTGGTGCCGTGAATCTGCGGGTCCAGAGGGGCGGCGACAAAGTTCATCTTTTCATCGGCCACGTAGACGTACTCCGAATTGTGATAGATGTTGTTGCGCAAAATATTAGTCGCGATGGCCTTGGCTTCTTCATCGGAGAGGAGGCCGGACGCAGCCATCTTTTCCATCTCGATCACCGTGGCATAGGTGCTGTTGAGCAATTGCTCCACCCGTGCCTGATTGTCCTGGTTGGTGGCGTAACGCAAGGTAAACAGGCCAATAGACATAATGCCAAGCAGGCCGATAAGAATCAGGCTGGTCAAGATCCACATTTTCACGCGTAAAGACATGGCGAACTCTCCTGGAGTGGTTGGCTTGACCCTATGGCCTGGCTGGACCAGCAACCTGAATGTGTTTACTGGACAGTAAGTGCATGGGACAACGTTGTCAATAAATGTTGGCGCATGATTCTTTATTATTAACTTTAGC
>CBFGUT010000277.1:0-4230 GCA_965652265.1 uncultured Cellvibrionaceae bacterium | reverse complement strand
TTCAGCACTTCGGCGGAAATTTGCGGCGGCGCTTTCTTGTCGCCCTTTACTTCCACCCAGGCATCGCCATTGTCGGCTTCGACAATTTTGTAGGGCACCATCTTGATGTCTTTTTGTACCACGTCGTCCTTGAACTTGCGGCCAATCAGGCGCTTCACCGCGTAGAGAGTGTTGTGCGGGTTGGTGACCGCCTGACGCTTGGCGCTCTGGCCCACCAGAATTTCATCGTCGTTGGTAAAGGCGACGATGGAGGGGGTGGTGCGATCGCCCTCAGAGTTTTCAATCACCTTGGCCTTGTTGCCTTCGAGGATGGATACACAAGAGTTGGTTGTACCCAGGTCGATACCGATAATCTTGCCCATAATAAAAGTCTCCTGAAATTGGGTATTGCTTTGCTCGTCGCACATCGCCCGCGCCGGGCAACGACTTTCCAATCGACGAGTGAAAAATAAGTGGTAAACCCCGTTTACCGTGTCAGTCGTTACTGCTGATATGGGCTCATGAGGTGGTTTTTCAAGCCTAAAGCCCTACAAAATGTCCCGGTTTAGCTTTTGGACACCACCACCATGGCCGGGCGCACCAGCCGCCCGTGCAGGGTGTATCCCTTCTGGAAAACATCGATCACGGTGTTGGGCTCCACATCCGGGTTGTCCACCATGGTCATGGCCTGGTGAAGCTGTGGGTTAAAAGGTTCGCCGTGGGGGGCGATGACTTCCACCTGGTAGCGCGCCAGAGTGTCCAGAAAGGACTTGTGCGTCAGTTCAATGCCCTCAATCACCGGCTTGAAGGCCTCGTCACTGGTATCGATGGAGGCCAGTGCCCGCTCCAGGTTGTCCACCACCGGCAGCAGCTCGCCAATCAGTTTCTCCTGGCCGAACTTGTGGGCCTTTTCCACGTCCTGCTCCGCGCGGCGGCGCACATTCAGCAGCTCCGCCTGGGCGCGCAGGGCCTGCTCACGGGCATCGGCCAGCTCCTGCTGCAGAGCTTCTTTTTCCGGGTCCGTGCCGTTTGGGACCTCTTCCCGGGGCTCGGTTTGTGGTTCCTGTGCCTCCGCGGCCTCTTCAGGGGTCTGAGTGGGGTCTTGATCGTTCACCTTGTTCTCCATCGATAGTGCCCTTGGTTACCAAGTGGATTGCGGATTTATCTTCCCGCCGATATGGGGGTGGTTGGCCGGGTTTCAACCCCCTTTACACGGGGCGGGAGTTGTGGCATTTTACTGTATGTATAACCAGATTCTTCCGGCTCGCGAGGCTGCCATGCTGACACATCTGTCTATTCGCAACTTTACCCTGGTGGAGCGGTTGGACCTTGATTTCCGCTCGGGCATGACGGTGATAACCGGCGAGACGGGCGCCGGTAAATCCATTGTTCTCGATGCCCTGGGGCAGGCGCTGGGCGATCGCGCTGAGGCCAGCCGGGTGCGACAGGGGGCCAGCCGCGCCGATATCACTGCCAGCTTCGATATCAGTGCCCTGACCCTGGCCCGGCAGTGGCTGGAAGACCAGGAGCTTCTGCAGGAAGAGATGCCCCAGGAGTGCTTGCTGCGGCGAGTGCTCACTGCCGAGGGGCGTTCAAAGGCCATGATCAACGGTCAGCCGGTGACCTTGGCGCAACTGCGCGCGCTGGGGGATATGCTCATGGATATCCACAGCCAGCACGAACACCAGTCACTGCTGGTGCGCGACAATCATCGTCGCCTGCTGGATGAATTCGCCGGCGCCGAGGCCCTGGCGGCCGACACCCGCCAGGCCTTCCAGACGTGGCAGGGGGCCGAACAGCGCTGGCAGCACTTTCGCGACAACGCCGAGGAAGTGAGTGCTCGCTTTCAGCTGTTGCGCTATCAGGTAGAGGAGCTGGACCAGCTGAACCTGGCCGAGGGGGAAATCGAAGCCCTGGAAGCCGAGCTGCGTGAACTCAACAGTGCCGAGCAGATTCTGCATACCAGCCATCAGCTATTGAACCTGTGCGAGGATGACGAGCAGGGGCTGCAGGCCCGCTTGCAGCAGGCTCTGCACCTGCTGCGGCATATGGATGCCCGGCCGCAGGCATTGGCGGGGGTGGAGGAGATGCTTGCCAGTGCGCAAATCCAGGTGGAAGAGGCCGGTCGCGAAATATCCCAGCACCTGGACAGCTTTGAACAGGATCCCGAGCGCCAGCAGTGGGTGGAGGAGCGGCTGTCGACTATCTACGATATAGCCCGTAAGCACCGGGTGCGCCCCGAGGAACTACCCGCCCTGCATGCCTCCCTGGCGGAAGAAATGGCGGGTCTGGATGGCGGCGATGAGAAACTGGATGCCCTTGCCGCCGCCAGCCGCGAGGCCGAGGCGGCTTACCGCGAATTGGCCACTGACCTGTCGCGCAAGCGCGCGGCCGCCAGCCCGCGCTTTGCCAAGCGCGTGAACCACTATCTGGCGGAGTTGGCCATGCCCCATGCGCGCCTGGAAGTGGCATTGACGGAACACGCCAAACCCACAGCGGTGGGCCTGGAGGATGTGGAGTTGCTGATCAGCACCAACCCCGGCCAGCCGGCGCTACCCTTGGCCAAAGTGGCCTCTGGTGGCGAGCTATCGCGGGTGAGTCTGGCCATCAATGTGGTGGCGGCTGACACAACCACCATTCCCAGTCTGGTGTTCGACGAGGTGGATGTAGGTATTGGCGGGGCGACCGCCAGCCGTGTGGGTACACTCTTGCGCAGTCTGGCAGAGAAGGCCCAGATTCTCTGTGTGACCCATCTGGCCCAGGTGGCCAGCTGTGGTCACCATCACCTGCATGTGGAGAAAACCGGCAACAGCAAGAAAGTATCCTCCTCGCTGGTGGAACTCAGTGGCGAGCGCAAAATCGAGGAGCTGGCCCGCATGCTCGGCGGCGCCAAAGTTACCGAGCAGTCCCTGGCCCACGCCCGCGAAATGCTGGCCGAGGCGGGGTGAGGTGTAGCACGTCGGACGTCTGAGGTCGGATGTCTGACGCTGAACGCTAAATGCGAGTCGATGGCGTGAGGTAAGGCGTGTCGGGTGGCGTTGCACTTACCCGACCTACTAGGGTATGGCGGAGGGTAAAGTAGGTCGGGTTAGCTTTGCGCCACCCGACAATCCCGCCCCCCTCAGCATAATCGCCGATCAATGATTCGCCGATCGAGGATCGCTCGTTTTTTAGTGTTTGTTCTTGGGTTTGACGTAGAGCACCAGGGAGTGGTCGCTCAGTTCATAGCCGTGTTCTTCGGCGATCTTGCGTTGCAGGCGTTCGATTTCCTCGTTGTGGAACTCAATCACCTTGCCAGTGTCCAGACACACCATGTGATCGTGGTGTTCGCCGCGCGCGATCTCAAACACTGAATGACCGCCGTCGAAGTTGTGGCGCACCACCAGACCGGCGCTTTCGAACTGGGTCAATACCCGGTAGACCGTGGCCAGACCGACGTCATCACCCGCTTCCATAAGGGCCTTGTAGACGTCCTCGGCGCTCATGTGATGATCTTCGGATGATTCCAGCATCTGGAGGATTTTCACCCGGGGCAAGGTGACTTTCAGCCCGGCCTTGCGCAGCTCCTGGTTTTCATCAGCCATGGTGGTTCCTGCCCTTCAGTGTTTATGTGTTTAGGATGATCAGGTATTATCGCCCATTCAATTTAGCTAGTGGAACCCCTGAAATGAAAATAAGCCCAATCCCGTTATTCGCCGTCTGTTGCCTGTTATTGCTGGCGGGGTGTCAGAATTTTCAGTTTCCAGGCGTCCACAAAATCAATATCCAGCAGGGTCATATTATCACTCAGGATATGATGGACCAGCTCCAGCCGGGCATGAACCGCCGCCAGGTGCGCTTCGTACTGGGTACGCCGCTGATAGACGATCTGTTCAAGGACGAGCGCTGGGAATACTACTATAGCCTGAAGATGGGCAACGGTCGCTTTTACCAGCGCAAGCTGACCATCTTCTTCGATGGCGACATTTTTACCCACTACACGGGAGAAAACCTGCCCGGTCAGACGGATGGCGAGGACGCGGATGAGCCCGAGACACCAGTGCCTTCCAATGAGCCCCAGCGGCGCCCCAGCGAGAACGGTGACGAGCAGGCCTGATCAGGTTTCCCGTTTGGCCTTTTCCGCCCGCTTGCGCTGGTCGAACACCCGCCGCATGTGGGCGCGGTCTTCCTCTGTCAGGTGCTTTTCGAAATCGGGAAAATGCTCGTCTTCCTCCTCGTCGATATGATGGAGGTAGTCATGCTTGAGCTGTT
>CBFGUT010000276.1:0-4235 GCA_965652265.1 uncultured Cellvibrionaceae bacterium | reverse complement strand
CTAGCGTAGGGGGCAGAGAGGGCTGGCACCGCACACCACCTGTACTATCCTTGCATGGATGATTACTGTTAATAGGGCTCTTCAAGGACAAAAACCCTATGCGCCACTCAAACTTTGTCTCCCCGGCTCTGCGCATTGCACTTGTCTATGTGTTGTTTGCCGGTTTGTGGATATTGTTTTCCGATCAGGCAGTAGCGCTGTTATTCGGTGATGCGGTGTATATGCACCGGGCCCAAACCCTCAAGGGCTGGTTTTTCGTGGTGATGACCGGTTTGCTGCTCTACGGACTGATGCGTCACACCTTGCGCAAGATAGAAGTGGTGGCCCTGGAAGATGCCTTGACAGGATTGCCTAACCGAGTGGCGTTTACAGGCGAGCTGGATCATATGTGCTGGCAGGGGCTGGCACGTAACCAGCGTTTCTCCCTCACCATAGTGGATGTGGACAACTTCGCCGATTTGAATGACGAGCAGGGACACAGCCGCGGTGATGAGTTGTTGATACGGCTCTGCACGATACTGAAAGAGAAACTGGGGCCCAAGTGGTATATCGCCCGGCTGGGTGGTGATGAGTTCGCGCTGGTATCGCCTCCGGAGCTGACGGATGTCGAGGTAGAGCGGCTTTTGCAGGGGTTACAACAAGCGGTACCTCGCAGCACTGGTCAGCAGTCACTCTTTAGTCATACCCTCTGCGCCGGAACTTGCTGGTTTCCGGAGCAGGGGACCAACGCCCGCGACCTGCTGTCACATGCGGATATGGCACTGTTATATGCCAAGAGTTTCGGCCGCGGTCAACAAAAAACCTATCATGAAGCCCTTAAATTGTCGCTGGTGAAGCGGATGAGCCTGCTTAAGGACTTGCGACAGGCCTGTCAGGAAGGCTGTTTCAGCCTGGTGTATCAGCCCCAGTGGTCTCCAAGCCTGCAGGCGTGGACGGGGGCGGAAGTGCTGGTGCGTTGGTATCACGAGCGCCGTGGCAGGGTACCGCCCGATGAGTTTATCCCGCTGGCTGAGAAAGAAGGTTTAATCGGCACTATTACCGAATTTGTGGTGGCCCGGGCGTGTGAGGAGTTGACCGCAGCCGGGCTCACCCGTGAACACTTGCCGTGGATTTCCCTCAATCTCTCTCACCCGGTATTGCTGGATTACACAGTGATGAGCAAGCTGGTGGAGACGCTTAAGCCGCTGTCGGAGCAGGGGCCGCGAGTCATGTGGGAAATTACCGAAACCGCTACCATGGAGAATCTGGATGCCTCCCTGGAGGCCATGAACACCTGGTGTGGCGAGGGAGTGGAATTTTCCATCGACGACTTTGGCACCGGTTATTCCTCCCTGGCGCGCCTCAAGCAGATGCCGCTCAAAGAATTGAAGATCGATCGCAGTTTTATCCGCGATATTCCCGAGGATGCCAACGACGCGGTGATTACCCAGGCCATTCTGGCCATGGCACAGACTCTGTCGTTGCAGGTGGTGGCCGAGGGGGTGGAAACCGAAGCCCAGGCCGAATTTCTCAATCGCTATGGGTGTCCGGTACTGCAGGGATATTTGTATGCCCGCCCCATGCCCGTGGCGGAACTGGCCACATTATTGAAGAACAGGCAATAAAACGTCGATTTGTTCACAAGGAATAGCTGTAAATTGCGCTGGCGGATGTTACCCTGTAAAGCTTGCACCAGCGACTCTCGCCGGTGCAATTGACCCATCCAAAGGAGCACACAATGACACTGATAAAACGCTTGTTACTGTTGATGGTTGTAGTATTGCCCCTGACTGCCTGCGACACCAATGATGGTGCCGCAGAGCAGGCGGGAGAAGACGTGGACAACGCGGTCGAGACAGTCAAGGAAAAGACTGAAGATGCCTATGAGGCCACCAGCGAGGCCGTGGAAGATGCTGCCGATGCCACCGCCGATGCGGTCGACGATGCAGCGGATGCCACCGAGGATGCCGCGGAAGATGCCATGGATGCCGCCGAAGATGCCTGCGACGAGGCGACTGACGGCGACTGCTAACGGCTTGCTGTTACTGTAGTCACTGGCACTCTGCCAAACGGTAGAGTGCCAGTTTTCCCCCCACATATTCTTCCTTCCAACCTCTACACGTCACCCTAGCCGCTGTCTGATGGCCGTATACTGGCTTTCCAAGGCTCAGCTCCGTTTTTGTGTAATAGGGCTTGCAGATTTACCTCTAGTGTATTAGTGTATTGATACACAAAGATTAAGAAGGAGTAAGATCATGACTGATTCTGCAATGGGTATTGAGGCTGCCAAGCCATTGCCGCGACCGGGACGGGGGACGGCCTGGTTAGTGTTGTTTGCTGTGGTGTATCTGGTAGCCACGGTGGTGTTCTTCGCGGGTGCCGGTGTCTATGTGGCCATCACCAACCCGGGCATGTCACCCGACGAGGTTCAAACTTTTTTTTCCAGCAGCCATATCATGGCTTTTATCCCCGGTATGTACGTCACACAGTTTATTTGCCTGCTGCCGCTGATTTTGCTGGCGTCGCGATTTCCCGGTCAATCAGTGCGGGAAACCCTGGCGCTGAAACCGGTGAGTACCCGCCAGTTGACTTTCTGGGTCGGCGTCTACGGCCTCTACCAGGCCGCGGCTATCACCCTGCATACGCTGGTGGATATTCCCGTGGATGACTTTGTGCAGGACATGGCTGGCCAGCCGCATGTGCTGATGGCGTTGACGCTGGTGTTACTGGCGCCGGTGCTGGAGGAAGTGGTCTTTCGCGGCTACCTGTTCAAAGCCTGGCGACATTCCTGGCTGGGCGTCAGTGGCACCATAGTGGTGACCAGTGCGCTGTTTGTGTCCTTGCATCTGGGCCAATACGGCTGGGCGATACTGGGGCAATTGTTTGTCTTTGCCATCATATTGGGGCTGGCACGGGAGAAAACCGGCTCACTGGTGACACCCTGGCTGTTGCACCTGCTCAACAATCTGATGGCCGTTATTTTGATCATGTATCTGGGTTGGGTGTGAGTTATGACGAGTCAAGATTTCCCTGTGGCGAGTATCGACAAGCTGCAGCGCCAGTTGCAGGGCATTACCGTGCTCAACAATATCAACGCCAGTATCCAGGCGGGCGATGTGATTGGTCTGCTGGGTAAAAATGGCGCCGGTAAAACCACCTTATTGGAAACGCTGCTGGGTTTTGGTTTGCCCGCCTTTGGTCAGGTATGCCTTTGGGGCGAGCCAGCGCACCAGCTGCAGGCCGACACCAAGCATCGTATCGGCTATGTGCCACAGACGGATGAGCTGCTATTGATGATGAACGGTGAGGATCATTTGAAACTCTATCGTTCATTGCGCCCGCGCTGGAATCAGGATCTGGTGGAGAGACTGTGTCGCGAGTGGGAGATCCCCCTGAGTCGTATGGCCCGACGCATGTCGGTGGGCGAACGGCAGAAGCTGAGTATTGTGCTGGCCCTGGCACACGAGCCCGACTTGCTGATACTGGATGAGCCGGTGTCTGCCCTCGATCCCCTGGCGCGGCGCCGGTTTATTCAGCAACTGGTGGACATCGCCGCCGATGAGCAGCGGGCAATTGTGTTTTCCTCGCATATTGTCTCGGACATGGAGCGTATCGCCAATCGCATCTGGCTGCTCAATGGCGGCGAGCTGGCATGGCAGGACGGCCAGGATGAACTCAAGGAGAGCGTGGTGCGGGTGAGTTGGCGCCCCGAAGAGCAGGTGCCGTCGCTGGAAGGCGTATTGCAGCGCGAGTACAATGCGCAGCGGACACAGTGGGTAGTCCGCGACTGGTCGCCCGAAAAGCAACAGCTGCTGCAGGCACAACTGCAGTCACCCCTGCAGGTGGATTATCTGGGTTTGGAGGATATTTTTCTGCAGCTATCGGAGTGGCGGTCATGAATCTGTTTGCCACTTATTATCGTTTGTTCCGGTTTCTGATTTGCCCCTCGCGCTTTTTACTGGTGTTGATGCTAGGCTCTCTCCTGGTTATCACCCTGATACCGCTGCTGTTGTTACTCGGCGCGCCCGAGTGGATACAGGCATTTTATCCGGTGGCGGCCATGCTGATTGGCATCATGATTCTTACCCTGCAGCCACAGATGGCGCTTTTGGCCAGTCGCAAAACCATTATGCTGTGTGGTAATGCTGGTTTGTATATCAGTGTTATAACTACCCTGATGCTGGCGTTGGCGGCGTTGGTGATGGCACCCATCGCTGCTCACCCTTTTGATGATCCCGCTGCGTTCAGTCGCGCCG
>CBFGUT010000275.1:0-4256 GCA_965652265.1 uncultured Cellvibrionaceae bacterium | reverse complement strand
ACCAACACCCAGTCGCCCACTTCCATACCCTCCACACCCAGCGGGGCCATTCCCTGCTTCTTGGCATTTTCCACCAGGTTGTTGGCGAGGGACTTCACATGGCGACTGGAGGTGCCGCAGGCGATGATCATGGTGTCGGTGACATCGCTCTTGCCGCGCACATCCACGCGGGTGATGTCCTTGCCCTTGAGCTCCTCGAGAGACTCGATGATCAGCGCATTGGTTGAAATTGTCATGCCTTACCTTTTTCGTTGAAGTGCTTCGAAAACACCGGCTACGCCTTCGTATAGAGGCAATGCTCGGCAATATAATCGCGTACGACCTCGGGCAGTAAATAGCGAAGGGAGCGCCCCTGCCCCGCCAGCTCGCGTATCTGGGTGGCGCTGATATCCAGTAACCGGCTCTCCAGCAGCAGAATGCCGCCCGCCGGATGCGCCCCGAGCCAAGCTCTGTCCGCCGTGTGGCGACGGGTAAACTCGGCCAGCTCACCCGCCTCCGGCAGTGACCATCCGGGCCGGGCCGCCACCACCAGGTGTGCATAATTGAGCAGCTCTCGCCACGCCTTCCAGCTTTCCAGCCCGGCATAGGCATCGGCGCCCAACACCCATAACAGGGAGACTCTGTCACCCAGTTGGCGGCGCAGGATTTTCAGGGTATCCACCGTATAGGAGGGGCCGTTGCGCTCCAGCTCCGAGGTATCCAGCCGCAGAGCAGGTTCGCCGGCAATGGCCAGCCGCACCATCTCGGCACGGTCGACGGCACTGACGTCGGGCAGTTGACGATGGGCCGGCAAGTGGCAGGGCAACAGGCGCATTTCATCCAGCGCCAGTGTTTCCACCAGATCCAGCGCCAGACGCAAATGCCCGTGATGCACAGGATTGAAGGTACCGCCGAACAGACCAATGCGGGCGGAAGTCATCAGTGGCGAATATGACCGTCGCCAAAGACAATCCATTTCTGTGAGGTCAGACCCTCCAGGCCCACCGGCCCGCGCGCGTGAATCTTGTCGGTGGAAATGCCGATCTCGGCGCCCAGCCCGTACTCAAAGCCATCGGCAAAGCGCGGCGAGGCATTGACCATCACCGAGCTGGAGTCCACCTCGGCAATAAAACGCCGCGCGGCCGTGTAATCCTCGGTCACAATCACGTCGGTGTGGCGCGAACTGTAGGCTTCGATATGATCCATGGCCGCCTGCAGGGAGTCCACCACCCGGATCGACAATACCGGCGCCAGATACTCGGTAGCCCAGTCTTCCTCGCTGGCCGCATTGGCACTGATGAACCCGCGGGTGACCTCGCAACCGCGCAGCTCCACCCCCTTGGCCGTATAGGCTTCGGCCAGGCGCGGCAGGATATCGGCGGCAATATCGCGGTGAACCAGCAGGGTCTCCATGGCATTGCAGACACCGTAGCGGTGGGTCTTGGCATTGAGAGCCACAGCAAAGGCCTTGTCCACATCCGCCCGCCGATCGATAAACACATGACAAATGCCGTCCAGGTGCTTGATCACCGGCACCCGCGCTTCGCGGGAGATGCGCTCGATCAGCCCCTTGCCGCCACGCGGCACGATCACGTCCACATACTCGGGCATGGTGATCAACTCGCCGACGGCGGCGCGGTCTGTGGTGGCCACCACCTGTACGCTGGCCGCTGGCAAACCCACCGCCTCCAGACCGCGGGCGATACAGGCGGCCACAGCACGGTTGGAGTGGATGGCTTCACTGCCGCCGCGCAAGATAGCGGCATTGCCGGATTTCAGGCAGAGGCTGGCGGCATCGATGGTCACATTGGGGCGCGACTCATAGATAATACCCACCACACCCAGGGGCACACGCATGCGGCCCACCTGGATACCACTGGGGCGATAGCTCATATCGGTAATTTCCCCCACCGGATCGGGCAGGGCCGCCACTTGCCTGAGCCCCTCAATCATGCCATCGATAGTGGCAGGTTTCAGTGCCAGTCGGTCGAGCATGGCCGCGTCCAGGCCATTTTTCTCACCAGCCGCCAGGTCTTTGGCATTTTCCGCCGCGAGGATGTCGCGCGCCGCATCCAGCTCGCGTGCCATGGCCAGCAGCGCTTCATTTTTAACACCGGCGGGAGTGGCCGCCAGTTGCCGAGCCGCCGCGCGGGCATCGCGACCGAGCTGTCGCATATATTCTGTTACCGAGACTTTATCCAGCATATCCAGGTCCACTCAGGCTCCATAGACTTTCGAAGTGACATGAAAGCAGCGATTATACCCTGTTTAGGGCTTCTTTAGAGGGTAAATTCGTGGATTTTGCCTCACTACAGGCAAATCAGAACCGCGCTTCAGCGGCGATTCAGCATCGAGGTAAGAGACTGGGAGCGTCTGTGCTTGTCTCGCCCTCTCGGGCAGGTAGAATGGGCACTCACGATTAACCGACAACCCGGGTCATTCATGACAACTTCGCCCCTGCTTCGCAAGCTGCTGTCCATCGCCGCGCTGCTGTTGATTGCCACTGCCCCCTTGTCCCAGGCGTCGCAGCCAGGGGTCTGCAATAATGCGGGCAGCGAAAAACTCGCCATCTCGCCGGCGCAGGCCGGCAAAATTGCCAGTAACAAGTTCGGTGGCAAAGTCATCGATGTGCGCACCATCCAGGGCAAGCAGGGCTATATATACCGCGTGCGCCTGCTGCAGGCCTCGGGCCGCGTGATAACTGTGCATGTAGACGCGTCGAGTGGCCGTATTTTATAGGAGTTCGCCATGCGTCTGTTAATCGCCGAAGATGATCAAGCCCTGGCAGAAGAGATTATCACCACGCTCAAGGCCGAGGGTTTCGCCTGCGACCACGCCAGCGATGGCCGCGAGGGACGTTACCTTATCAATGAATTCAACTATGATCTGGCGGTCATCGATCTGGGGTTGCCGCAGGTGGACGGCATTACCCTGATTAACGAGCTCCGTGCCGACAACCACCGGTATCCGGTGCTGATTCTCACCGCGCGCAGCCACTGGCAGGACAAGGTTGAGGGGCTGGAGGCCGGCGCCGACGACTATCTCACCAAACCTTTTCACCCGCAGGAATTGCTGGCACGCATCCACGCCCTGCTGCGTCGGGCTCACGGTGTGACCTCCGCCCTCGCCCACTATGGTCCCATCGCCATTGACACCCGCGCCAAGGCGGTGACGGTGGCCGACCGGCCAGTGGAGTTAACCGGCTATGAGTACAACACCCTGCTGTATCTCGCACTCAATAACGGTAAAACCATCTCCAAGATGGAACTGACTGAACATCTCTATGACCAGGACTTTGACCGCGACAGCAATGTGATCGAGGTCTTTGTAGGCCGTCTGCGCAAGAAACTCGATCCCGAGGGTTCAATCAATCCCATCTCCACACTGCGCGGCCTCGGTTATCGCTTTAACCTGCCGGCGGGCAAGGCGACCTCATGAGAACACTCAAAAGTCGGCTGTTGCTGGTTTCCCTGTTAGTACTCCCGCTGGTCCTGATTATTGCCGGGCTGACCCTGGACCGTGCCTATCAGGCAAGCCTGGTGGCCGCAGAAAAATCGCGTCTGGAACGCTATTTTTACCTGCTGTTCAGCATTGCCGAGATTCCAGTCGAGGGCGAAGGTCTGAGGTTTCCTGCACACACGGCGGAACCGGATTTCGAGAACTCGTCATCGGGTATTCTGGGGTTTGTCTACAACGCCGAGGGGGAAGTCATCTGGCGCTCCAACTCCGCGGAACTGCTGCAGGAGTTGCCCGCGCAGGCGGCTTTCGCCAGCACTTTTACCCCGGGCCAGCTGGATTTTCACCAGCGTGTTTTTGCCGGTACCGATTACTTTTTTGCCCACTACGACACCCTGTGGCAAATGCCCGACGGCCGCGATTTACCTTTCCGCTTCGCGCTCTTGCACAACCTGTCGGCATACCACCAGGCCCTGGCGGCCTGGCGCCAGCAACTCTGGTGGGGGCTGGCGGCGCTGGCGTTAGGGCTGCTGCTGCTCCAGGCTATCCTGCTCTACTGGGCCCTGCACCCACTGGGCCGGCTGGCGCAGGCATTGCGCGATATGCAGGCGGGCGCCAGCAGTTCACTGACCGGCCGCTACCCGGCGGAAATCCAGCAGGTGGCGGACAGCCTCAATGCCGTACTGGAGCGCGAGGCGGGGCTGCGCAAGCGCTACCGGGAAAGCCTGGGCAACCTCGCCCACAGTCTGAAAACACCGCTGGCGGTGCTGCAATCGGCCATCACCAAATCGCCACCGGACACCTTCAAACACCAGGCCGAA
>CBFGUT010000274.1:0-4264 GCA_965652265.1 uncultured Cellvibrionaceae bacterium | reverse complement strand
GCGGGCACGGCGGGGCTGCTACTGAACTATAGCAAGCGACGGGGCTGGGTACTTGTTTTAGGTGTTTTTATTGCCGTGGTGGGCGCGCTTAACCTATTACAGTATTTGATTGGAGTGGATCTCGGGTTTAACCACCAACTGTTATTTGGCCGTACCTGGGGTGGGGCATCCACAGTATCACCGGGCCGGTTTGGGCCGCCGGCGTCGGTTTCGTTCATTATGATTGGCTTTGCCTTCGCTTTTCTCGGCAGTTCGCAAGGGCATACACACAAATTTGTGCCCGGATTGGCTTTGATTGTCGTGCTGATTACGATGTTTTCCCTGTTGGGGTACATATTTGGTGCGCGCAACTTTTATGAAATCCCCTGGTTGTCGGCGATTGCCATGCAGTCGGCCTCCATGCTGATGGCTATGGGCGTAAGCCATATTCTCAGTGTGCCTCAGCATCATCCCATGTTGCTGTTATCTGAGCGTTCCAGTGCCGGCAATATGGCCAGAACAGTGTTACCGACGCTGATTGTCATGATCCCACTATTTATCTGGTTGCGCACTAAAGGTTACGAGTTCGGCTGGTACGACCTCGGTGCCAGTCGCGCCATCGGTGCCGCCATGTTGTTAATCGGTGTTTTATCCTTGATGTGGGTAGCATTGCTGGCAATGCGCCGGCGCGAGTTGAGTGAGCGATATGCCGATCAGCGCAAGGATGAATTTCTTGCGATTCTGGCTCACGAGCTGCGCAACCCGCTCGCTCCGCTCAGCAACGCCACCTCCATATTGAAACTCTCACGCAATGATCCGGTAGCGGCAGATCGGGCGCTGGATATGATCGAGCGTCAAACCACCTATATGGTACGGCTTGTCGATGATCTGCTCGATTTGAGCCGTATCAGCAACGGAAAGCTCGAACTGCGTCGAGAGCGCGTAGCCTTGACCTCTGTTATCGAGCTTGCCATGGAAACCTGTGGCCCAATTGCCGAAGCGGCCGGGCAGAAAGTCTCTGTGGAACTCCCGGATTCCGCAATTTACCTGGATGTCGACCCGGTCCGGTTGTCACAAGTGGTGTGCAACCTGTTGAACAATGCCAGTAAATATTCCGGTGAGCAGGAGCACATCCACCTTATTGTCGAGCGGCAGAGCGAAACTGCGGTGATGCGTATAAAGGATAATGGCATCGGCATCCCGCCGGACATGCTCCACTATATTTTCGAAATGTTTTCGCAGGTTGACCAGTCGTTGGAAAAGGCCAAAGGCGGATTGGGCATCGGATTAACGCTGGCCTCGCGGCTGGTGCAGCTTCACAATGGGACTATCAAGGCCTATAGCAATGGTCCGGGCAAAGGCAGCGAATTTGTGGTGGAGCTGCCGATCTGCAGCAAGCAAAGTAAGCCTTTGATCAACACGGGAGGTACCCAACAGGAGGCCGCCACCAACCGCATTCTGATTGTTGATGACAATGAGGATAGCGCAAACAGTCTCGCGGAAGTGCTGACGTTATTGGGCAATAAGACTTATGTTGCCTACGACGGTGAGCAGGCCCTGGCCACCGCAGAGGCGCAGCCCCCGGATTTTATTCTGCTGGACATCGGTATGCCGAAACTGAATGGCTACGACACCTGCCGTCGATTGCGTGCCTTCCCTTGGGGCAATGATGTGCTGATTTTCGCCCTCACCGGTTGGGGCCAGGAAGGCGACCGCCGAAAATCTACCGAAGCCGGCTTCGATGGACACCTTGTCAAACCAGTGAAAATCACCGAGCTAAGCCAATTATTGGCAACTCGGCTTCGCCAATAGGCAGTTATATTCGGTGTTATTTGTATTTGATTTGTAGGTAAAGAGGGAAGCTCGATGTCTCATTATTTTGGTTCTTGTCTGTGTGGAGCCGCCAAATTTGAAGTGCAAGGGGATTTTGAAAGCTTTTACTTGTGCCATTGTCAGTATTGTCAAAAAGATACGGGTTCCGCTCATGCAGCAAATCTTTTCTCGCAGTCGGCTAAATTAATCTGGCATTCGGGTGAAGATTCTGTGGCATCTTTTACGCTTGTTGGCACTCGTCACACCAAAAATTTTTGTAAATTGTGTGGCTCGGCATTGCCTTGCGCTCAGATCCAGGGTTTGCTTGTTGTTCCCGCAGGTTGTCTGGATACCAAAATCTCTGCGCTACCCACTGCGCATATCTTTTTATCTAGTAAAGCTGCTTGGGATGAGGCGCTAGAGAAAGTGCCAGAATTCGATCGACTGCCGAATTGAGTTACTGTCACATAACCCGGCGCAGCATTTCACCCTCGCAAGTGTTGGCCGAACGCTTGCAAGCTCACGTCGGGACGCTCTGGCATTAAGTGTTTGGATTCCCCAAGAAAACTAGGTCCCTAATTCTCCACCAACCGACTCTGATAACGATCCAGCCCCGCCGGATCAACAACCGGCCAGTTATCCTCCCATTCAATGGGTAATATCTTCAGTTTTTGCAGTCCCTTATCGGCAGCTTCATAGGCGTGGAAGACCAGGTAGTCTTTGCCGTCGAAGGTGTAGGCGCTGTTATGACCCAGGCCGGGCCAGGCTTTGTTGCCCTGCAGTATCACCGTGCCGCCACCGGCGGCCAGGTCCTGTCCCTCGCGGTCCAGGTAGGGGCCGGTAACCTGCTGACTGCGACCCACGGCCAGGTGATAGGTGCTGTCGGCGCCGCGGCAGCATTTGCCCAAGGAGATAAACAGGTAGTAATAGTCCCCCCGGTGAAAAATAAAGGGAGCCTCCAGCTCCACTGGGCCGGCGTGGTGATCGGGGGTGAGGCCGGGGCGGTCGCCCTTGGCGATAGTGTGCCACTCGGCGGGCTCGGCCGGGGCGGTCCAGCGGTCGTTGAGTTTGAACAACTTGAGCCCGCCCCAGTAGGACCCAAAACTCATCCAGGCGGTGCCGGCCTTATCCACCACCACATCGGGGTCGATGGCGTTCCAGTTATCCCGATGGGGCACAGAGCGCACTACAATACCTTGGTCCTCCCAGCCGTAGTCGGGAGAGTCGGGGTCCAGGGTCTCGCTGATGGTGAGGCCGATGGCGGAGGTGTTGCGGCCAAAGGCGGATACCGAGTAGTAGAGGTGAAAGCGCCCGTCCTTCTCAATAATATCGGGTGCCCACAAATGCCCGTTGAAGCTCGGCGCCACGTCGCGAGCCCAGTCCGGCTCGGTGTCGAAGGCGCGCCCCTGGGGTGTCCAGTGGATCATGTCATCGGAGCGATAAAGGGTAATGCCCGGCCCGGTACTGAACAAATAATAGGTGCCATCCTCGCGGGCCATTACCGGGTCGTGAACATCCACCTGAACGCCCTCGGTCTGGTCGGCCACAGCAGGCGAGAGAGCGGTCAGGCCCAGGGCGATAGCTCCCAGCGTACGAAGAAAAACAGCAGAGAAGGTCATAGTCGGGTTCCAGTGCGGTTGTATTCTATATTGTATTATAATAATATCCAATTCAGGCGCATTTGCGAACCCGTACCGATAACATTCTCCAGGGTCTTCATTCACAATAGGGGTTTATTCCCATTTACTGATGAAGGCAGATTTAAATATGACCCAGAGTTGCACAATCGAGCAAGGCGTTTTTGGCCAGTTGGCCGACGGTCGCGAGGTGTCGCTGTTTACCCTGCGTAATAGCGGCGGCATGCGGGTGGATATCACCAACTACGGCGGTATTATCACCGCGCTCTACTGCCCCGATAAACACGGGGAGAGCGCCGATGTGGTCCTGGGCTACGACAACTTGCAGGCCTACACCCAGGATTCCCCCTATTTTGGCGCCCTGATTGGCCGCGTGGGCAATCGCCTGGCGCACGGCCAGTTCAGCCTTGACGGCACCGACTATCAGCTGGCCCGCAATGAAAATGACACTCACCACTTGCACGGCGGCAATACCGGCTTCGACAAGGTGTTGTGGCAGGCCGAAGCACGGGAGACCCCGGAGGGGGTCGAGCTGCAGCTGCAGTACACCAGTGCCGATGGGGAGGAGGGTTACCCCGGTGAGCTGACGGTGACGGTTATCTATCGCCTGACGGCGGACAACCGCCTGTTTACCGAGTTTCACGCGGTCACCGACAAGCCCACCCTGGTGAACCTCACCCAGCACAGTTATTTTAATCTGGCCGGCTCGGGCGATGTGCTCGAGCACCAACTGGAATTGGCCGCCAGCCAGTATACGCCAGTGGATGCCACGCTGATTCCCACTGGCGCCATTGATCCGGTGGCAAACACGCCGTTTGATTTCCGCAGCCCCCGCG
>CBFGUT010000273.1:0-4293 GCA_965652265.1 uncultured Cellvibrionaceae bacterium | reverse complement strand
TGAACGGTGAACGGTGAACGGTGAACGGTGAAGTTAGACAGGAGATTTAAAAAAGTTCCGCTAACGGTTCTGTGAGTCACTGACTCGTGATCGGCCTGTGCCGATCAGCTTTCCAGCCAGACTTCTTCGGCCCAGTGCCACACACTGGGCCAGGTCTCATCGCTTAATTCACCATCGCGCCAATAGACCACCTCGCCATCGGGCTCGACACAGTAGTAGTTGTGGTCCACTTCGCAAAGCGGCACTAGATGACGGGGCACACCCTGAGACCAAGCCGTGGCTGCCACTTCGGGGAGGTAGGTATGCATGTGCGGGTCGGCGGCTGTAACCGGCTCCAGGCTGCCGCAGACCACATCGCTCACCTGCAGCAGGAATTCGCGCATTTGCCGTGGGATGGAGATCAATAGCTCTTCTTCCACCACCACCAGTTGATCGTCGTCGGGCAGTTCAAGGGGCACGGGGATACGCTGGTGGCACTCCCGCAACCTATCGATAACCTCTTCCATGCTTCTTCCGGGTTGCCAAAAGCGCCATGCTAACCTCGCACGGAGCCTCTGACAAGCCACTCGCCTCAGGCAGGCACAGTGCGGGCCGCCGCCCAGCGACGCAGGCCCTGTATCTGCTCTGCCATGACCACTGACAAGGGGCTGGTGGCCTCACATTCGGCCAGCAGGCGAGCTGTGTCCAATTCGAGACCTTCAGCTTGCGCCTGGTAGCTGCCCGCCATCACGGCCTGTTCGATTTCCGCACCGCTGAACCCCTCGCTGGCGGCGCTGAGAGCCGGCATATCGAAAACGGCGGCCTCGAAGCCGCGCCGGTTCAGATGAATAGCAAAAATATCCTGTCGCACCGCGGCATCGGGCAGATCCACAAAGAAAATCTCATCCAGCCGCCCCTTGCGAATCAACTCCGGCGGCAAGCGGCTGATATCGTTGCTGGTGGCGACAATAAACACCCGGTTTTTGCGCTCCGCCATCCAGGTCAACAGCGTCCCCAGCAGGCGCTGGGAAGTGCCATTGTCATTGCCGTCCTGGCTCATACCCTTTTCGATTTCGTCCAGCCAGAGGACGCAGGGTGACATGGCATCCGCCAGCATCAGGGCCTCACGCATATTGCGTTCGGTCTCGCCATAGAATTTGTTATAGAGCGCGCCCATATCCAGCCGCAGCAACGCCACATCCCAAAGACCGGCCACAGCCTTGGCGGCGAGGCTCTTGCCGCCGCCCTGCACGCCCAACAGCAAAATCCCTTTGGGACGATCAACCTCCTCGGTCAGGAAAGCCTCGCGCCGGTGACCGAGCCAGCGCTTGAGATTGTCCAGTCCACCCACATTGGCAAAGCTGCCCGTGTCCGTTTCAAAGCTGACCACGCCCTCCAGATCCAACATCTGGAACTTACTGCGATTGATCACCGGAAGATCCGCTTCGGTAATGGCGCCGTCGTTCCAGATGGCGGTGCGTACCAGCCGGCGCACATCGCTGGCGCTCAAGCCCTGTAGGGTGGCCACCAGTTTTTTCAAGGTGACATTGTCGGTCTTGAGGCGGGCATCGCCATTCTTGCGCGACCAGACGCGGGCCTCATCGCGCACGATATCCATGATGCGCTCCTCATCCGGCAGCGACACACTGTAGTGCGCCGCATAGCGCGACAGCTCCCGGGGCAAATGCAGGCGGTGGCTGACGAACACCAGCGTATGGGGCACATTCAAGTGATTGAGCGCGATATCCTTGATCAAGCGCACGATTTCGGGCTGATCAGTCAGGTAGGGATGAAAATCGCAGAGCATAAACACGCAGGCCTCGGTGCTGGCCTTGATATGCCGCAGCAGCTCCACCGGTTCGTTAAAGCGCGTTTGGGTGGCTGCCAGCTGGGGGCCAAAGCTGAGCCGCGACAGGCCGTCGGTTACACTCCAGCGGGAGAGTTGCTGCCCGCGCTGGCTGGTCAGCCGCAGCAGTTTATCTTCAACTTTCTTTTCTTCGAAGGTCTCGATAATCACCAGCGGAATACTGGCATCCATGATTTGTTTGAGTTCGGTGATATTGTGCACCCTGGACTCCTTTTTTTAACAATCCTGCCAGCCCCATGGGTCGCGCGCAAGCACTAACCCTTTTATCCAGCAGGGGCAGGCGTATAATGGGGTTTTTACCCTTGGGAGGCGCTATGTATCAGCCCCAACTATCCCTGTTGGACCGCCTGGTGATTCAAACCGACCAGGCATTGAAAACCCTGATTCCCGGTTCGCCCCGTCACCAGCGCCCCTCACCGGCCGCCGAGCAGGAATCCACGCCCCTGTCAACGGCAGAGCGTCGTCACAGTGCCGGGCTGATGCGCGTTAACCACAGCGGCGAAGTCTGCGCCCAGGCGCTCTATCAAGGGCAGGCATTGACGGCCAAGTTACCGCATGTGCGCGAGCAAATGCAGGCCGCCGCCGAAGAGGAAGTGGATCACCTGCATTGGTGCGAAGAGCGCATTCGCGAGCTAAGCAGCCACACCAGTTACCTCAATCCCCTCTGGTATGGGCTGTCCTTCGCCCTCGGTGCCGGTGCCGGCCTGGTGAGCGATAGAGTCAGCCTGGGCTTTGTGGCCGCCACCGAAGAGCAGGTTTGCAAGCACCTCCAGGCTCACTTGGCGGAACTGCCGGAGGGCGACCAGCGCAGCCGCGCCGTGGTCACTCAGATGCTGGAGGATGAGGCCCGTCACGCCAGCAGCGCCCTGGCCGCCGGTGGCTACAACTTCCCCACCCCGGTAAAAGCTGCAATGACCCTCGTCAGCCGCGCCATGACCACCGTTAGCTATTACGTGTAGCGATCGTCGAATCCTCGGCAAAATACCCCAGCATCTGACGTCAGACGTCCGACTTTTTCGCGTTCAGCATCCGACCTCAGACATCCGACTCGCTAGCGATCGACCAATCGTGACTCATGGCCACGCCCGCCGCCTCCAACATAATGGAGGCCGAGCAATACTTAGTGGCGGAGAGTTCCACCGCTTTGGCCACTGCACTCTCCTTGAGGTTATTGCCACTAACCACAAAATGCAGGTGGATTTTGGTAAAGGGGGAGGGAACGCCCTCGGCGCGCTCGGCACTGATTTCCACTCGGCAGTCATCCACCTGCTGACGGGTCTTTTTGAGAATACTGACCACATCAAAGCTGGCGCACCCCCCCAGCCCCAGCAACAGCATTTCCATGGGCCTGACGCCCATATTGCGACCACCGTGATCCGGCGGACCATCCATGACCACACTGTGCCCGCTGCCGGACTCGCCGATAAACTGTGCCCCATCCACCCATTTGACCGTCGCTTGCATACACCCGCCCTCAATTCATTCCCGGCAATATTAAAAAGGCGCCAAGCCTACCACATTCCGGGAGCCGGCAGAATCTGTCACACAATTCAACGCCTTATGAAAAAAGCCTGCCAAGTCTTGCTTCTTGGGCACTTCGCGCTTATAACTGGGTCACAAAGATACCTATCGGCGGGCATGCCAATTTGGCAGCGCCGATATTTCGCGGCATAATGAGCCACCAATTTTTAATGACAATTCATTGTTGTCCACCATCCGGCATCAATGTTTTCCAACACCTCTCAGGTAGGAGATGCACTTTGGTCGCTGTCTCACTCACACCCCACATCAAGAACGTTGACGAGTTCCTCAACCACTGTCACCGCCGTCGTTATCCGGCCAAAAGTACCATTATCTACGCAGGCGATAAGAGCGATTCCCTCTACTACATCGTCAAGGGGTCGGTCACCGTCCTGATTGAGGACGATGAAGGGCGCGAGATGATCGTGGCCTATCTCAATGATGGAGATTTTTTTGGCGAAATGGGGCTGTTTGACGCCCAGGACTCCCGCAGTGCCTGGGTGCGCGCCAAGTCGGAGTGCGAAGTGGCGGAAATCAGCTACGGCAAGTTTCAGGAGGTGTCCGAGCATCACCCGGAATTCCTCTTTGCGTTGGGTACGCAGATGGCCCGCCGTCTGCGCAACACCACCCGCAAAGTGGGCGACCTGGCCTTCCTCGATGTTACCGGTCGCGTGGCCCGCACCCTGCTCGATCTCTGTAAGGAGCCGGACGCCATGACCCATCCGGACGGCATGCAGATCAAAATCACCCGCCAGGAAATCGGCCGCATTGTCGGCTGCTCACGGGAAATGGTGGGCCGGGTGCTAAAAACCCTGGAAGAACAGGGCCTCGTGGACGTCAAGGGCAAGACCATGGTGGTTTACGGAACACGGTGAACGCATAACAAAGTCGGACGTCTGAGGTCTGACGACGGACGCAGAACGGTG
>CBFGUT010000272.1:0-4312 GCA_965652265.1 uncultured Cellvibrionaceae bacterium | reverse complement strand
GCCCCCAGGGAAGGGTTCACGGCGTGTCCCACACACCGCTACCCAACCTCGGCGATCTGGGAAAGAACACCATGCCCTCTTCGAGAGGGCTTTGGTAATACCGGGTTCTTTGAGCCCGGATTTTTACTCTTTGCAATCCATAGGTATCGGCGATGCAACACCTGGATCTACAGGTTACTGAAAAAGCACTGGAATGGTTAGGCGATGGCGAAGTGGTCTGGTTCTGCACCGTACTATCGACCTTTGGCTCGTCCCCGCGTGAACCGGGATCAATCTTTGTGGCCCGTGCCGACGGCCAGCATCTGGGGTCACTGTCCGGCGGCTGTGTGGAAGAGGACTTTCTGGAGCGCCTGCGAGAAGGGGCTTTTGAGCAGCCGGTACAGCGGGTGCGCTACGGTGCCGGCGACGGTCTCGGTGGCCCTCGGGTGACCTTGCCCTGTGGCGGCATTCTCAATGTGCTGGTGGAGCGCATGGTTCCTGACAGCGACAGCGTGACCCATTTACAGGTTTTGCAGGCCACACTGCGCGGCCAACGGGTACTGATGCGGCGAGTGAATCTCGAAACGGGCGAAAAAACGTTTATTGAGGATGGCGGGCCGGGCCCGCGGGTGGTGGAAGCTGAGTCATCGCATGGAGTCGCTATACGCGTCGGTCCGGCGGCACGTTTGATCATTGCCGGTATGTCACCCGTGTCGGCAGTCTGCGCCGAGTATGCCAAAACCCTGGGTTACGAAGTCATTGTGTGCGATCCGCGCCAAGAGGCGCTGGCCACTTTCTCGCTGGAGGGCGTTCGAGTGGAGCCGGTCCTGCCCTCGCTGTTTATCGCCTCGCCGGGTGCCTGCCACGGTGCGACGGCGGTGGTCGCGCTGACACACGACCCGCGTATCGATGACCTGGCTATGATCGAGTCGGTCACGACGCCCGCGTTCTATATCGGCGTCATGGGCTCTCGGCGCACTTCCGAGGCGCGCGCTCAGCGACTGCGTCGCTCGGGCGGGCTTACGGATCAGCAAATTGCCCGTATTCATATGCCCATCGGCCTGGCGCTGGGCAGTAAAACGCCCGCCGAAATCGCCCTGGCGGTGATGGCCGATATACTGCGTGTACACCGGGGTAAAGCGCGTGATGCCTTGTGATGCTGTGGTAGGCCTGGTTCTCGCGGCTGGCTATTCGCGCCGCTTTGGCGAACTGGATAAGCGCACCATGCCCTTCGGCACTGGACAGACGTTGCTGGCCGCGACTCTGGCCCGTGTCACCGCGTGTTTTACCCATTGGCGGCTGGTGGTGCGTGAAGAAGACAATCTTGAGGCCCTGGGTTTGCCGCCCGGCACACCGGTAATTCGCACTGGGCGGGCGTCGCTGGGCCAGGCCGCCAGCATGGCCGATAGTTTTGCTGCGATTGGTGCAGAGGCGACGCTGGCGGATTGCTCTGCGGCGGCCGTGTTATTGGGTGACATGCCCTATATTCAGCCCGAGACCCTCCGCGCGCTTTGCGCGCAGGCGCAGCGTGACCAGATTCTGAGAGCGACATATGCGGGCAAGCCGGGACATCCGGTACTCTTTGGCCGCGCCTTCTGGTCAGAAATCGCCGGTATTAGCGGTGAGCGTGGGGGTGCTGAATTGATTCTTCGACACCAGGCTCAGTACCGGGCAATACCCACGGCGGACCCCGGCGTGTGTCGGGATATTGATACTCTGGCTGAGTGGCACAGTCGCTAAGAAGGTTATAGACAACCTATCCAGCGACTTTTGCACGGGAGGGGAGGGAGGATCAAGACGCCATGCGGTCCGCCTGCAGTATTTCGATCCAGTAGCCGTCCGGGTCCTTGATAAAGGCAATATGCTTCATTTTGCCGTCTTCGGGGCGTTTTACGTAGCTGACATCGTTGGCGTCGAACCAGGCAATAGCTTTATCGAGATCGGGTACGGCAAAGCCGATATGGCCAAAGCCTTGCGGCTGACTGTTGCCGTCGTGGTATTCAAAATCCGGGTCTTTCTCGGTGCCCCAGTTGTGGGTCAGCTCCAGAATACCGCGCTGACTGAAAGTCCAGCGTGTGCGCTCTTGCACGTCTTCCGGCAGGGTCTCGCCCGCATCCGGTTTGGCCAGAAAGTATAGCGAGAACTTCATCTCCTCAAAGTCCAGCCGGCGCAGCACACGCATGCCAAACACATGAGAGTAAAACGCCAGTGAACGCTCCGGGTCTTTCACCCGCAACATGGTGTGATTAAGGCGAAAGCCGTCGGTGTCCGCCGGAACCTGGTCGGCGACACCGGGATAGTGTTCGGTATTAAAGCCCATTGTGAATGTCTCTGTGTTTTCTCTTGGAGTTTATGCCTCACGCGCAAATACTGTGGCCTGTCGTAAACTGTCGGGTGTGAATGAAAATTCTACCCGGGTGCCGCCCTCGGGGCGATTGGTAATATTCAGTCGGCCCGAGAGATTTTTACTGCGCTCCTGCATAATGGCAAGCCCATAGTGATTCAGTTTTTCCGGGTGATCGGGAATGCCTTTGCCATCGTCTTCTATTCGAATGTCTAGCTGGTGAGAGCCGCTCTGTTGCAGTTGGATAAACACGGATTTTCCCTGGCTGTGGTTCAGGGCATTCTGCGTCGCCTCGCGAATAATTTGTTGAAGATGTATTTCTTCGTTAGGTGTGAGAGGAATATTGTCGATTTGGTAATCGAGAGAAATAGCCATGTGGGTCTGCTGGCTTAACTGATAAATACTGCTTTGCAGGGCGCCCAGCAGGCCAGGGCCGTCCACTTTCAAGCGGAAGGTGGTGAGCAATTCGCGCAATTGGCGGTAGGCCGAGCTAAGACCTTCCTGAAGTTCATTGGAGACATCTTCCATGGTTTTCTGGTCTTTTTTGGCCAAAGCGCGATTCAGACGAGTGACCTGAATTTTTAGGTAGGAAAGCGCCTGGGCGAGGGAGTCGTGTAGCTCGCGGGCGATGACCGTGCGCTCATGGGCCAGAGACAGGCGTCGGGCGTTGTCTTCTTGAGCCTGTAAGCTGAGGGCCAGCGCAAATTGATCGGCTACGGACTGCATTAACTGTTCCTGCCAGGGCTCCAGTGCCCGGGCCTGTTGCAGGCGACATACCAATGCGCCGTACTGCTGTTGGTCCCGCACCATGGCAAAACTGTAGCGGTAAACGGGTTGCTCCAGTCCTGGGTATTCGGCATTGCCATTAAATTCACCCTTCAGGCAGCTAATACAGTTGAGCGCTGCACAGGGCGAAAATTCACTGTCGCCGGGCTTGAGTTGCTTATAAGGTTTGTCGCCCGTTTCGGTCATAAAACACAGTTCGATGTCGTCGGCCTGCACCAGCTTTCCCAACTTGCGAATGATGGGCTCAAAATCAAAACCATTTGGCTCTTGTTCGATAATACTTTTGGCCATTTCATAGAGAAATTGCAACGTGGTATTGCTGCGCTGCAACTCGGCGGTTTGGTGGGCGATGCGTTGTTCCATATGCGCATGGGCTTCACCCAATGCCTGGTTCATGCGGTTGAATGTCTGAGCCAAAAGCCCCAGTTCATCTTGTTGATATATGGTAATGCGATCTTCAAAACGCCCCCGGGCGGCGCGTTCGGCGATGTGAGTCAGAATAGATAAAGGCTTTTGCACACGAATTGATAACCAGTAGATGATACTGGCCGCCAATGTCAGTATGGCGAACAGAGCAATAACCTGCACCAATCTGAGCAATTGGGCACTGGATTCAGAACGATGCTGGATATGAGATACCATGCTGTCGATAATATCCACCTGCTCGCTCAGTTGTTTTTCAATAACGTCGGACTGCAGCGGTTTCTGCAGGGACTCTTGCAGACTTTCAAAGTGCGTCAATCCCTTTTTATGCAGCGCCTGTAAATGCAGGTCGTTTTGTTTCAAGGCCGTGAATAAGCCATGTTCCCATGTGGCGTGCAGCTTTGCTATGAGTGCTTGTTGCTGCGCCTGTGTCTCCGGATATAACTGATCGATAAATGCCAAACGATAAGATTGCATACGCAGCGAGCCGGTGAGGTTAAGGGCGTAGGCATAGCTGTCGGCCCGATCGGAAATCCAGTAGCTGGTCGCCATGGTCAGGACGGCCAGGGCGACGATGCCGGCCAGCGCCAGGTGGATGCGACTGACAAGTGATGTTTGACGCATGAAAATTGTTCCGCAAAAAGTGCTGCCGATCAAAATATGGTATCACTATTTCCCTATCTCTCCGAGTCATATTCTCGGATGTTGGCCGGGCTCCCAAAAGGCATTGGTATTAGGGGGTACTCCCTATGCCTTTGAGTAGTGGGCGCGATGTGATAA
>CBFGUT010000271.1:0-4331 GCA_965652265.1 uncultured Cellvibrionaceae bacterium | reverse complement strand
CAGGCGCCTCGGGCTTGGTGTGTGAGGTGTAAAAGCGCCCGAAAGCGAGGTAGCTGGCGCCGGCAGCGACGGCCGTTGCCGCCAGGTCCAGCCGTTGGTGGCAGGTGACGCCAATTACCGCGTTCGCGCCCAACAGCCGCCGGGCCTCTTTCACCGTGCCATCGCTCTGGCCCAGGTGCACGCCATCGGCGTCCACCCGCCGCGCCAGATCGATATGGTCGTTGATAATCAACCTGGCGCTATGGCGGTGGCACAGGGCGCGCAAGGCCCGCGCCCGGCGCAGCCGTGCCACAGGCTCGGCGTGTTTATCGCGATATTGCAGCCAGCGGCAGCCCGCCCCCAGTAAGGTTTCCGCCCGTTCAAATAACACCGGCTCCTGCAGATTTTCGCAGTCGGTGATGGCGTAGACAGGGCATTGGGGGGTAGTGAGCATGCGCAGAGTTTACTGGCGCGCTCGATGGGACGCAAAAATTTGTTATTGCTGGCCGTGGCCGGCCCAGTAGAGACGGTTGGGTATAAAGTGCCCCATGCCCAGGCGGCGGCTGGCCTGCAGGCAATTCCAGGTGAATTGCTGCCCCTGTTCTATGGCGTCCTCGAACAGCAGGCCGTGCGCCAGGTAACAGGCGATAGCCGCGGACAGCGTGGCGCCGCTGCCGTGGCTGAAAACCCCCAGGCGCGGCCAGGAGTAGGGACGCATGGGCTGCTCCTGGCGGTAGAGCCGGTTTTCGTAGTTTTCCGCCGTGCGCCGTGCGCCGGTAATCAGCACCGCGCGACCGCCGTAGTCCAGCAGCTCCTGGCCACAGGCATCCACGGTGTCGCCCTGGCGCGCCAGTTGGTGGGCCTCGACGATGTCCGGGGTGATGATGTCGGCCAGTGGCAGCAGGAGGTTTTGCAGCGCGCTGGTGAGCTGGCGACTGTTGTCCGGCAGGGGCAGGCTGGGGCGGTCAATGGACAGGTTGACCACCGGGTCGAGCACCACGGGCAGTTTGGGGTAGTCCCGCAGGATGCTGTGTATCGCCTCGATTTGACTGACCTGGCAAAAGTAGCCCAGCTTGATGGCGCCAATGGGCATGTCCTCCAGGATGGCGCGGGTCTGCTCAATCAGCAGGTTGGTGTCGGTGGGTACCAGATCGATCAGGCGGCGGGTATCGCGGGCGCACAGGGCGGTGACCACCGGGCAGCAGTGGCTGCCCAGGCTGATGGCGGTCTCGATATCCGCCTGGATGCCGGTACTGCCCGAGGGGTCGTGGCTGGACAGCGACAACATCACCGGTGTCTGTGTGCTGAGTTCTGACATGCGGTTGCACCTTTGAAAAGACTCAGTAAGGTGCAAAAAGTCTAGCAAATTAAAAGGGCTTGACCACCGCCAGCAGTACAATCAGCACCAGAAACACCACTGGTATCTCGTTAAACCAGCGGAAGTACACATGGCTCTTGCGATTCTCGTCGCGGGCAAAGCGTTTCATATGCACCAGACAGACATGGTGGTAGCCGATCAGCAGCACCACTAGCAACAGCTTAGTGTGCATCCAGCCCATTTTCAGCCAGGCGGGGTTGAGGTACAGCAGCCATAGGCCCAGCACCAATGTGGCGATCATGGCAGGGGTCATGATACCCCGGTAGAGTTTGCGCTCCATCACCTTAAAGCGCTCGCGGCTGGTTTCATCCTCGCTCATGGCGTGGTAGACGAACAGCCGCGGCAGGTAAAAAAGCGCCGCAAACCAAGCGATAACGGCCATCAGGTGAAAGACTTTGACCCAGAGCATAAGGTTCTCCTTGTGAGAGGTTAAGGGTCTATTATGCCAGTTACCCTTTCGCTTTGGGCGGCAGGCTTTTATGATACCCGGCTGTGAAGCAAAAACTGTGGTAACACTTGTGGTAATCAATGGGGAGGTAAAGTGATTAAGGCAGGCATTGTGGGCGGCACCGGCTATACCGGTGTGGAGCTGTTGCGGTTGCTGGTCAAGCACCCCGAGGTGGAGTTGCGGGTGATCACCTCCCGCGCCGAGGCCGGTCTGGCGGTGGCGGACCTCTACCCCAACCTGCGCGGCTTTACCGACCTGACCTTTACCGAGCCCGATACCCGGGTGCTGGGTGAGTGCGACGTGGTGTTTTTCGCCACCCCCCACGGTGTGGCGCAGAGCCTGATGCCGGCGCTGCTGGAGGCCGGCACCCGCGCCATCGACCTGTCGGCGGACTTCCGCATCCGCGATGCCGAGCTCTGGGCGCACTGGTACGGCCAGGCCCACGGCTGCCCGGAATTATTGCCCGAAGCGGTTTACGGCCTGCCCGAGGCCAATCGCGACGCCATTAAAACGGCGCGCCTGATCGCCTGTCCCGGCTGCTATCCCACCGCCGCACAGCTGGCGCTATTGCCGCTGCTGGAGAACAATCTGGTGGATGCCGGATCGCTGATTATCGATGCCGCCAGTGGTGTGACCGGTGCCGGCCGTCAGGCCAAGGTGGATATGCTGCTGGCGGAGACCAGCGACAGCTTCAAGGCCTATGCCGCCGGCGGCCACCGGCACCTGCCGGAAATAGAACAGGCCCTGCGCGACCGCCAGCCGGCGGGGGCCCGCGAGGCGCAAATCACCTTTGTGCCGCACCTGCTGCCCATGATCCGGGGGATTCACGCCACCGCCTATGCGCGGGCGCTGGATGCCGGCAACCTGCCCGACCTGCAGGCGCTGTTTGAACAGCGCTACGCCAGCGAGCCCTTTGTAGATGTGATGCCCGCCGGCAGTCACCCGCAGACGCGCTCGGTCAAGGGTGCCAATATGTGCCGGATTTCCGTGCTGCGCCCGCAGATGCGCGATACTATTGTGGTCTTGTCGGTGATCGACAACCTTACCAAGGGCGCTTCCGGGCAGGCGGTGCAGAATATGAATATTATGTTTGGTCTCGACGAGACAGCGGGGCTGGACGTTGTGCCCCTGTTGCCCTAAGGCCTAGCGGGAGTCAGCCCAGTGTCCAGTGTCAAAGGCAGTAAACAACCGCGGATGAAAGTGGTGCCGCATCGCCCGCTGCGACAGGCGATGTTGTTTATACTGACTGTATTACTGGTAATGGCAGCGATAGTGGGCAGTTACTATCTGGGCCAATGGCAGGGCACCGATGGCCAGACTCACGCCATCACCGAGCGCAACCAGTTGCGCGCCGAGCGTATCGAGCACCTGGCCGAACTGGAGCGCTTGCGCCAGCAGGTGGTCAACCTGGAGCTGGCGGCGGAAGTGGACAAGCAGGCCAACGAGTCGGTGCGCTCGGAAGTGCGAGAACTCAAGCAGCATATTGCGGCGCTGGAGGCGGACATTGCCCTCTACCGGGGGCTGATGGCACCGGATGAAGACGAGCGCGGTATCAGTATTGGTGAAATGACCGTGAGTGCCACCAGCGTCCCCGGCCGCTATCGTTACCGCATTGTGGTGCAACAAGTGGCTACTAATCACCAACTGCTCAATGGCTCGGCTCAGGTACACGTGGTAGGGCGTCGCGATGGCGGCCTTTTACGCGTGCCGCTCTACCAGTTGAGTGAAGAACAGGAAACCGAGGATATTCGCCTGCGGTTTCGCTATTTTCAGAATATCGAGGGTGAGCTGGTGATTCCCGAGGGCTTTACGCCCGAGCGCCTGGAAGTGGTGGCGTCCTCCACAGGCAACAATGCCAAGCGCGTGGAGAAGCGGATGGACTGGCAGATTTAAAATCAGAAAGGTAGGTGGAATATGGGCTTTAGCAACAGTCATACGCTGATATCAAAGGGTACCCGCATTATGGGGGATATCCACTTCTCCGGCGATTTGCAGGTAGAGGGCAAGGTACAGGGCAATATCATCGTGGAAGGCGGTAACGACGCCAAGCTGGTGGTGGCCGACAAGGGTGTGGTGGAAGGTGAGATCCGCGTGCCCGTGGTGGTAATCAATGGCAAGGTGGTAGGCAATGTCTACTCCTCCAAACACCTGGAGCTGGCCGCCAAGGCGGTGGTGGAAGGTAATGTGCACTACCAGTTGATCGAAATGGTAAAAGGTGCCCAGGTTAACGGCAGCCTGGTGTACGGCGAACAACCTGCCGCGGCCGCCAAAGCCACTAAGGACACGGGTAAAGACGCCGATACCCGGGATGCCAAGGGCAATATTTCCCTGTCGCCGAGTAGTTGACTGTTTTACTCTGGTATGGGGATAATAGCCGCCCTTTCCGCTGTATCCCCGATTGGAGTTCAATGCCATGTCCTCGACCCAAGTGTTTACCCCCGAGCCGCTGTATGTGAGCCCGAGCGCGGTGGCCAAGGTCAAAAGCCTGATTGAACTCTCTAATCTGGCCAGGGAATATAAGTTTGC
>CBFGUT010000270.1:0-4348 GCA_965652265.1 uncultured Cellvibrionaceae bacterium | reverse complement strand
TTCAGCGTCTGACGTCTGACGTCAGACGTCTGACGTCTGACGTCTGACGTCTGACGGATTATGACCCAAACCGCTCCACCACCATCACTCCCCCCACTGCCAGAAACTGCATAATAGACACCAGCACCACCGCCGAGCCGATATCCTTGGCGCGGCCGGACAGTTCGTGGATCTCCGAACCGGTGCGATCGACCACTGCCTCGATAGCCGAGTTCACCAGCTCGGCCATGATCACCGCAAACAGGCTCAATAACAGCACCATCAGCTCCACATGTGTCTCCGCCAGCCAGAAAGCCAGCGGCAGACAGATAACCGCCAGCGTCACTTCCAGGCGGAAGGCTTCCTCGAAACGCCAGGCCGCCAGCAATCCCTTGCAGGAATAGCCCATAGCCGCGTGCAGCCGCGCCAGCCCCCTTTTGCCGGGTTTATTCATGTTTCCCCCTGTTTATCATTGGCGTGGTGCCTCGCCCGCGTTTGTCATAGAAACGTCATACGGGAGTGCTACTAATAGCAGCACCCACGTTTCGGGGAGCCACTATGAATACATTTTTGCAAAGAGTCCACCAGATAGACACCCTGGCTTTTGTCTGGCTGCATGTCACCCGCCGGTTTCCCTATCGCAAATCCGTGCGCTGGATATCCCGCGCAGGCGATGGCCCCCTTTACGCCGCCATTGCCCTGGGACTGGTATTATTCGAGGTACCCGGCAGTCTGGTCTTTTTGTGGTCGGGGCTGGTCTGCTATGCACTGGACGTCAGTGCCTACCTGCTGATTAAAAATCTGATCAAGCGCGACCGCCCCTCGGTCAAGATCGCCAATTACCAGAGCTGGATCACGCCATCCGACCAATTCAGTTTTCCCTCGGGGCATACGGCGGGCGCTTTTGTGTTTGCCTATCTGGTGGCCAGTTTTTTTCCGCTGTTCGCCATCCCCGCCTATATGCTGGCAACTTTGATCGGTGTGTCGCGAGTGCTGCTGGGTGTACACTATCCCAGTGATATTATTGCTGGCGCACTGCTCGGTAGCCTCGCCGCCATTGCCGGCAGTGCACTCTACGCGGGAGTCGCACTGTGAGAATTCTCTACGGGGTACAGGGTACCGGCAACGGTCACCTCACACGCGCACGCGCCATGGCACCCGCCTTGGCCAGTCGGGGCGTATCGGTGGACTGGGTTTTCTCCGGTCGTAAACCGGAAGACTTCTTTGATATGCAGGCCTTTGGTGACTATCGCTGTTTCCAGGGGCTGACACTGCAGGTCACGGGTGGCCGGGTTAATATTGCCAAGACCCTGTTTGCCAGTAACCTGCGACAACTCCGACGCGACATCCGCGCACTCAATGTCCACGACTACGATCTGGTGGTCACCGACTTTGAGCCTGTCACCGCCTGGGCAGCCCGTTTGGCTGGCATACCCAGTATTGGTATTTCCCATCAGAACGCCTTCCACTACCCGATCCCAAAACGCGCCAATAATCCAGTGATTCAGCAGTTTATGCGCTGGTTTGCGCCAGTGGACCAGGCCGTCGGGGTTCACTGGCACCACTTTGGCCAGCCTATACTGCCTCCGATTGTGGAAACGTCCCACTACCCGGTCACCCACGAGCCCTGCAAAATTCTGGTCTACCTGCCCTTCCACTCACTCGCGCATATCATTTCTCTGTTACGCCCCGTGACTGGCTGTGAGTTTTATATCTACCATAAAGAGGCCGACGGCTCGCGGCAGGATCATTTGCATTTATGCCGGTTTTCCCGGGAGGGCTTTCAGCGCGATTTGCATGCCTGCGAAGGCGTGATTGCCAGTGCTGGCTTTGAGCTCCCCAGCGAGGCGTTGTGTCTGGGCAAGAAGCTGCTGGTGGAACCGCTGGTGGGACAGATGGAACAACAGTCGAACGCCCTGGCGCTGGCGCAATTGGGTCTGGCCGACACCAGCGACCATCTCACGACGCAACAGATCGGCCAGTGGCTGGAGAGCCCAGCGGTACAGGCAATTGCTTATCCGGATGTGGCCGCCGCTCTGGCACAGTGGATTGCCAGTGGCCGCCAACAAAGCCTGGCGGCACTTAGCAAGCAACTCTGGCAAACAGTGGGATTAAGCACGGCAGAAGATGTCGTGCTGTCACAACAAACCGCCGGTGAGGGTGAGCTGGCCAGTTCCTGATCGCACTATGCCACGGGCACACTGTCAATCAAGACCGGCTGCAAACGCGCATCGTGACGAGTCCGGTGAGCCCGCCAGCGCACCCACGCCCCCCCTGCAAGTAGACCGGCAAGGCCGGCGAGAATCGTCAGCGGCTCGCGCTGCCACCAGTGATGCGCCAGGGTAGTCGCAATCAGTAAGGTCACCAGCGGCAGCAGATAAACCAGCAGTGAGCCATTGGCCACCACAGCCTCTGGAACCCCCAGGGTAATGGTATCGCCTATGCGGTAGCGGCCGGCATCACGACCCTGCAATGACACCCACAGGTAGCTGTTACGCCCCGTCAACTGCGACAGCAGATGCTGACCACAGCCGCTGCGAGCGGCGCAGCTGCCGCAGGTGGAGCGCTGAATCGTCTCCACCCAGAGCCCGTCGGCTTCCACCGCGACAATTTGACCGGTTTCCGTCAGCACAACAACCTCACGAATCGTTACTGGGGGCCTGTTGGTTGGCAGAGGCAGGCAGCCGCCGAATCGACTGGGCCATCCGCTCCGCCACTGTCAGGGGGATTTCCCCGACAATCGTCATCTGATATGTGTCCGCACCCGCCTTGATTCCTTCCATATGAAAGCGCGTGGCGCCGCGCTGGGCGTGACCCTCAATCACCAATTGGCCAACAATGGGGTCCAGAAATACAGAAAATGCGGACAGACCATCAGTATACATCAACATATCCACATTGCCGCGCACCCGCCGTTGACCCACAAAGGTAAAACCCTCTGGCAGCCACTGCAGGGCCCAGGTGGCGGGAACCCGATCGCCAGCCTCACAGCCCGCCAGACGATCTCCGTCCACACGGCGCACAATCACCGTATTGGTATCGGCGGAGAAGACCTCGGGATTCTCAGTCAGCTCCAGTTCCACAAACTGAAATTGCTCCAACACCCGCTGGTTTTCATCGAACAGCAGTGACTTGAGCAAGAGCCCGGTATCGCGATCGATACTGAAAATATGGCCATAGCGAAATTGATCGCGCGGCGCCACCTGCAACACCATGGCGCGCCTGCCCGCCACCCGCTCCTGGCCCAGTACACGGATATCGTAAAAAACCTCCAGGCCGCTGATGTTCTGCTGCAGAGTGGTGAGTCGATCCTGTAACAGGCGCGCCCCGGGGGAGTGACACTGGGTATGCTGGGTGAGCACCGCCTCGCGCTCGGCACCGTTCAGGTAGAACAGCTTTTGATATTCTACCCCGTCCTCGACCCAGTGTTGCAGACGAAAACTCTCGGAGCCGGCATTGCTCTGATAGGTGAGCACACCCTGGTAATTGAGCTGCTTTTGCTGACGGGCCATGACCGCCAGCACATCGCTGACCGTGAACCTCTCGGCAGCTTCCTGGGTATTGGATGTGCTAACACCCGTTTCCTGCTCGGGCAGCGGGGGAGATTGTGCATAGGCGCCCACACTGGGCAGTAGCAAACTCGCCAATGTCAGCGCACACAGGCGAATCAGCATAAGGGTACCTCTCAAAACAATCGGTTTACTCTTCTTCAACCAGAGGCAGACGGGCAAAAGGCAAAATGCCCTGGGTGCTGTTGATCGCCGCGTGCTCCGTGTGGCTCTCCACCAATTGATTGAGATAGTGGCGAATTTGCTCCTCGGACACCTTGACACCGGCCTCGCGGGGCTCGAAGACCACCCGGCGGGGAGCCGTTTCATAGAATGGCTGGGTGCTGACCTGTCGCGCCGCCAGCGGCGGTGCATTAAAACCGGCGGGCAGCGAGTGATCGGCCGCCAGGGTATTGGAGGTAGCGGCGGCGCTATCGACCTGGGTGTCCGCCACTATCGGTCCAGCACCGCCGGGGGCAAACTCGCCACTCTGATAAAGTTGTGCCCCCAGGACCACCGCTGCAGCCACTGAGGCGGCCACCGCCAGACGACTGGCGTTGGCCCACCACTGGGCGGGGCGGGAGGGCTGTTGGGGATGGGTTTCGGCTGCCACAGCGGCGCTGACGCGCTCGGCAAAACCGGCACTGGCAAAGGCGTTCAAGTCCTGATGCATGGCCGCCCGCGCCACATGATAGCGGTGCCAGCGATCCGTTACCTCGGGATCGGTCTCGGCGGCCTTGAGCAGCCGGGCCAATTCCAGTTCCGAGGCTTCGCCATCGGCCATCGCCGAGAGAGTCTCGGCCAGAGAGGCGGCAGGAGAA
>CBFGUT010000269.1:0-4382 GCA_965652265.1 uncultured Cellvibrionaceae bacterium | reverse complement strand
CATAGTGGTTATCCATGACATCCAGGTGAATCATGTCGCCGCCGCCGGCGAGCGCAGCATCGCACTCCTCGCCCAGGCGGGCAAAATCGGCACTGAGGACGGAAGGAGCTATGAGTACGTCTTGTCTGGCCACTTTTAACCTCGTTAACAAAATGATACGGCAAACTTTAACCGCAAACGGCAAGGTTTGTCATTCGGACGAATGATCGATCATTGAATCAGCGATCAATGTTCCACTAATCGGTGATTCGGTGACTCGTCCACTTTAAGAGGCTCGAATGCGCGCTTTATATGATAACGGCAGCTAAGCTGCCCTCTCGGCGCCCTATTGCATGCAATTCGACTCACTGACATTTATTGTCTTTTTCCTGCTGGTTGCGTCACTCCACGCCCTGCTGCGCAACTGGAATACCAGGAAAAATATGTTGCTGGTGGCCAGTTATGTGTTCTATGCCGCCTGGAACCCGCTGTTCCTGCCCCTGTTGGTCACTACCAGCTTTCTGGACTGGCGCATGGCCCGGCAGATGGCTGCCTGCAGCAATCCACGTCACCGGAAATGGTGGTTGT
This sequence comes from uncultured Cellvibrionaceae bacterium, assembly GCA_965652265.1. Taxonomy (GTDB): domain Bacteria; phylum Pseudomonadota; class Gammaproteobacteria; order Pseudomonadales; family Cellvibrionaceae; genus Gilvimarinus. The sequence goes on along the minus strand of CBFGUT010000269.1, from coordinate 3,815 downwards.
GGGCCATATTGACTATAAACCTGGGAGTACTGGGTTACTTCAAGTACGCCTGGTTTTTAACGGATAGCTTTAGCCAGACTCTGAACTGGCTGGGCGTCGAGCTGGCGGTGGAGCCCTTCAGCGTCATTTTGCCCATTGGTATTTCCTTTTATACCTTTCACTCCCTCTCCTACTGCATCGATGTGTACCGGCGCCAATTCGAGCCGGTGCACAATCTGCGCGACTATTTACTCTATGTGGCGTTTTTTCCACAACTGGTGGCCGGCCCCATTGTGCGCTGGACAGAGATGCGTGAGCAGATTGAGCAACCCCGCCATATGGGTATGGCCACCACCGGCATGGGACTGGCACTGATGGTGGTGGGCCTGTTTGAAAAAGTGGTGCTGGCCGACGCCGTTTTTGGGCCGGTGGCCGATGCCTATTTCAACGAGGGTACCGTCAGCGGTGGCGATCAGGCATGGGTGGGGGCTCTGGCCTTTAGCGGGCAGATTTTTTGCGACTTTGCCGGCTATACCACCTGTGCACTGGGGGCGGCACTGGTGCTGGGCTTCCGCCTGCCCATCAACTTTCTCAACCCCTATGCGGCACTGGGATTTTCGGACTTTTGGCGACGCTGGCATATTTCCCTGTCCACCTGGTTGCGGGACTATGTCTATATTGGCCTGGGCGGCAACCGGCGCGGGCGCTGGTTCACTTACCGCAACCTGATGCTGACCATGCTGCTGGGCGGGTTGTGGCACGGCGCGGCCTGGACCTTTGTGGTGTGGGGCGGCATTCACGGAGCCCTGCTGGTGTGTGAACGCCTGCTGACTCGCTGGCATTTCCAACCGGGGCTATTGGGCCGCGCTCTGGGCCGGCTGGCCACCTTTGCCGTCATTGTGGTGACCTGGGTGTGGTTTCGCTCTCCGGATATGACCAGCGCCTGGCAAACCACCAGCCAAATGCTGGCTGTGCATCAGTGGGGGGGAGCAGGGGTAATGTTATCGGGCGCGCAGAAACTGGTGTTGCTGACCATGGGCCTGCTGGTGGCCGGTCAGTGGGCCTTTGACCGACGCACACTGCCCGAAGTGCTGGCCCGTATTCCGGCACCACTGTTGGGGCTGTTGCTGGGCGGACTGCTAGCGTTGATTGTGCTGACACCGGGAGAGAGCAATGCTTTTATCTACTTCCAGTTTTAAGCATCGCAGCGCCGCTTACTGGCTGCTAGCGGGCATCCTGGCACTGGGGCTGGCCCTGGCACTGGTGGTCGCCTCCGAAGCCTGGTGGCGACAGCAGGGTCACAACCCCTCGGTGATCGACTCAGCGCAGCTGTGGTCGCTGCACCGCGACCGCGTCGAGGGCGATGACGCACTGGTGTTTCTGGGCGCCTCGCGCACCCAGTTTGGCATCCATCTTCCCACGGTGGCGACCTTGTTACCGGATGCCAGACCGGTGATGCTGGCGGTGAATGGCCGCTACCCCCTGGCGGCACTCAAGCACCTGGCGGAGGATGAGTCGTTCGCCGGCACGGTTTTGCTGGATGTGGACAGTCGCGGCATGGCGCTCTACAACCGCTGGATGCAGGAACCTTATACGGATTACTACGACACCCGCTGGAGCCCCAATTGGCACCTGCACCGGCTTCTGCTGACACCCTGGCAGGCGCGGATGACCGTGGCGCGCGGACCGCTGGGTGCGGTGCCCACCCTGAGCCGCTGGCTGGGAGGGCTGCCACCGCAGCATCCCAGCCATGTGTGGCTGGAGGCTAACCGTACCGGCACCATCGACTTTACCCGCGTTAACCCCGTGGATTTAGCCAATCACTTTGCCGTGGGGCTAGAGAAGGACATTGCTAATAATCCTCCCCCCTCACCCGAGCAATGGCTGGCAGAGCTGGCCCCTGTTGTGAGGTGGGTTGAACGCATCGAAGCGCGCGGCGGGGAAGTCATTTTCTACGAGCCGCCGGTGAGTGGACGGCAGCGGCAGTTGGCGGAGAAGGCCTACCCGCGAGCAGACTACTGGCAGCGTTTTATCGACCACTATACCCTCACCGGCCTCAACTACCAGGATGAACCAGCGCTGCTGGCCTTTGAGTTACCGGATGAGTCTCACGTCAGCGGCAATCAGCGCCCGGCCTACACCCGCACCCTGATAGAGATACTACAGCGTCGGGGGCTGCTGACTGACGAAAAAAGTCGGATGTCTGAGGTCGGAAGTCTGACGCCCACCGTGTCAGACATCTGACATTTTTAGCGTTCAGCGTTCAGCGTCAGACGTCAGTCATCCGACCACCTTTCAAACCACCTGCATGGGAATAGTATTGGTGGTGCGCTCCACGCGGTTGTGCTGATCCAGATAGACCAGCCGGGGTTTATAATTGGCCAAGTCAGCTTCGTTGACCTGGCCATAGGCGGCGATAATCACACGGTCTCCCACTTGCACCTTGCGCGCCGCGGCACCATTCATGGAAATAGTTCCCGAACCGGGCTCGGCCAGAATGATATAGGTGGTAAAGCGCTCGCCATTGTTGACGTTATAAATGTCAATTTGCTCGAACTCCCGCAGGCCGGCCAGTTTGACCAGATCGGCGTCGATGGCACAGGAACCGTCATACCACAGCTCGGCCTGGGTGACCGCTGCCATATGCAACTTGCCTTTCAGCATGGTGGAAAACATGGTTTTACCTCGCGGTGTTACGCCTGGGGCTGCGGTGTGACCTGCAGCGACAGGTTGTCTATCAACCGGGCCGCCTCGGTGTAGATGGCGCCCAGTATGGTCAATTCGGCATCGTCATGCGCCGCCGGCAGCAGGGTGCGACTGTTGCAGACTTGCAAATAGTCCACCCGAAACCCCTCCGCCTCAATTCGCGCCCTACCCTCCTTGGACAGCGCCAGATATTCCCGGTTTCCAGCCTGGATTTGCTCCCGTATCCAGCACAGGGTCTGGTAAAGCACCTTGACGCGGGGGCGCTCGGCCGCCGTAATAAAGGTGTTGCGCGAACTCAGCGCCAGACCATCGGCTTCCCGGTAGACCTCCCCAGCGGAGATCTTGATGGGCATGCACAGGTCTTCCACCATGCGCCGGATAACGGCCAACTGTTGGAAGTCTTTGAGTCCGAAAACCGCCTCATCGGGCTGCACAATATTGAAGAACTTGGTCACCACCGTGGTGACGCCTTCAAAATGTCCCGGACGACTGGCCCCGCAGAGCATATTGGTCATGGAGGGCACAATCACCCGGGTCTGCTCATCCATTCCGTTGGGGTAGATTTCGGTCTCTTCCGGGCAGAAAAGCATATCACACTCAGCCGCTTCCAGTTTAGCCGTATCGGCCGCCAGGGTGCGCGGGTAGCGGTCCCAGTCCTCGTTAAGGCCAAACTGCAGACGATTGACGAATATACTCGCCACCACACAGTCGCAGGTGGACTGGGCCTGACGCACCAGGGCCAAATGGGCATCGTGCAGGTTGCCCATGGTAGGCACCAGCCCAATGCGCTTGCCCGCGGCCCGCTCCTCCGCGAGAGCGGCGCGCAGGGAGTCGATATGGTGGAATACCCGCATATTGCCTCTATCATTGTCAGGAAAGCTGGAAAAATGACCCAGCTTGCCAAAAAACACAGCCCCCGAAAACCGAGACCTCAATCATCAATAATTCGGCGACCAGCCCCCGCCGTAGGCGCCAAGGCATTGTTGGTGATAGAGCGACGCCAAAGCCAAATCGAACGCCAGGGCACGTAATCCAAGCCTATCACCTCTCTCAGGGCGCGGGATAATACACTTTTGGCGAGGAATTGTACATTTAACCGCCGGGGTACGGGGTACGGGGTACGGGGTACG
>CBFGUT010000268.1:0-4446 GCA_965652265.1 uncultured Cellvibrionaceae bacterium | reverse complement strand
CCGGAAAGGCGAGCCGAACGATAAGCAGGGATTCTTGCAGCCTAACCAGGTTTAACGGCAAGGCGTTGATTTGTGTGGGGTCGTGAAAATAGTGTAGTACGGGGTAGGCTAGATGATTTTGCGATACGCTGACAATCTTTTCGCTGAGCTGTTGTAGCTGTTGAGCGAGAAATTCAAAGGTGCCGTTATCGTGACCTTTATTAATGATTTGCTCAGTGCTTTCTCCCAAAGAGTAGATGAGCAAAGACAGCTGGCGTCTCTCGGCCGATGCCGAGAGAATAGGGATGCTGTAGGTAATGGCAAGAGTGACCAGGAACAGCCCGTTGAATCCAGAAATTATCGACCCCACACGATAGAGGTCACTGATGGTTTTGAAATCTCCGTAGCCTATCGTCGTTAGGGTAAAACCTGCATAGTAAATTCTCTCAGTCAGGGAAGCCGGGTGCTGGGTGGTTGAGTTTACGACGGCCATAATGTCGCCACAAAAAAACAAAAACCAGCCTAGCCAGCATAGTGTGAACCAGACTATTACCATAATCAGTAAGATAATCGGTCCGGCGGCGGTAAGCACCCGGGTTTGTGGTAGTATCTTTTGCAGCCAAAGGAAAAACCGCCAAAGCCAAAAGGTGAGCCTCCTGGCCATTGGTCCGCCACCTTTTAGGGTCTTGGTGGTGATATAAAAATCAACCATGACACCCGTGAGCAATAATAGCCCGAGCAGTGGCCATAGGATGGAATAGTTCATGCCTGCCTCCTGGAACGAGAGGCTCCATAGATTTTTGTTAACGGCGAAGCTGTCAACCCATGAATGCCGATGGAGGCCGTGACCAACAGGCTTGCCACGGGCCAGAGTTCGGGTGTCTGGATTTTGTGGTGTGCCATACAAGCGTAGTAAATGGCGGCCACACCAATGGGGCCAAACCAGCCGGCAAACGCGCCTTCCCGATATCCGGGTAGTGCTCGCAGGCGACCGCTCATTAATAAGAAAAGTGGCAGGCGCCGTAACAATAATATGCCTACCACTAGCGCAATGGCGGGCCAGCCCATTGACTGCCAGGCTTGCCAGGGCAGCATAAGGCCCAGGAGAATAAAGACGGGTGCGGTAAAAAACCGATCCAGCCCTTCAACCACATACTCTTCCTCGAGGCGTTCCTGAAGATGGATTTGGTGGTTAAAAGCCAGCCCGGCGATAAACACGGCGAGAATGCCATCGCTGCCCACCAGCTTGACTATAGCCAGAGTCGCCAGCGCCAGGGCGTGGCAAACACCAGGATTGATGGCTGTTCGATTAAATCCTTTTTCTCGGCCCAACGCAGGGCTCGGCCCGCCAGATAACCCATCACAAGGCCCATGAATAGCGCCGTCAGTATATCGGCGGTAATGACTCCCAGAATGTGCAGCCCAAACGGTTCACCGGAAGTTGAAGTGGCGAGAAAAACAGCGATCATCACGAACAGGTAAGCGAGACCATCATTAGTCCCGGCTTCGGCGGAAATGATTTGACGCAGGGGTTCAGGCAGATATTTTTCAGCCACGGGGCCCGTGACCATGGCAGAGGAAACCACCGGGTCTGTTGGGGTGATTATGGCGCCAATCAGTAAGGCAGTGCTGACGGTGAGGCCCAGCAATATTGCTGCCAGGACGCTGCTGCTAAGCCACATAAAGGGCATGCCGAGCCCGAGTATCCAGGCCAGAGGTTGCCAGTGGCGTAAGAAATAGTCTCTGGGTAACCGCAAGGCGACTCCCATCAAGCCAATCGCCAGTGCCAGGCGCGAAGCCTGTTCGAGAAGAAGCATGGGATCGCCCCAAGACTCGGGGTTGAGGGCGCCCACCCCGGCCGGCCCCAGGCCGACACCCACCAGCGTCAAGACGACGGGGTCGGGCAGGCCAATCCACTTAAGCTTCTTGGAAAAGAGTCCGAGCCCCAGTACACAACCGGCGACCGTCATCAGTCCCAGGTTAAATTCATCCATTGCACACCCACAAGTTAATGGAAATATTCCATCGCACAGTCAAAACTCTACAAGATCAGCGAAGTATTTATCAAATAACGGTCACACTGTCGGCACCTCAGCGCTTGCGGTCTGTGGTGGGGAGGGGCAGAATGTTCAGGAAATGCGAACAAGAAGGGAAGTGTTTATGTCCACCGCGATGCCTGAAACCGTAAAAAAACGCTTTGCCGAATATCCACGGGATATGCGGGAAAGATTAAAGGTATTGCGCGATATGATCAGAGCCAGTGCGAAAACTCTGGGACCTCTGTCGGCGTTAGAGGAGACGCTGAAATGGGGCGAGCCCAGTTATATCCTCCCCGGTGGTACCACCATACGTATCGATTGGAAGGAAAAAACACCGGAACATTACTATATGTTTTTTCACTGTCAGACGCGGTTGGTGGATACCTTTAAGGAGCGTTTCGGCGATGCTTTTCACTATCAGGGTAATCGTGCTCTGGCCTTCCACCGCGATGATCCTCTGCCGACTGACTGCTTGCAGACTTGCATAGCTGCTGCGCTAGAATATCACTCCCGCAAGCATTTACCTCTGTTAGGACTTTAGCGTCTTCCTTTCCAGCCAGTTCAATCCAGCCAATGAAGTAAAGCGCTATTGAATCGCGAGGGGGCGTCCTGCGGCACCCAGTGAGAGACACCCGGCAGGGGATGAAATTCTGCGCCGGGAATTTCGCTTGCCAATTGTTGACCGTCCTCATGGCGTTGCCAGGGATCATCCATGCCCCATAGCACCAATGTCGGAGCGGTAATGCTGGCGTGTCTGTCCACCAGTGCCATGGTTTGATTGGCATTGAGTGCAGCGGCATTGCGCAGCAGGCTCAATTTACCTTCTTCACTGTTCCAGGGGGCGAGTATGCCGGTGCGAAATGTCTCGGTCAGCTGTGTGGCATCACTAAGGCCAGCTTCAAGGCTGGATTCCAGAAAGGCCATTAACGCTGATACTGGCTGAGACTTCCACCGCAGGGGGTGACCCAAGTCCAGCATATCGTCGTCAAAGCGGTCATAACAGACGCTGTTACAAATGACCAGACGATTGACTTTCCTGGCATGCTCGATGGCTAAAATAAGGGCGATGGCCCCTCCTGTGTCGTGGCCCACAATGTTGACTGACTCAATGCCCAGTTGAGTTAGCAGCGCGACAATCATACGCGCCTGATCCTGGAATGAGCGATCAAAACAGTCGCGCCGGTCAGACCAGCCGTGCCCGAGAAGATCCGGTGCCAGCACGTGATATCCCGCCTCGGCCAGCGCGGGAATTGTATGGCGATATAAAAAGCTCCAGGTGGGAATACCGTGCAGCAGTAACACAGAGCCGTTTTTGGCTTCGCCCATGTCCCGGTAGCGAATACTGACCGGGACATGGGCGACACTGCCCGCCGGCAGGATTATTTCACGCTGGGTGTGGTGAAAGTCCTGCCATGTAATGCCGTCGTGTATCGGGGATGCCATCACAATCTATTATATAAATGTGAGTTTATCGTCAAGTTGTTCCTGGGTGATACGATAGAAGCTCGATTCCCATTCGCGCATTTTTTGGCGAATAAAAATGTCTTTGAAATCCCCAAATACCACACTGGTGAGTGGATCGTCATCGAAGGCTTCCAGGGCGTGCAAGAGCGTGCGTGGCAATAATTGCTGACGCTGCTCGCGCAGGCTGGTGCCCAGCTCGTAGGCATTATTGTTCTGTGGTGCGCCCGGATCGAGCTTGTCTGCCATGCCTTCCAGGCCAGCCGCAATATGAAAGGCCGCCGCCAGATAGGGGTTACAACTCATGTCCGGGGCGCGATTTTCAATACAGTAGCGATTGGCCGGCATGCGCAGCATGGCAGATCGGTTGTTGCGCCCGTAGGCCATGATCACAGGTGCCCAGCTCATGTCGGCCATGGCGCCACGGGCGATCAACCCCTGATAACTGTTATAGGTGGGGCAGGTCAACGCTGTTAATGCTTTTGCATGTTTTAGCAGGCCGGCGGTAAAGTGGTATGCGGCATCGGAAAAATCGGCGCCGTACTGAGTGGTCATAGCCCCGGGTTGGCCGGGGCCAGGGGCAAAGATATTTTCACCCGTGGCCATGTCTTCCAGGGAAATATTAAAGTGAGCGCCGCTTCTGAATTCACTGGCAAAAGGTTTAGGCATAAACGTCGCCAGACCTCCAATATCGTCAGCCAGACGTTTTATCATGAGGCGCAAAAAAATCAGCTGATCGCTACTGCTCAGTACATCCGTGTAGCCAAAATCAAATTCATATTGTCCGCGCCCGCCTTCCTGATCGAACGAATACAGGTTCCAGCCCAGTGCTTCCATATAGCCGGCAAGCTTGTCCAGAGTGTCTATGACATGAGTGGTGGAATGCAGGTCATAGGCGGGGCATATGCCTTTATAGCCTGGGCCGAGGGGCGCCAGCTTACCCTTGTCGTCGTGACGCAAAAGGTAA
>CBFGUT010000267.1:0-4469 GCA_965652265.1 uncultured Cellvibrionaceae bacterium | reverse complement strand
ATGCCACATCATTTTGTGGCCGGCGGCGCAGCGCCCCAGGCGCAAGTGCTCGGGGTGGGTAGTGCCGGTCAACACCGCCGGCATCCAGTCGCAGTGCTCCACCCACATGTGGACGGCCTCGGCCACCTGGGCATCGCTGCGCATCACATGCAGCGCCTTGGCCCAGTACCACTCGGAGGAATAGATGCCTCCTTCGTATTTAAGGTAGTTCTCTTCGGCACTCTGGGCGGTGCGGGTTATCTCCGCCGCCTCGCGCACGGCCGTGTGATCTTTCCAGAGCACAAACATGGCATTGGGGTTGTCGGCGAATTCCGGTTTCAGTGCCAGTGCCACGCCCTCGCGGTCCACCGGCACGGGTGTGGAGCCGGTGGTATCGAAGCTGATGCCCACCACCTGTTCGGCGGTGGCCGCGGGGACTGACTCCCACAACCCCGTCACGGCCTGTTGCAGGCTTTCCAGGTAGTCCAGCGGGTGCTGGCGGAAGCGATCAGCGGAGGGGTCGCAAAAGCGACCCTCGCTCCAGCGCGGATAGGGTGCCACACAGGAGGCCAGCTCGCGGCCATCGGTGGTATCCACCAACAACGCCCGCACAGAATCCGAGCCGTAATCGACACCCAGTGCATAAGAACCCATAGAAATATCCTGCCAACACGCTTTTTAATTTGTATTATAATATTATCGTGACGAGTAGGCAGCTTGTCAAACATTTCTTGGCGAAACGCCCAGAGACGGTTACGAATAGGGATACATAAGGAACTCTACAAGAGAGAAAAAGAAGGGCTAGCAGGCTGCTGGTGAGCGTAGATTAGACCCAGCCACCATCGACAATAAAGTGCTGCGACGTACACATACTGCTGTCGTCCGAGGCCAGGAACAGGGCCATGGCCGAAATGTCCTCGGGCATCACCGGCCGCTTCAGACACTGCGCCTCATTGATGGTCTGCCGGGCCTTTTCATCCACGCAGGTGGCCAGTTGCCGCTTGGTCATCACCCATCCCGGCACCAGGGTGTTTACACGGATATTGTCCGGCCCCATATCGCGAGCCAGACCACGCGTTAAGCCTTCAATGGCGGCCTTGGAACTGGTGTAGCCGGGCATGCCGCCCTGTGTGGCATACCAGCTCATGGAGCCCAGATTGATAATGGAGCCGCCACCCGAGGCTTTCATATCCTCGTAGACCGCCTGGGAGGCAAAGAAATGGTGACGCAGGTTCACGGCTATGCGGTCATCCCAGTACTCCACCGTCACCTGGCGGAAGTCGTGGCGATCGTCATTGGCGGCGTTGTTGATTAATACCGAGATGGGACCCATTTCGGCCCGAATCCGGGTAATGGTGCGCTGCAGCAGAGGGATATCCACCAGATCGCAGTGATAGAAATGTGGCAGATTATCGACCCCCGAGTCACGCAGCAGCGCGGTGAGGTCGGCGGCGGCTTGATCGCGAATATCGATAAAGGCGACCCTGGCCTGCTGACGGCAAAAGGCTTCCACCAGGTTGGCCCCAATACCCGAGGCCCCGCCGGTAATCAGTACCACCTTGTCCGACAAACTGGGATAGCAATTGCTAAGCTTCATGGCCGATCCGCCGCACGTTTTTATACTTGGCAGGCCGCCAATAAGTCATACAATAAATGGCGGCCTGATCCTGCATCATATCATGCGGCCATGGCTTATCCACAGAGGTAACACCGGTTACACTATGGGCCTAGCAGGCTGTTGAAAAACTACCTGCGTTGCCGCTGCGGCGTTAAAATCAGGCTCACAAAAGGCGTCAGCCGTTGAGCGCCCGAATGGGCGACCCCGTAAGGGGCGAGCGATGCGAGTAATATGCTCACAAACTGCAGGAGCAGTTTGCATAGCGGAGCTACCGAAGGTGTCCCCACAGGGATGTGGGGCATGATTTATAACCCATAAACTCCGCTTATGAACGCGGCAAGCCGCTCGCCCCTACAGGGCGTGGTCTCCGCTGCGCTCCGGCTCGCCTGATTTTGCCTTGCATCGGCTGCCTCGCCAACGTTTTTCAACGGCCTGCCAGGAGAATGCCATGAATGTCCCCGAGACCCTGCTATCCCGGCCCCTGGCCGAGCTGATGAACACCGAGTTGCTCTGCGTATACGAGGGCTGGTCGATCGTGCGACTGAGCGACTTTTTCAATCGTCACGGCATTCACTATGCCCCCGTGATCGCCTCAGACCACCAGCTGGTGGGCGGCGTCGGTAACGGGGATATCCATCGCTTTTTGCACAGTGATGAAACCCTGCGCGCCCGCGCCGTCAACCAGCACCATCGGCGCCTGACCGGCAGCGATCTGGACGATCCGGTGGAACTGACCCGCTGGACTCACCGGGCTCAGCATTACTGTACTGTGCATCAAATTATGACGCCGACGGTGCCCAGCCTTCCGGAAGACTCTGCCCTGCGGGAGGCGCTGTCTCTTTTGACCACCGGCCCGGGCGACACCCTCTTTGTCACCCGGGAGGGCATACTGGTGGGACAGCTAAATTGCCAACAGGTGTTGGCATTGATAGTGGGACAAAACGACGTTTAATGGAGTTGTCCTGGCTGTCTTGCAAGTAGACTGCTACAGGAAATACTCGTTGGGAATGGCAAAAGCCTCCATCACATCCACCCCTTTCATACCCGCACGCTCCGCCGCTTCCAGCCCCAGTTGGGAGTCCTCAAACACGACGCAGTGCTCGGGTGCCACACCCATTAATTTGGCGCAGCGCAAAAAGGTGTCCGGGGCCGGCTTGGGGTTGGCCACTAAGTCGGCACCCACCACATAGTCGATCAGGCCCAGCAGTTCACAGTGAGCGAGAATGCGTTTGGCCTCTTCGGTATAGGCGCCGGTGCCCACACTCATGGGGCGCGACCCCCGGTATTGGCGGGCCACCTCCACCAGTGCCGTGGGACGCACAAATTCCCCTGCGCGCTCTCGCACCACCTGTTCCTTGAAGTCATTCATGGTCGCCAATGACGCACTGGGGCGGCAGTCAAAACGCTCCAGCAATAGCGCAATGGTGTCCTTGGTGGGCACCCCCGCCAGCGAACGCATCAGCGGCCGGTCTATGGGGATGTCAAATCGGTTGAGGGTTTCAATCCAGGCCACTTCGTGCAACTGGCCACTGTCCACGAGGGTGCCGTCCATATCAAAAATGATGGCGTGATACTGATCGTACAAGGGAGTACCTATTGGGTGTGTCAATATTGGGGCGAGCAGGTTAGCACATCTTCTCCGTAAAACCAGCGTGCATCCAAAGTGCGTCTCGGTGTCGTCACAGAGTGAGCCCTCAAGGAGATCTCCCGTGCAAAAATTGAAAATTGGCTGGGTACCCCCGGCACTGTGGCTGCTGGGCAGCCTGGCGATACTCTCCGGTGTGTTTCGCACCTACATCACTGGCGACGCCCTGGTCACCGGGGTGATGCCGGAAGATCCCGCGGACCTGCACTATGTTCGACACGCCACCCTAACCCTACTGCATGTGGTACCGGGCACCTTGTTTCTCTTATTAGGACCGCTGCAGTTTATCGACGGCATTCGTCAGCGCTGGCCCTGGCTGCACCGGCTATCGGGCATGCTGTTTATTGCCTCCGGCCTCACTTTCGCGCTAACGGCGCTGATGATCGATTTGACGTTTCCCACCTTCGGCGGTGACTTTAAACGGCTGGCGGTGTGGGTATTCAGTATCGCCCAAATAGTGACGCTGGTTGTGGCACTCATCGCCATACGGCGCCGCCACATCGCTCGCCATCGCGCCTGGATGATTCGCGCCTTCGCCATTGGCCTGGGCATTTCCACCATGCGACTCTACTTTATTCCCGCCTATTTGCTGTTTGGCGTGCCCAGTAATTTTGCCATCGGTTTGGGCATGTGGGTGGGCTTTGGCGTGAATGTGCTGGCGGCCGAATGGATACTGTGGCGCGAACGCCGTGAACCTGTCGGATATCAGCCCTCAGCGGCTTGATCACCCGTTTGCTGTCAGGGTGGCAGGGAAATAAATACCCAAGGCAACCGGCCCCAACCGTCAGGATAAAAAATAGCCACAAAATCATCCACTTGCGGAGCCCGAGAACGGCATAAAAAAATGCCGGCCAGCCGTTGACAAGCCCCGTCTCTGGCCTTATAGTGCGCCACCTCGGGTTTTGACCCAATGGGGTCATTTCCGAAAGCTGCCCAAGTGGTCGACTGCATGGATGCAGGAGTTAGAGCAACGCAGGAGCAGTTGCCGAGAAATTGGGTAGACGACGTGCATGGAAGCACTAGTGTCACGAGAAGCAGGACGCTGTAAGTGACCGACGTACAGGATGTACTAGTGTCGCGCGAGGCAGGATGCCGGGAGCGACCACGCGTAGCGTGTCGGGACTCTGGCACTGAGTACGCAAACACTCAGCTCTATTGGCTGACTGCATTACGCCCAGGTGGTGAAATTGGTAGACACGCTAGCTTCAGGTGCTAGTGACCTTACGG
>CBFGUT010000266.1:0-4516 GCA_965652265.1 uncultured Cellvibrionaceae bacterium | reverse complement strand
TGCACGGCATTCGCGCCGTGAATAACCTCGATACGTTCAATCATGGCCGGGTCGATGGTAACGCCGTCGCGCGAACCGTCGCGCAGGGGATTGGACTGCGGCACGCCGTCGATCAGATACAACGGGCTGCGACCCCGCAGGGTCTCGCCCGAGTTGCTCATCTTCTGCCGACTGGGGCTGAACCCCGGAATCAGATTACCCAGCACCGTGGACAGGTCGTGATTGACGGACAGCTGCTGTTGCAGTGCCACCTGATCGATGGTGGTCACGGTATTGGGAATCGCGCTCACGGGCTTTTCCGTTCGCGAGGCGGTAATGACCATTTCCTCCAAATGGGGTTCGTCCACGGGTGATTGTGCAAGGGCAGTGAGGCTGCAGAGGGTCAATGAGGCCAGGGGGAGAAGTGTGCGGGGAGTCAGGGTCATATAAACCTCGGGTCAAAAAATTGGGTTGAAGATGATAGTGAATATCATTATGATTCACAACCACAATTTTTAAGGGGTCTTATGAAGCAGCCACTGATTCTTGCGGCGCACCGCTATATTGGCCTGGCGACGGCAGTTTTTTTCCTGGTGACGTCGGTGACGGGTGGCTTGTTGTTGTACAAGCACGCGATTCTCTATGCGTGGTACCCGGCCCTGGAAGACGCGAAAGTCGCGGCGACCCAGGCGCCGCCCGGTCAGGATCAGGTACTGCTCGCCGATCTTTGGCGGCAGCATGCCCAGCGCCCCATTCGATCAGTGGTTTACCCCAGTGACGGCTGGCCTTTTTATAACGTCTACTACACCGATGGTGGCTCCGCTTACCTCACCCCTGCCGGAGACGTTTTGGTGGAAAGCCGGGGGCTGGAAAATCCCGTGGCTTTGCTGTTTGAAATTCACCATGACTGGCTGTTGGGCCACGCCGGTGAGCTGGCCAGTGGTTATCTGCATTTGCTGGTATTACTGCTGATTGCCACGGGCATCTATGCCTGGTGGCCCCGGCACTGGCGCAAGAGCCTGCATGTGGTATGGCGCGGTAGCCTGGTGAAGATGAGCTACAGTTGGCACCGGGTACTGGGCATCGCCTCCGCCCTGGTGTTGCTGCTGGCCGTGGGTACGGGGGTGATGATGGTGTTTTACGGCCAGGCCCAGTGGGTGTTGACTGGATTATTTGGTGGCAAGAGCGAGTTAATCAGTCGCGAGGTGTCGGCTGGGGAAAGCTACCAGCCCTGGGAGGTGTTGCACCCGCGCATTGAACAGACCTTCGCCGAGGGCGATTTGCGCCTGGTGATTTTCCCGCAGGCCGAAGATCAAGCGCTGGTGGTAAGAAAACGCATGCCCGGCGAGTGGCACCAGAATGGACGCAGTTTTATCTATATCAACCCCTACAGCGGCGAGGTCTATGCCGCCCGCAATGCCATGGAGGAGGAGCTGGGTATACGCCTGACGTACAAGATCTATCCCCTGCATTCGGCGGGCGTGGGTGGCGACCCCTATGTCACGCTGCTGGCGGTGGCCGGTTTTGTGCCATTGGTACTGATACCCACGGGTATTTATGTATGGTGGTGGCGTCGCCAGCGTCGGCGCCGAGGGGCGCATTAGCGGGTCTGACGTCAGACCTCAGACGATTCGGCGATCGTCAAAGTACCGTAGAGACCAGGAAGCCGGTATAGCCTACAAAGGTGGCTAACAGGAGGCCGCCCTCGACGCGGTTGATGCGGCCCGGTCCGCGAAAGCCGTAACCAAATACGAACAGCGACAGAGTCAGGATACCCATCACCAGCATATCCCGGGTCAGCACTTCCGCTCCCACTGCCAGCGGGTGAATACTGCCGGCAATGCCCACCACAGCCAGGGTATTGAACAGGTTGGAGCCCAGCACATTGCCGAGGGCGATATCGTGTTCTCCTTTTTTGATGGCAATGAGCGAGGAAGCCAGCTCCGGCAGTGAAGTACCCACCGCCACCACCGTGAGGCCGATAATCAGATCACTTATCCCCAGCCCCTGGGCAATGCTCACCGCCCCCCAAACGAGCAGTCTTGAGCTGGCGATTAACAGTATCAACCCCAGTACCAGCCAGAAAATGGCGCGCGGGAGCGATGGGTTATGCTGCTGGTACTCGGCGTCCACTTCCTGCCCCAAGGCATCCTGTCGCTGGCGCATTCCCTGCACAATCGTCCAGGCCATCAGAGCGGCAAAGACGCCCAGCAGAATCCAGGCATCCGTGCGAGAGAGCATGCCATCGGTGAGTTGCCAGGCCGCCAGTGCGGTGACAGCCACCAGGATGGGCAGCTCTTTGCGCAGTACCGAGGAGTGCACGGCAATGGGGGCGAGCAGGGCGGTGAGCCCCAGAATCAGGGCGATATTGGTGATATTGGAGCCGTAGGCGTTGCCCAGGGCGATGCCCGGGTTACCCTGCACCGCCGCCAGCGCCGAGACCGCCATTTCCGGTGCCGAGGTGCCAAAACCGACGATGATCATGCCGATCAATAGTGGCGGCATGCCGAAGTGTCGGGCAGTGACCGCCGCGCCCTCCACAAAGCGGTCCGCACTCCAGACCAGCAGCGCCAGCCCGCCCAGTATTGCCAGAATCGCGAGTCCCATAGTCACTCCGGGGTCGTGGTAAATGTGTAGCGATTGTAGCGTTTAACCGTGTAAAAGCGCAGTGGTTGGGAGAATGGGATGAAAATATTGTTCTGACAATAGTGCGAATAAATCATATAAATAAAAAGTGTGTGGCATAATGGGTGGTCAATTTTCTAAGAAGATCATAAGGAAGAGTCCCCTCTGGCCGAAGACGCGCCGTAAATACATCCCTGTAGGCTCGGCAGGCGTGTCCCTTCGCCTGACGGTCTTCAGCCAGAGGGGACTATTCCTTTCCGTCCCGGTATTCATTGAGATAGAGTGAGAGAGACAGTCAATGACCCCGCAGTCTGACAGACAAGCCGTATTGGTCACCGGTGGCGCCGGCTATATTGGTAGCCATGTGTGTGTGGCCCTGATCGAGGCCGGTTTTCTTCCCGTGGTGGTGGATAATTTCGCCAACAGCAAGCCCGCCGTGCTGGATCGTCTGGAGCAGATTACCGGTATCCGTCCGCCGCTGCTACAGGCCAATATTCAAGATCGACAGGCAGTCCTTGGCCTCTTTGATCGTTACCCCCTGGTGGCGGCCATGCACTTTGCCGGTCTCAAGGCGGTGGGGGAGTCCACCCGCGAACCGCTGCGCTACTACCGGGAGAATCTCGGCGGGTTGATGGCACTGTGCGAACTGTTGGTGGAGCGGGGCGTGACTCGCCTCATTTTCAGCTCTTCGGCTACGGTCTATGGCGACCCCGCCAGTGTGCCCATCTATGAGGACTTTCCCCGGCATGCGGAGAGCCCCTACGGCCGCAGCAAGCAAATGATCGAGCAGATACTTGAGGATATGGCCGCCGCCCCCGAGTCCCCCTGGAATATCAGCCTCTTGCGCTATTTCAATCCGGTGGGTGCCCATCCGTCGGGATTGATCGGCGAAGACCCAGCGGGCATTCCCAACAATCTGGTGCCCTATGTGGCCCAGGTGGCAGTGGGCAAGTTGCCCTATCTGCAGGTATTTGGCGACGATTATCCCACCCCCGATGGCACCGGCGTACGCGACTATATTCATGTGATGGACCTGGCGCGCGGTCATGTGGCGGCTTTGCAACACCTGCTACAGGCGGCAACGGGCTGTCGCGCCTACAACTTGGGGACCGGGCAGGGGCGCTCGGTGCTGGAAGTGTTACGCGCTTTTGAAAAGGCGGCGGGCAAAACCCTGCCTTTTCGCGTGGCTCCGCGTCGCCCCGGCGATGTGCCTAGCTATTACGCCCACCCCGGTAAGGCCCAACGCGAACTGGCGTGGCGGGCGGAGTACTCCTTGGAGGATATGATGGCCGATGCCTGGCGCTGGCAGTCGCGCAACCCTGATGGGTATTGACGAATGCGTCGGACGTCAGACGTCAGACGTCAGACGTCCGACGCATTCCCGGTAACGACAGAATAAACCGCGCACCGCGCCGGGGTGAGCGGGTAATCTGCAGCTTGCCCTTGTAACTGGCGGTGATGTCGGCGCACACGGCCAGGCCGATGCCCTGGCCGGGCTTGGAGGTATCCAGCCGCTGGCCGCGGGCAAAGCTGGTTTCGCGAGCAGTCTCGGCAATACCCGGGCCATCGTCGTCCACGGTAATGTGCAGCCAGTCACCTTCCAGTTCCGCGCTCACCCAGACCTGGGTCTCCCCGTATTTGTAAGCGTTGTCGAGCAGATTGCCCATCAATTCGAGAATATCCTGTTCATCGCCGGCAAAGGCGACGTCGGCGTCTACATCCAGCGCCAATTTGATGCCCTTTTCGGCGTAAATTTTATCCAGACTGTGGCGCAGGCGTTCCAGGCAGGCCAGCAGTGAGGTGCGTTCCTGGGAACCGCTTTGATGATCGCTGACTGCGCGTTGGAGTTGATAGCTGACCACTTGGTTAATACGGTCGAGCTGCTCTTCCGCCTGATGCCTGAAGGTATCGG
>CBFGUT010000265.1:0-4517 GCA_965652265.1 uncultured Cellvibrionaceae bacterium | reverse complement strand
GGGTGAGGGGGGCGACGTGAGCGGCGCGCGCGGCTTCTATGTCCGTGTCGCTGAGGCCCCCTTCGGGTCCGCTCAGCCGCGAGACGCTGGCGGGGCGGGAATCGGTTGGCAGGCGCTGACTGTCACGATGGTGGAGTACGAAACGCGCGTCACTGCGGCACTGCTGCAGATAATCGCTGAGCGTCATCACGGCGGCAATCTCTGGCAGACGGTTACGCTGACACTGTTCAGCGGCGCTGATACTCACCTGACGCCAGTGAAGTTGTTTTTTCTCCTGCCTTTCGCCGGCGAGTTTGACTTCGGTGCGTTCGCTGAACAGAGGAACGATGCGGGTGACGCCTAGTTCTGTGGCTTTTTGCAGCACCAGGTCCATGCGTTCGCCGCGCGAAATACCAATGGCCAGCTCGGTGGTGAGGGGTGACTCGCGATCAGTATCGATGAAAGCTTCGGGCAGGACCTCGAGGTGTTTTTTGCCGACACTGATTACCCGGCCCTGAAATTCGCCACCGGTCCCGTTAAACAGCACCAGCTCCCGCTCGGGCGTGAGTCTCAACACTCGCAGCAGATAGTGAGCGGTGGCATCCTCCAGGGTGACAGTCGTGCCAGTGGCGAGGGGAAGGGAGGTGTAGACTCGGGGTATACGCATACGCTGTTATCGGACAGTGATAGGGAGTAAGATCATACCAGTTGTGAGCGGCTGGATTCACCCCGGCGTATAAACGGCTGTGACAGCCCCAAACCCGACAGGAGCAACTTATGAAACAATTAATGATTTCTGCCCTCTTAATGGCCTTTTCTGCCACTGTAGTCGCTGAGTGTCCGGCTTATTTGCAGGGTGAGTACCGCCGTCTGCACGCCGCGGACAATGTGAATTTGTGCGAGTTGCTTGAAGGCAAAACCGCGCTGGTGGTCAATACCGCCAGCCACTGCGGGTTTACCCCCCAGTTCAAGGCACTGGAAGCGGTGCATCAAGCCTACAAGGACAAAGGCCTGGTAGTCGTGGGTTTTGCCAGCAACGACTTCAAGCAGGCGGCCAAAACCGAAGAGGAGGCCGCCACGATTTGCTACACCAACTATGGGGTGACCTTTACCATGCTGGCGCCCACAGTGGTGACGGGCGACAAGGCTAACGCCCTGTTCGCCCATCTTGCCGAGCAGACGGAAGAGCCGGGCTGGAATTTCAACAAGTACGTGATTGATGGCGAGAGCGGTGAAGTGACCCACTTTGGTAGCAGTACCAAACCCGACAGCGAAGCATTGACCGGAGCCATAGAAGCCGCTTTGGAGTAACTGAAGACCTTTTGGAGTAACTCGGCGGTCAGTCAGGCGTTTTCCTGTTCCAAGTTCACAGTGAAGTGGCCGTCCATATCCTCGTGCACTTGCACGAGGATGGGTTGGCAACAGACATGGCAGTCTTCGGTGTAGGATTGCTCCCCCGCCGACTCGTCAATCAATAATGTCAGCGGGGCATCGCAGTAAGGGCAGTGTGCATCTTGCTCAAGTAGTTGGCCATCCATATCAGAAGCGGTAGTCAACCTGTCCGGTGATGGTGGTAAAGCGCAAGTCGTCCAAGTCGATCAGGTTTTTGTATTCGAAGTTCAGGTTGAGTCGGGGTGTAATAATAAACCCAAGGCCTAACCCCCAGGATAAACCGTCTTCGCTGGCAGTGGCTTCGTAGCCCTCGTAGCTCACGCTGTAGTCAATCTCGGCATAGCCGAGAAGTGCATAGAAACGGCCGGTTTCATTCACGGCTTCGGGGCGGTAATAGACGCCGCGATAGTGATCGAGGTCCATGCGCAGTTCGTCTGCAAGCTCGCCAATAATGTCGCCCCACTGACTTTGCAGGTCGAGGGTGGCGCTGTTGAGACCGGTGCCGTAACGGACTTCTGCTCCCAGCCAGCTGTTGTACTTATAACCGGCAACCACTTCCGCCATTTCAATATCGGCCTTTTTAAAGGACGAGCTTTTATCCACATCAATTGTGGAGATGCCGCCGCCCAGGTAGAAGCCGCGCATGTTATCGGCATGACTCGCGGTGCTGGCCAGCGCCAGGGCGACAGGTAAGACTAGACGGATAATAGGTACAATTTTCATAGTGTCATCACTTCTTGTTGAAGGGGTGCGTTAAAATATCCAGGCTATCATCAGCCAGAAAATAAGAAAAAACGAAAAAAAGCCCGCGAGTATAAACTGCAGTTCACCCAGCAGGCCGTCACCAGCGGCCAGGGCAAAAACCACCAGTAACACCACGGTGACAAAAAAAGCGATTACCGCCGCCGGTTTGAGCCCGAGGCCGGGGGCAAAGACGCTGTTCACCACTTCACCCAGTGCCGGTAACAACAGCAGGGTGGCAACGGCGGCAGCCAGCAGCACCACCGTTATGAGTAACAGAATGCCTCTCGACTCGCGTTTATCCCGGTCATCGCTATTCATGTTTACCAGCTCCGTGTCAGTCGTTGGCCTTGATAATATCCCGCACCCGGTTGGGTTCGGGCATGCCGCGGGCGATGATTTCCGGGGAGTCTCCGGCAGTATAGAGTTCGATGGTGCCAGTGCCAAAAATCCGGTTCCAGAAAGATTGCCTGACGCGCACTGTACGGATGCTGCGTATGGTCAGCTCCAGCCGCTCCTTGCTGAGCAGGCCCTGCTCGAAGAGCACGTCCTCCTCGGTGATCAGCAGGCGCGAGGATTTGTTTTTCAGGTACCAGAAAAGAAAGATGATCAGTCCCAGGCCGAATACCGGTACCAGAATGAGGGCGAGGATAAAACCCAGGGGGTTGTTTTTGAACATCACCGGGTTGGCATCGTAGAGCGTTTTCATACTGTGGTCTCGCAATGGGTGTTGGCCTGAGTATAAAGGCCCGCCGGAAAGGGGTAAAGCGGCGCTGGCTTCCCTTGGGGACGCTTGCGTATACTGACGGCGAGGTTGTCAGAGACGGAGCATGGCATGGGAACCGGTGATTTGTTGCACAATCCCTTTATCGAGTTGGCGTTATTGCTGTTGTTGGCGGCGGTTATTGGCGGCCTGGCCCGGCTGTTGCGCCAGCCGCTGATCGTCGCTTTTATTGCCCTGGGGATTTTGGTGGGCCCCTCAGCAATGGATTTATTGCATTCCCGGGAGTATATCCACCTGCTAGCGGATGTGGGGATCGCCATACTGCTGTTTGTGGTGGGCCTCAAGCTGGACTTGACCCTGATACGCACCACCGGAGGCGTGGCGCTATCCACCGGCCTCGGACAGGTGATTTTTACCTCTCTGTTTGGTTATGGCCTGGCCCTGATGCTGGGCTTTAGCCCAATGGCCTCCCTCTACATTGCCGTGGTTCTGACGTTTTCCAGCACCATTATCATCGTCAAGCTGCTCTCCGATAAAAAGGAAATCGATGCCCTGCACGGGCAGATTGCCATTGGTTTCCTGATTGTGCAGGATCTGGTGGTCATTCTGGTGATGATCCTGTTGTCGGCCCTGGGGCAGGGCGAGGGCATCAGTCTGGGGCAGGCCGTGGGTGGCGTAGCGGCCAAAGGCTTGTTACTGCTGGTGTTCGTGGGTCTGATGATGCGTTTTGTCCTGCCCCGGCTGACCGACTATCTGGCGGCTTCGCAGGAGCTGCTGGTGCTATTCGCCATTGCCTGGGCGGTGTCGCTGGCGGCCGCCAGTGAGCTGA
Organism: uncultured Cellvibrionaceae bacterium; assembly: GCA_965652265.1. Lineage (GTDB taxonomy): Bacteria > Pseudomonadota > Gammaproteobacteria > Pseudomonadales > Cellvibrionaceae > Gilvimarinus. The sequence continues at coordinate 852 of CBFGUT010000265.1, read as the reverse complement.
TGGGTTTTAGCCGCGAAGTGGGTGCCTTTCTGGCGGGGGTGGGCCTGGCCTCCACCCATTACCGCGAGGTGATCAGCGGTCGGCTGGTGAGCATTCGCGACTTTCTGTTGCTGTTTTTCTTTATCCACCTCGGCTCGCAGTTGGACCTGTCGCTGCTGGGCGGGCAGTTGTGGGGGGCAGTGGCTTTATCCGTTTTCGTGTTGCTGGGCAACCCGCTGATTGTGATGGTGATTATGGGGCTGATGGGGTATCGCAAGCGTACCGGTTTTCTGGCGGGGCTGACGGTGGCGCAAATCAGTGAATTTTCGCTGATCTTCGCCGCGCTGGGGCTGAGCCTCGGTCATATTGGCGATGACGTGGTGGGGCTGATTACTCTGGTGGGGTTGATTACCATCGCTCTGTCCACCTATATGATTATTTATTCGCACCGGCTGTTTGACTGGCTCTCGCCGCTGCTGGAAATATTCGAGCGCAAAGACCCCTACCGCGAGGCGGAGCAGCGCCAGAATCAGGCCCGCCAATACGATGCCATTGTGTTTGGGGTGGGCCGCTACGGCGGCAACCTACGGCGGCAGTTGAAAAAGCAGGGCTTGACGGTACTGGGGGTGGATTTTGACCCCAAGATGGTGGAACAGTACCGCCGCGAGGGGGTGGAAATTCAGTACGGGGATCTGGAAGATCCCGACCTGGCCGAGCAGTTGCCTCTGCAGCACGCCCGCTGGGTGATCAGCACCATCCCCGACTTCGAGGCCAACCGCAGCCTGCTCAAATGCATGCAGGCGGCGGCGTTTGCCGGCAAGGTGGTGGTGACAGCGCACCGCTCCGAGGTGGCGGGACGACTTCAGGCGCTGG
>CBFGUT010000264.1:0-4529 GCA_965652265.1 uncultured Cellvibrionaceae bacterium | reverse complement strand
GCGCGGCATGGCCTGGGCCTCGTCCACAATCAACACCACCTGGCGTTTGTTGGCCGCCAGCTCAATTAAGCGGTGGTTAATGTCGTGCAACAATTTGTAGGCGGGTTTGTTGGCAGTGGTTACACCGATTTCCTCCGCCAGAAACCACTTGAGTTCATCCGGGCTCAGATAAGGATTGGGGATATACGCGGTCTGGTAGCGACCGTCCAGATGATCGAGCAGCTTGCGGCACAGCAGGGTCTTGCCCGTGCCCACCTCGCCCACCACCTTGATAAAGCCCTCGCTGTGCTTGAGCGCCAGCAATATGGCGCTCAGCACTTCGCGGTGACTGGTATTGTTAAAATAAAATTGTGTATCCGGCGTCAGCGAAAACGGTGACTCAGTAAATCCAAAGTGCTGGCGATACACGTTTCACCTCACGGGTCTAGAAAAAATCCGGATTCAAAGAGCCCGGTATTGCCAGAGCCCTCTCGAAGAGGGCAAGGTGTCCTTCAAGACCGCCAAGATGTCGGTTGGGCAAGTGTAACGCCACCCAACACCACAATCGTTGGGTGGCGCGGAGCTTACCCAACCTACGAAACTGGCGATACACGTTTCACCTCGTAAGCCCGGTGCTAGTCAATCATCTGCCGATGCGCATCGCCAATACCGCGAATATTCAAGCGCGATTCTTCCAGGGCCTCCGTCCACGCCTGATCGGTTACCACCACTGGGCGCAGCAATATCACCAGTTCGGTTTTCTCGTTAATGCGCTGCGTCTGGCGAAAAAGCGCGCCCAGTATGGGGATATGACCAAAACCCGGATGCTTGCCATCCTGACTGGTAATCCGCTCCTGCATTAACCCGCCGAGCACAATCACCTGGCCATTTTTGGCACGCACGATACTGTCGGATTCCCGCACCCCGCGCAGCGCCAGTGGCAGGGCGAAATCTTCACTGCCCACAGTGAAAACCTTGAGTTGATCGGTGACCTCACTCACCACCGGATGAATATGCAGTATCACACTTTCATCCTCGGCAATCTGTGGAGTGACATCCAGTGAAATACCACTGAAAAACGGCGACAATTCGATATTCGGTGTGCTGGTCACCGAGGAGGCATTGGCGGTGGTGTTGTTGGAAATACCGGTGACGAAGTACTCGTCCGAGCCCACCCGAATCACCGCTTTCTGGTTGTTGACCGTGGAGACCCGGGGGCTGGACAGCACCTGGACATTGCCCTGGGTTTGCAACAGGGAAATCAACTCGGTGATATTGCCCACCTGCAACACGGAACTGAAAAGCTCGCCCGTGCCTTGCGCCAATCCCTCAGACAGTGAACGAAATCCCGTGGCCTCGCCGGGCAGGGGCACACTGTAATCCAGCTGGCGGCTGTAATTGGTATCGGTGCCCTGCTGGAACTGGTACTGCAGCATGCCGTTGATTTCGCCCCAGTTGATACCCGCCTGGTAGTTGTCGTTGAGCTGCACTTCGAGAATTTTGGCTTCCAGGATCACCTGGCGCTTGACGCTTAACTCCGAGCGCTCGAGGAAGTCGCGCACAGCATTGAGCTCACTGGGCATGGCTTTCACCGCCACCATGCCGGCCTGGGGCGAGACCATCACCATGCGATCACCGTCGCTGCCGCCGATAATGGCTTCTATCGTCTGATTCAGTGAACGCCAGAAATCTGTACGATTGAGAGTCTGAACCCGCGAGCCCGGTGCCAGCCCGGTGCCACTGCCGCCTTCGAAACCCTCCAGCATACCCAGCAGGTTGGCGTTCTCACTGGTGCCTGAGTTGTTATTGTTGTTGCCGCTATTGCGCGAACGAGAGCCTGATTCACCGCGCCCGATCATCACACTGGTGTCGGAAACCCCCACGCGCTGTACGTCCAGATAATTGATATGAAATACCTCGGTGCGCAGCGCATTGGGGTACACCGTGTAAATACCGTCGCGATAGCGGTATTCGTAACCGTAGATATCGCGCGTGACATCCAACACCTGAGGCACGGTGACATCGCTCAACGTCAGGGAGATCTGACCGTTCAGGTCCGGGTGCACCACAATATTATCGCGTGTACCGTCCGCAAGGCTGAGAAAGAAAGCGCGGGCAGACACATTGTTCACCGACACATCGAAGCGCTCCTGCTCCTCCGCAGCCGGCGCGGACTCGCCCGACAGCAGTGCTTGCTGCACGGCCTCGGGCACAGCGACGGGTGCCGGCGGTTTGCTGTCCACTTCCGCGATACGCTCTTCGATGGCGAGGGTTTTCGGTTGCGGCTGAGCACAACCCGCCAGCGCCAGCGCGGTAGCCGCCAGCAGAATCGGTAGTCTAAGAGCCGGTCGTTTCATCGATCGTTGACCTCTGGTTAAATCCCCTGAAATTGTCACGGTTGGGACATTCGCACATTGTTGTATACCCGCAGGGTTTCACGTTTACCCCCCCGGCGAATTACCACGTGGTCGGCGTCAATTCGCTCCACCACCGCATCGGCAAAGGCGGACAGCGAATCGCCCTCGCGCACCGTTTCGCCACTGATAATCGCGAGTTTGTCTTTCGACCGGATCAAAATACTCTGCAGCTGTGGTGCCTCCGTATTACCGCCCGTCACCGCCCCCGCCAGGGGCGTGGTGGGGTCGCGCAAGGCTTGTGCCCACAGCGGCGACGATACCAGTGTCGCTATCAACAGCAGCGCGCAGACGAGCCGGTTAAGGTTCAACACTTAAATTCCCCCTCTCGGCACTCAGGGTATAGATCCCCAGGTTGACTTCGGCCCGTGGGTAATCGCTGACCCGATAGTGCAAGTGATCGAAATACAGTCGCCAATCGAGCGACTCCAGGCGCTCGACAAATTGCATCACGGCAAAGTACTCACCGGCGAAGGTCAAGTTAACCGGGTGTTTATACACGCTCGCGCTGTCACTGTTCGCATCATCAAAGTCAAGTTTTTCCACCGGCCCCGTGGTCAGTTGCCGCAAACTCAGGCCCTCGGTTTCCTCCAACAGGTCGCGCAGCACAAAAGACAAATCCGCCGCCGGCACCAGCCCCTGGGCCAGTCGCGCCAGGTCGCTGTCCAGTTGCTCGACCCTGGCTTCCAGCACCGCCAGTTGCCGCTGTTTATCACTGCTGGCATCACCGCTCAGCACGCGGTTAAGCAGGTCGATTTCCTGGGTCACATTGGCAATTTGCGATTCCGTGGTGACCTGCTGTGCCTGCAACGCCTGGCGCTGGGCACTGGCGCCGCCAAACCACAGCAAGTGCCAGATGCCATAGAGCACCAAGAGCGCAGCCACCAGCACAATGGCGCGCTCGCGCAGGCTGAGCTTGTCGATCCACTGTTGCCAGGCTTTTTCACTCGCCACGTTCGTCTTCCTCCTCGGCCCCGATGCGAAACCCATAGCGTCCCGCCACCGACGACTCAGTCAGAGTGAGCACGCCAAACTGGCTGTCGGCAAACGCCGGCACTTTTTGCAGCTGCAACAGATACGCCGGCACTGCCGAGCGCGTGCGCGAGACACCCTGCATTTCCACATAGTGGCCACTGTCCTTCAAGGCAAAACCTTCCAGGGTAAAGTCGGCATTGCTGAACCGCGCCAGCGCGTGCATTTGTGCCGACAGAGCCGGCGCACTGTCGGCACTCTGCTCGGCCATGCGGTTGCGCAGTTGTCGCCGGTATTCAATGGCCGCCTCGGTATCGGCGATACGCCGATCCAGGCTGTCGGTATCAATGCGCGTGCCGGCCGCCTGCAATTTATCGCGCTGTGCCTGCAGCGTGTCCAGTTGCTGTTCGTGCTCCGCCAGGGTGACCGCCTCCTGGCGAGTACCCAGTGAATAGAACACCGAGAACAACACCAGCAGCAGCACGAGGATGACGGCGGCGGCAATCATATGCACGGGCCGCAGGGGGCTGCGGTCGGGTCTGAATTCCGCCTGATAGAGGTTAATTGTCTGCATCAGTGCGCCCTCGCCTCATTGAGGGCCGCGCCCACGGCGGGCAGGCACAGCGACAGGGTGTGTTCCGGCACAGACTCGGACACCTCCACACTCCCGGTCAGTTCGAGCAGGTCGATGGAGGCGCTGAGACTCTGGCGCAGGCCATCGGTAATTTTATCGGCGCTGATGTTCTCTCCCGCCAGCCATATCTGCGCCGGCGGGCTCTGGCGCATCTGCCGCTCGAAATAATCCAGCGAGCGCTGCACCTCCAGCGCTACGGCGTCCACGGGAATATCGTCGAGCAGCCCACCGTGGTAGGGCAATTGAAAGTGCCGCGCCAGATAGAGCTGATCCTCGCGCACCAGCACCAGATAACCCGCATCGGCCACCAGGTGCACCAGCGCCACGGCGCGCGCGGTATCCGTGGCGGCTTCGGCCAGACGTGCCAGGGCTAATTCCGGTATTTCAATACTTTGCAGCTCCAGCCCTGCCTCATTCACCTGGGCAACCAGCTCCGCCACCTGTGTGCGCCGGGCCACGGCGGCGTAGGCCAACCGGTTGCCGGCCCGGGTACAGGATTCGGGTAGCATAAAGGCATCGATAACGGCTTC
>CBFGUT010000263.1:0-4541 GCA_965652265.1 uncultured Cellvibrionaceae bacterium | reverse complement strand
GGGACACCTTCGGTAGCTTCGCTATGCAAACTGCTCCTGCAATTTGTGAGCATATTACTCGCTTCGCTCGCCCCTACGGGGTCGCCCATTCGGGCGCTCAACGGCTAACGCCTGTTGTGAGCCTGATTTTAACGCCGCAGCGGCAAGAGCCTGCCCCGCGAGCGAAGCGAGTGCATTGGGTACGCAGGTAGTTTTTCAACAGCCTGTTAGTAGAAGTGCCCTATACGTCTCGATACTGCCTTATTGGAGCCGCCATCGCCTATGACTCTACTGCGCCGTTTCAGTATTTCCCAGCGTCTGTGGGCGATTGTGCTGCTGGTGGTGCTGGTGGTGGGGGGGCTGGTTCTGGAATTTGCGTCCCGCTATCACCAGAGTCTGCTGGATGCCCGTGAGATAAAAACCCGACACATTGTCGAGGCCGGATTGGGGGTGATGGCTCACTTTCACCGTCGCGAACAATCGGGGTCGCTCAGCCGGGAGGACGCGCAGGCAGCGGCCCAGGCCGCACTCGGTGGTATGCGCTACGGCAATGACGATTACTTCTGGATCCATAACCGCAATATCGTCATGGTGCATCATCCCTTCAGCCCACATTTGGACGGCACCGATATCAGCCAGGTGGCGGACCCTACAGGTAAGCGTCTGTTCTACGAAATGGAGCAGGTGGTGGCGCGCGAGGGCAGTGGGATGGTGAATTATCTTTGGCCCAAGCCGGGTTTTGACCAACCGGTCCCCAAACTTTCCTATGTGGCGGAATTTGAGCCCTGGGGGTGGGTATTGGGGTCGGGTATTTATCTGGACGATGTGCGTCGCGACTTCTGGCAAACCCTGAGCCTGCCACTGGCAATTGCCGTGCTGGGTTTGCTGTTGCTGGTGGGAATGACTCTGTTGATTGCCAGTAGCATTGTACGTCCGCTGCGTCAGAGTGTGCGTGCCATGAATGACATTGCCAGTGGCGAAGGGGATTTGACACGGCGCCTGGATACGCGCGGCAGTGATGAGTTGGCGTCCCTGGCCCGTGGGTTTAACCGCTTTTGCGACAAGCTGGTGGCGGTGGTCACGGAGCTGCGACAGCTGGCAGAACACAACCGTGCTATCGCCCGCGAGGTCAATCAGGCCATGGGCGATGCCCGCAACAGCTATGATCGCCAGAAGCGGGAAATGGACACCGTGGCCACGGCGGTGGAGCAAATGAGCGTCACCGCCCAGGATATGACCCAGCGCGTTACCGAGTCCGCCGGAGCGGCGCAGGACGCCAGCGATCATGCCCGCAGCGGCGAACAGAAAGCCCTGGACACCCGCGACGCCATGGAGCGCCTGGCGGAGGATATTGCCAATACCAGCCAGGCCATGACGGCGTTGGACCAGCAGTCACAAACCATCAGTGGGGTGTTGGATGTTATTCACAGTGTTGCTGAGCAGACCAATCTGCTGGCACTGAACGCCGCTATCGAGGCGGCCCGCGCCGGTGAACAGGGCCGCGGCTTTGCCGTGGTGGCGGATGAGGTGCGCACCCTGGCAAGTCGCACCCAGGCTTCCACGGATGAAATCCGCGAAATGATTAACGCGCTGCTCACCGGCACGGCCAATGCCGTGGCGGCCATGGAAACCAGTCACGGTCAGTCGGAGGCCATGCGGGGGCAGGTCAGCGAGGTCAAGCGGGTACTGGCCACCATCAAAGGCGCGGTGAACACCATTACCGATATGACGCATCATATCGCGTCGGCGGCCGAGCAACAGTCGCAAACGGCCAATACTATTGCCGCCAGTCTGAATCAGTTAAGCGGTCTCAGTGAGGAGGTGTTAGTAGAGCTGAAAGAGACCGCCGGCAATACTGAACAGATGAATGAAGCCAGCGAAAAGCTGGAGCAATTGATCGAACAATTTAAAATCTAGCGCTCTCGCACAGTGTCAGTGTTCAACGATTACTAACTCGCTGGTATCAAATCCGCGCGCTTGTGCTTCGCGTTCAAAGCGCTCGACTAATGCGTTGCTGACATCGGGTGTGCGTGACAACAACCACAGGTAGTCGTGATTGGCGCCCGCGATAAAGGCGTACTGGTAGTCGTCGTCGAGCTCAAAGATTACATAGCTGCTGTAGAAAGGTCCGAAAAAAGAGACTTTCAAGTAACCGGTCTGTCCATCCTCCACAAAAAAGGCCTTGCCCTCGGCAGTCTTCCACGTATTTTCCTCGGCGGAAAAGCCGCGAGTGATCACCTTGATTCCGCCGCCCTCTCGCCGGGAATAATCGGCAGTCACACGAGTCAGCCCGCGCTCAAACGAGTGATCCAGGCGCGCGATTTCATACCAGGTGCCGAGATAAGACTCCAGCTCGAAATTATCCACGGGCTCCACCTGTTCCGGGTAACCCAGGCAGCCGGTGAGTAAAACGACGGTCAATAGTGCGGCGAATGATTTCATAGCCCTACTATACGCGATGTTTTTGTCAGTGGATGTGCGCATCGCCAAAACCCTGTTTGCAATAGCCGTGTCACACAAAACTGCTGAAATTCGCAATGTTCTTTGGAGCGGTTAAAATGGGTCAGTGGTATATTGACCACTGTGAATAAAAACCTGTAAGGCAGTCTCATGAGTCACCACAACTTCCCGGCATTTGATATTGACGATATCCCCATCAACCCCAGCGGCAACCGCAGCCTGGAACAGGTTAGTCAGTCGCGTCGTCGGGTATTAAAAGGCGGACTGGGACTCTTGGCGGGGCCCTTTGCCGCCTCGCCGCTGCTCAGCGCCTGCTCAGCGAGTTCGATCAACACTCGCGGCGCACCCTTTACCGATAGCCCGCGACCGCTGATAGGATTCCAGCCTGTGCCAGTAGCCAGTGATCCGCACTATGACCGAGTGGAGGTGCCAGCGGGATACACGGCCCGGGCCTTTTTTAGCTGGGGCGATCCCGTGGCAGCCGGCGCGCCCAAATGGCGGCCGGATGCCAGCCAGAGCTGGGAGGCGCAGGCGCTGCAGGCGGGGCAAAATCACGACGGTATGCACTTCTTTCCCTTTGCCGATGCGCCCAATACCCACGGTTTGCTGGCCATTAACCACGAGTATATCAACGCCACCCTGCATGCAAATGGGCCCACGGTCACCGAGGACGTCGGGGGTCGCAAGCAGCGCCCGCTGGACGAAGTGCGCAAGGAGCAGGCCGGTCACGGGCTGAGTATTATCGAGGTGCGCAAAAATGGTGATGGCCAGTGGCAGCGGGTCTATCCCTCCCGCTATAACCGTCGCCTGACGGGTTATACACCCATGGCCATCAGTGGCCCCTGTGCCGGTGCCGAGGCACTGAAAACCGTGGACGACCCAGAGGGCAGAGAGGTGCTCGGCACCCTGAACAATTGCTCCATGGGGGTGACGCCCTGGGGTACCTACCTGATGGCCGAGGAAAACTGGAAGAACTACTTCGTCAATCGCGATCGGGAAGATCACGCCCGGCGGCGCGAACATCACCGCTATGGTATCTCTGCCGGCCCCAACAGCCACTACAATTTCTGGGAGTCGGCGGATCCGCGCTTTGATGCCACGCCGGCCGCCGACCAGCCCCACGGCGGTTACGTCAACGAACCCAACCGGTTTGGCTGGGTGGTGGAGGTGGACCCCTTTGATCCCGACAGCAAACCGGTGAAACGCACCGCCTTTGGCCGTGCGGTGCGCGAAGGTTGCTGTTGTGTACAGCATGACGACGGTAGCCTGGCTTTCTATTCCGGGGACGATGCCCAGGGTGAGTATGTCTATAAATTCGTGCCCGAGGGTCGCTTTGATCCCGCCCAGCCCGAGGCCAACCGCCGATTGCTGGATTCGGGCACCGTGTATGTGGCCGTCTACCACGAGGACGGCAGCGGCGAGTGGCGACCGCTGGTGTGGGGCCAGCCGGGCCTGACAGCGGCGGAGGGCTTTCGCGACCAGGTGGATGTGCTGGTGAATATGCGCAGCGCCGCCGATGCAGTGGGCGCCACCCCTATGGACAGGCCGGAGTGGACGGCGGTGAACCCCTATACCGGCGATGGTTATGTCACGCTGACCAACAACAGCCGCCGCGGCGTGGCGCCGGAGCAACCGCTCAATGCCGCCAACCCGCGCCCGCACAATCACCACGGGCAAATTCTGCGCTGGCGTGAGAAAGACCGCCACCCGCGCTCGCGGGTATTCGAGTGGGAGCTGTTTCTACTGGCGGGCGAACAGCCGCCGGCGGGAGAGTCCTGGCAAACGGACAGCCGCTACGGCACCATTGAGGGCGACATCTTTGCCAGCCCCGATGGCCTCTGGTTCGATCCGGAGGGCCGTCTGTGGATTCAAACGGATTTCAGTGATGGCCGCGAAGTCTACGACGCCATGGGTACCAACCAGATGCTTTGCGTCGACCCGGTGACGCGTCAGGTTCGCCGCTTTCTCACCGGGCCCGCCGGCTGCGAAATTACTGGCGTTACCGCGACCCCGGACGGCACCGCCATGTGGATCAATGTGCAGCACCCGGGCCTCAGTTATCCCGCCAGCGATGGCAAAACCCGGCCGCGCTCCACCACCGT
>CBFGUT010000262.1:0-4556 GCA_965652265.1 uncultured Cellvibrionaceae bacterium | reverse complement strand
GCCCCAGCGGGTATACAGCGGTCCATCGGCGCGCCCCTCAATGGTATCAAGTAGAGCCCGGGTATTGGCCTGGCGGTAGGTGGTGGTGTTGTACACCGGGCAGTAGGGGCTGCCGTAGGGGTCGTTGTCGGGGTGGTTGTGAATTAAACGTGTCCGTAGTGCCTGGGGCTTATTTATCGGCATGGTCCTGGTCTCTTCAAACAAAATCGGTTCGCCCTGGAGGCTTTTCGTGCAGGTGGTGTTTATACGGTTTTTGTCGGCGTCCGTAATCGTCGGTCCCAACTCTCCACTTCACCGGTGTTCAATCGATGTTCTAGCAACTTTTGCCAAGACGCCGGTAAGCGGGGAAGCTCATGCATGGCGCGCAATGCCTCTGTGTTCAGAGGATCGAGAAACAGAAAGTGCAGTATGCGCGTCAATGGCCAATCCGGATGAGGCCGATCAATCAATTTGAACCGATAACCCGCCTGAAGTGTGCCCGGGGTCAATACCCGATAGTACCAGCCCGTCCGACCGCTATCTTGCACTCGTTGCGCCATGTCTTTCTCGTGAAACCGGTGGTTTAGTTTCCAGCAGGGTTGGCGGGCCTGGCTCACCTGGAGACGGACAGAACCGAGGGCAAAGATATCGCCGAAACAGACATCGCTCTCGGTCAAACCAACGGTGGTGATGTTCTCACCAAACGCGCCACAGTGCCAGCGCTTGCCGTGCGTGTCGGGCAGTTGCTGTTGCCAGTGGGGGTAGTGGTCGGCGGGATAATGGTGGATGGCTTTGTCGGGGCCGCCATGATGGCGCAGATCGCCCTGTTCGTCGCCCTCCACATTGTTGATCACCGGTCAGACCTAAAGAAGTGACCGTGACTGGGCCCTCCAGGGGGGCTTTGTGAATGGCGCTGAGTTCACCGTTCGGGCCGTAGGGTATAGCACGTCCGGTAAAAAGCCGGTCTAGCGTGACAAATTTTCGTTCGACCATAAAGCTATGCCTGATGAGTTGTCGTCGGTGTAATGTTGATCAATCCGTGTGAACCTGTAAATGCCCCTCTGTGATTAACTTATGCGGCCTGTTTCCCACATTCAAGCCCCGGTCTCAGTGTGCAGGATGATCTGGATGCGAGTCTATTGGCCGTTTTCTGTCGGCAAAAAAATGAGGAGATCAGGGGTGGCGCGAGTATTACCGCTTACTGGGTATTGTGTCTTGGTCTCCATAAAAACACTATATGTTGTGCTTTCAAGTCATGCAACTCAGGCGAACTCATCATGTTGCGTTATCTCACCGAAGATGTGGTCTTTCAGGAGGTTCCTGGAGAAGTGTCTCTGGCCTACACGGTTACCGGATGTCCACTGCGCTGCCCGGGTTGTCACAGTGCGGACAGCTGGGGCCCTCAAGGTGGTCGCCCTCTGACGCCTGACTTTCTGATTCAGCGATTGAAAGACTATCGGGGGCTGGTGACCTGTGTGCTCTTTTTTGGTGGTGAATGGCAGCCGTGCGCCTTGCTGGCGTTATTGGCTGCCGCCCAACGTCAGGGAGTACATCGTTGCCTGTACACCGGTCTTGATACGGTCGAGCCCCGCTTACGTCGTCAACTGACGTTTCTTAAAACCGGCCCTTGGGTTCGGGAGTTGGGCGGTCTTGACAGCCCCACCACCAATCAACGCCTTATCGATTTGCGCACCGGCGCAATGCTCAACCATCACTTCCAAGGAGGTCACTCCCATGCTTCAACTCACACCACACCAGATCGATCAGAAACTGAGCTTCATTCAGGAATACTTGCACGCGGATAATGCCGCCGACGGCTCCCGCGTGGATGCCAATGCCAACGTCACGCACAAAAATATCGCGACGCTTGGATCCGAGCTGATGAAGGACGTGTTCATCCAGATCAACCGGGCGAAAGTCAGCCGCAAAATTGCCGAACTGTTTGGTGATAAGCTGGCGGAGGAATACGTTCGTCAGGTTGAGGCGCACGAAATTTATGTGCACGATGAAACCAGCCTCAAGCCCTACTGCGTCTCCATGACGCTGTATCCCTTCCTACGCGACGGGCTGACCAAACTCGGTGGTGAGTCTCGCGCACCGCAGCACCTGGAATCCTTCTGTGGCAGCTTCGTCAACCTGGTGTTCGCTGTCAGTGCTCAGTTTGCCGGTGCCGTGGCCACGGTCGAATTTTTAACCTATTTTGCCCGAAAAGACTATGGCGACAACTACTTGCGAGACCACCCGAAAGCGATTGCCAACCATCTTCAACACGTGGTCTATGCTATCAACCAGCCGGCTGCCGCGCGCGGTTATCAGAGTAATCTTTCCGCCGATGTCATTCAGCGTGAAAACTCACGTTATAGCCTTTCGGATATGGGTTATTTTGTCCTCAATGACCCAATGACAGAAATAAATTATAACTTTGTGAAAGATGTGTGTTATAGAGCCATGCCCTTCCTGCAGCAGTCTCTTATGGAGGGGAGGCCTGCCGGCTTGCAAACATTGGGGAGCTGGAGTGACGTTTACCAAGGTCTGGCCAATCTTCCGGAAACCGCCAGACAAAGCTGGTTCGAGTTCGATCACTATTACTCTGATAGTATGTTCTCTCAAGCGATTCCCTTGGTATTTGACAGGCCGGTAGAAAGATTACTTGATGTGGGTGCTAATACGGGAAATTGGGCAAGGCGTTGTTTGCGCTATGACTCTAATGTAGAGATTACGTTGGTTGATCTTCCTCCTCAATTGTCAATAGCCAAATCCTGTTTTAGCCGATCCGAACAATTGTCACGAATTGATTTTCTGGGCATTAATGTTCTTGAAGATGATGTAACTGTATGGAAAGAATATGATGTAATATGGATGAGTCAATTTTTGGATTGTTTTGACGAGAGGGGGATTGAATGTGTGTTGAATAAATTCTCTCCTTTTCTCGCGACCGGTGGCAGGCTAATAGTGGTGGAATTATTTGCCGATCGCCAAAAATTTCAAGCGGCAACACTCAGTCTGAATGCCACTTCTCTGTATTTTTGCTGTGTTGCGAACGGTAATAGCAGATTCTATCAGTACGATGAATTTTGCGAGATTTTATATCGTTCGGGTTATAACATCGATAGAGTAGTGGATTTCACATCTGGTCATACTGCTTTGGTCTGTAAGAGGAGGTTGTAATGCCTATAAATGAACTGAATTCGAGTGTCGATACGGGATATGTGGAGCTGCAGCCTGCCTCTCTTGATATTTGGGATCAAAAATATCGATTGAAAGATCATCAAGAAAAGCCAGTGGATATCACTATTGATGGTACATGGGACAGGGTGGCTCAGGCGCTGTCCGAAATCGAGCCCAAGCGCAAGGCACACTGGCGTAAGGAGTTTCTCTGGGCGCTGCGCAATGGTGCTATTCCCGCCGGGCGTATCATCTCCAACGCCGGAGCCCAGGCCTATAAGCCCGCCACCTCCACTATCAACTGTACTGTGTCCGGCACTATTGGCGATTCCATGGAGGATATCCTCTACAAGAACCTGGAGGCCGGTTTGACCCTGAAGGCGGGCTGCGGTATCGGTTATGAGTTCTCCACTCTGCGCCCCAAAGGTGCCTATGTGGCCGGAGCTGGCGCCAATACCTCCGGTCCCTTGTCGTTTATGGATATCTACGACAAGATGTGCTTTACCATTTCCTCCGCCGGGGGGCGGCGTGGCGCCCAGATGGCCACCTTTGATGTGCACCACCCGGACGTCAGTGAATTCATCCGGGCCAAACGCGAAGCCGGGCGCTTGCGCCAGTTCAACCTCTCCCTGTTGATCACCGACGACTTTATACAGGCGGTCAAGGCCGATGCCACCTGGCCGCTCACTTTCCCCATCACCGAGGATGACCTCAAGCGCGAGGGCCTAGACGGTGACAACCCTGAACAGGTGGTCTGGCGGCGTCTCGATCATGTGTCCGAAAAATACCTGCGTAACGATGACGGCGAGATTGCCTGCAAGGTCTACAAGAAAGTCCCGGCACGGCAACTGTGGAACCAGATCATGCGCTCCACCTATGACTTTGCGGAGCCGGGTTTTATTCTGATCGATCGGGTCAATCAGTGGAACAACAACTGGTTCTGCGAAGACATTCGCGCGACCAATCCCTGCGTCACCGCCGATACCTGGGTTCACACTGCGGAGGGGCCGCGCCAGGTCAGTGAACTGGTGGGGCGCCCATTTACCGCCCGGGTGGACGGCACACACTACGCATCCGGCGAGGAAGGCTTCTTCGTCACTGGCGATAAACCGGTGTTCGAACTGTCCACGCGCGAAGGTTATACCGTGAAGCTGACCGGTGACCACAAAGTGCGCAAGGTCGCCTCCAAAAGCCGCTGGTCGGAAACGCTCGACTGGGTGTCCGCTGAACAACTGGAGCCGGGCGATCAGATCGTCCTGCACAACCACCGGACAATGCCGGATTGGTCTGGCGAGGGTAATCGTGAAGAGGGTTACCTGATGGGCTTGCTGGTGGGCGACGGTACGCTGAAAAGCGGCAAGGCGGTGCTCACGGTGTGGCCGGGACACCAGGCAGTGGGTGATTCTCCTCAG
>CBFGUT010000261.1:0-4586 GCA_965652265.1 uncultured Cellvibrionaceae bacterium | reverse complement strand
CCTGCGCCTGGTCCAGTGGGGCGAAGGGGTGGAGTTTGCCGAACTCCGGCCAGGTGACGGGAATCATCTCGGCAGTGGCGTTGAGCTTCATGGTGCAGGAGCCGAGCGGGATCATCGAATGGTTGAGGGCGATGTCCTTCGACTCCAGCCTTTTCAAGTAGCGCAGCATGTCGGTTTCGCTGTGGTAGCGGTTGAACACCGGGTGGGTGAGTACCGCATCCTGCCGGCGCTGGGCATCGGGCAGGCCGGTGTTCTGTTCGCCGCCGGCCAGGGCGGCATCCACAGCCTTAAGGTCGAGCCCGTGATCACCGGCGCAGAAAACATTGAGCAGCCGGTTTATATCCTCCGCGGTGGTGGTTTCATCCAGGCTCAGACACAGGCGGTCGTCACCCAGTTTGCGCAAATTGATCTGACTGCCCAACGCACACTGGTAGATGCCGCGCTGGGCGTCGGCGCCTACCTTGACGCACAGGGTATCAAAGTAGTGATCGTGCACCAGGGTAAAGCCGTGCTGGCGCAAACCCTGGGCGACGGTATCGGTGAGACGCGCCACCCGCTCGGCGATGCGCTTGAGCCCCTCGGGACCGTGGTAGATGGCGTAGAACACACTCATCACTGCCAGCAGTACCTGCGAGGTACAGATATTGGAATTGGCCTTTTCGCGACGGATGTGTTGCTCGCGGGTTTGCATGGCCATGCGCAGCGCGGTCTTGCCGCGGGTGTCGCGGGAGACACCGATAATACGGCCCGGCGCACTGCGCTTGTAGGCATCGCGAAAGGCAAAGAAAGCCGCGTGTGGGCCGCCAAAACCCATGGGGACACCGAAGCGCTGGTTGCTGCCCACCACCACGTCGGCCCCCATCTGGCCGGGGGATTTGAGCAGCATCAGCGCCAGCAGATCACTGGACACAGTCACCAGCTTGTGCTGTTCGTGGGCGCTGCTGATGATATCAGTAAGATCGCGCACCTCGCCCGTGGTGCCGGGGTATTGCAGCAGGCCGGCAAAACAATCGGTGGTGGCCAGCGCGTCGGCGGGGCCGGTGACCACCTCGAAGCCAAAATGCTCGGCGCGGGTTTTCACCACCGCCAGGGTTTGCGGGTGGGTATCCTCGGCCACAAAAAAGACGTCCGAGCGGTTCTTTTTGTTCTGGCGCTTGCACATGGCCATGGCTTCGGCGGCGGCAGTGCCTTCGTCCAGCATGGAGGCGTTGGCCAGCTCCATGCCGGTCAGGTCCATAATCATTTGCTGAAAGTTAAGCAGCCCTTCCAGTCGTCCCTGGGCGATTTCCGGCTGGTAGGGAGTGTAGGCGGTGTACCAGCCGGGGTTTTCCAGCACGTTGCGCAAAATCACCGGCGGCACATGGGTGTCGTAGTAGCCCATGCCGATATAGCTTTTGAATATGCGGTTCTTGCCGGCGATGGTTTTCAATGCCGCCAGTGCTGCCTGCTCGGACAGGGGTTCACCCAGTGCCAGTGGTGCGTCCAGCCGAATTTTGGCGGGCACCGTTTTATCCAGCAGCTGCGCCATGGAGCCCAGGCCCAGGGCGGTGAGCATGGCGGCGCTCTGGGCGTCGTCGGAGCCGATATGGCGCTCGATAAAGCTCTCCGGGTAAGTCAGTTGGGCACGCGGGGCACGGCGAAAAACGTCGGTCATAGCGTGAAAATCTCGCAAATACGGGTGTCCAGAGGCGTGGACAGATGGCCCCCGGGGCGGGGGGTGGCGGTTGCCGCAAAGGAGCGCAATAGTATCAATTGGCACCCTTTTGGGCAATTGGTCGGCCAGCGGTGCTTTTTCGTCGGCAATGTGGTTTGCAGCGTCAACGTCTATTGCTATTGTTGGCGCCTGATTATATTGTTCCACCCAGCACCGTCTGCTTACAAATACACACGGCATAGAAGCATCGAATAATCAAATCGAATCCCGCCGCGAGGGTGGGAGCGCTCATTGGCACTGTTAATGGAAATACCCGGTTACAAGATTATCGACACCCTGGGCGAAGGGGGTATGGCGACGGTTTATCTCGCCATTCAGGAGAGCTTTGAGCGCGAAGTGGCCCTCAAGGTGATGTCCAGCAGCCTGTTGAAAGACCCGAGCTTTGGCGAGCGCTTTTTGCGCGAGGCGCGTATCGTCTCGCGCCTGGTGCACCCCAATATCGTCACCGTGTACGATGTGGGTGTGTACGAGGGCAATCACTATCTCTCCATGGAGTATGTGCCCGGCGAGGACCTGAAAGAGCGCCGCTACGAGCTGGATCTGGTACAGGCGCTGGGTGTGGTCAAGGATGTAGCCCGGGCGCTGGATTACGCCGGCCGCAAGGGTTATGTTCACCGCGATGTCAAACCCGAGAATATCATGCTGCACGCGGAGGACTCGCGGGCGGTACTGATGGACTTTGGCATTGCCCGCGCCACAGACGTGGCCTCGGGCATGACCCAGACCGGCACCACCATGGGCACGCCCCACTATATGAGCCCGGAGCAGGCCAAGGGCGCCAAAGTGGACCCGCGCAGCGATATCTACAGCCTGGGTGTGGTGCTGTTTGAACTGGTGGCCGGTTTTGTGCCCTACGATGCCGACTCTGCGGTGGCGGTGGGGATTATGCATGTGTCCGACGCCGTGCCCAGACTGGCCCCCCACCTGGCTATTTTCCAGCCGATTATCGACAAAGCTCTGGCGAAGAAACCCGACGAGCGCTACCAGCTGGCCAGTGAGTTAATTGCCGACCTCAATGCGCTGGCCGCCGAAGATATCGCCGAGGTGATGCGCCAGAAAGAGGCCATGCCGGTGGTGCAGGCGGTGGACTCCAGTGCCGCCACCGTGATTTCCTCGGCGGTCATGGAAAAGGTGGATGATCCCGACGAGCGGCCCACGGCGGCGCGCAAGGCGACCGCAGAAAAGAACGCAGAGGGCGGGAGCCGCGCCTTTAGCGTTAGTGCCGATGATGGAATAGGCGATTACGATAAACAGGGCGGCAATGATGACGATGAAAGTCGCCGGCGGGTGGGGCCGATGGTGGCATCGATTGTCCTGCTGCTCGCACTGGGTGCGGGTGGGTGGTATGGCTGGCGCTACTGGTCGGGCCAGGAGGTCGACGGCGGCAATGAAGTGCTGGCCTCCCTGCCGGTGCCGTCGGCGGTGTCCTCCAGCAGTCAGGCATCCTCGCCGGCCAACGACGAGAGTGTGGGAGGGGAGGATGCCCTCACCACCGTGGCCACCCCTGAGGGTGACATGGAAACCCTGATGGCCGAGACCGAGACTTTATCGAATCGTCTGCCTGAAGATTTGTCGGTGGCGGGGCCGCTCGCTGATCTGTACCGGCAGATGCAGGCACAGGCGGATACTCACGAATTGGGTGAAGTGGGCCTGCAAGCGCTGGCGGATGAGCTGGACAACGCCTTTGACAGCGCTCTGGAAGCGGATAATCTTGAGCGCGCACGCGCGGTTCAGGCTGCGGCCGAGGAGGCACAACTGGCCCGCAACTATGGCGAGCGACTGCGCAGTTTTACCGCCACCGAATCGCAAGCCGCTGTGCTGGCGGAAGCCGACCGCTACCTGGCCGATGATCAGCTCACCTCGCCCGAGGGCGCCAATGCGCTGGAGCTCTACAGGCGAGTGCTGGAGAAGGATAGTGACAACGAACAGGCCCTGGCGGGAGTCGAGGCAATTGTGGCGCGATACCGTGAATTGTCCCGGGCCGCGCTGGCCGAAAATGCCCTGGAGCGGGCCAGTACCTATGTGCAGCGCGGGCTGACCATTGCCGAGGGCGATGAGGCTTTACTGAGCCTGCGCGATCAGGTGGCGGCGGCCCAGGAAGCGGAGCGCGCCCGCGAGGCCGATGCAGCCCGCGAGCGCCAGCGCTTGCTGACAGAGGCGCAAACGCACTTTGCGGCGGGACGTTTGATCACGCCGCGAGAAGGCAACGCTTTCGACAGCTATCGGGCGCTGCAGGCGATGCAGGCTGACAGCACTGAAGCGAGCGAGGGTCTGCGGCAAATTGAACAGGCATTGATCGAGCGGATAGAGTCGTTAATCAATGGCGGGCAACTGGAAGAGGCCGGGTTACTGCTCGGCAGCGCCCGCAACCACTATCCCCAGAGCCAGTCGCTCTTCGCCCTGCGCTTGAGTCTGGAACAGGCCCAGGAGGCGGTCAGCCGCCCCAGTGTGGGTCGTCTGCGGGTGGCCGACCAGGGGTTGACCGAGCTGCCCGCCGAGCAGCCACAGCCAATCTCACCGGACCGCATAATCTACCTTGGTTTTGACTACCGTAACTTCACTGGTAACACCAGCGTTATTCAGGCAGTGCTCTACGACAGTGGTCGCAGCTTGAAAATCGCCCAGGTGCCGGTGATCGTCGAGGGCGTGGAAGGCCAGCGTTTTTTCCGCATTGAGCGCCCCGTGGACGGCTTTGCCAAGGGTCGCTATCACGTGGACCTGCTGTCGCGCGAGGAGATATTAGCCACTGTGACCTTTGAGGTGGAGCCGCAGTAACTGCCTTGGTGTGGGGATATAGTGCTACACTTTATCCGAACGCCGAACGCCGAACGCCGAACGCCGAACGCCGAACGCCGAACGCCGAACGCCGAAC
>CBFGUT010000260.1:0-4597 GCA_965652265.1 uncultured Cellvibrionaceae bacterium | reverse complement strand
TGAGTACCAAAATCTTGAAAACGAGTATGCTGGCTTTGGCTGGCGCAGTGGCTCTTGGGGCAGCAGGTAGTGTAAGTGCGGCTATCCCGCCGCCGTACCTGCTGTGTGATTACAAAGGCCAGACACAATTGACTCCTCCTGGTGGTGGTGCTGCGTACCAATGCTGGTTAAACCTGTCGGTGAAGGTCGGTTGTGATACTGACACGGACACTTTCTATGTTGTTGCCGCAGGGGCAAACCCAGGTGATGCAGCTTGCTCGGACCTGTTTCTAGGAAATTTCCCCTGGACAGGTAGCTTGGCGAATATCATGCCAGGGCCTGGGGTTATTAATACCCTTGGTGGCCCACTTCCGTGGTCGGTAATTGATGGTAATGGCCCTGGCCCGGCCGCCGGCGGTAATGTTTCCGGTGTCACAGGTATCAATCCCCAAATGCATACCTGCAATGGAGTGCCCATCACCGTACCGCATAATGTTGTCGTGGCAGGTGCCGGTAACTTTGGGCCGATGCTAGGTACCTTCTCTACCTTGAACACCGTTGCTCCCAACCATCTGGAGAAAAAAGGTTGCCATGTTGTTCTCTGATTGAGTCTTCGACCTGTCCGTAAGTTTGGACGCAAAAGCTGGATCGTATCTTGCGGTCCAGCTTTTTATTGAGCAGTTGCTTGGAGGTGCCGCATTACAATCACAAGCGACCGAACTCGGCTATTGGCGGCGTGCCGCCGGCCCACTGTTACAAACCGGTTAACCCTCTACTTAAACTGGCGGTTACAAATGGCGGGATTACAAACGCTCTTGAGTGTTATCCGGAGGCTTGACAATGGGGGCTGTATGCAGGGAATCTTTGGTTGATACCAGTGGCGGTGTGTAAGAAGTAAATGGATTCTAGTGTAAATCCATTCCTATAGGCGGCGAAAAATGGCCGCCCTGGGGCGGCCGTCAAGAGATTTGCGAGGGTGGCCATCGAGATGGCCACTTGCCGAATCATTTGATCGCTTCAGAGACATATTGAATGTAAGTGCCGCCTTTCGGAACCACCAAGTCAACCATTGTTGCAGGCAGATTGGCCCTGAGTTTGAAATCCACTTGATTTAAGTTCTGTTGATCGATCAACATCCGTCCGTCCTCAAGGAATCGGATTCCACCGGATAATTCCATGGTAACCGGGTAACTGTAAAAGTTATGGTGCATTCCCGAGAAAATATTTTTTACTTCCGTTAAATCTGTCACTAGGTAAGGAGCATCCAAATAGAGATCAACCTCGGTTGATAGTTTTGCGGCATCATCACCATCTTCGATATATGCAGCTATGGTTAAGGCATTATCCGGATATCGCATCCGCATCACCTGATAGCCGCTATCGGATACATCGGTTACAGGAGCTACGGTTTGCTTGAGGTAGACCATGAAGGATGTCGTGATCATATGTCCCGGGAAAATATTGACTCTCAGAGCATCTGAGCCGGTCATTGGAGAAGTTATGACTTCCGGAGTTACCTCCGCGAACAGGACTCCATGGAGATAAGTGAACTTATCCTTTGGACATTCTGCAGGCAGCATATAGAAACAATATCGCCCGAATGTACCACCGACATTGGCGATATGACCATTCTCACAGCCAGTCTGGTCTTCGTACGGGGCATTGCTTTCCCATCCGCAGCCGATGTTCGCGCCAACGGTGGCTCCTTGTGCTGCGAATTTTAGGCGGCCCTCGGGGTCATCTGGTGCATTAGGGAACTGGTTGGTGGCCGTGTACCCATACAGACCAGAGAGAATCTTGGCACTGTTGGGAGGGGGCTTGAGTCCACCAGGATCCATGGGAAGGTCCATGCCGCTGTCTCGAAGCTCGGCCGTGGACGAGTCACTGTCCCATAGCACATCCATCGTTTCGTTCACATCGTATTCGAGAAATCGGGTTCTTGTCAGACTTCCTCCACCACCTGATGTGGTGCCGCCAACAGGACCGAACATAGTCGGTGTACTATCGTTGATTAGATTATTATTGCTATCGATCGTTTGGGAAAGCCGCATCAGTTGTAGAACCGATACAGTGGGGCTTGCGCCAATAAAATATTGCGTAATATTGGGGCCGCCAGCGATTAGCCGGGGGCTTTCTTCTTCCCAAAAATAGATCGGGTAGTCGCTGAAGACGGTGGCTCTTTCGGGAAATATCTGTGATTCGTGATGAGCGGAAATAACAGACAGAGTTTGAGTCATTAACGGAAGCTGGACTAGATCGGTGCCGATTAGAAACTCTTTTTTTCCGCAAAGGGCCGCGTTGGGCAGGTTGGCGTCGCACTGTGCATCACTGGATTCCAGGTCGCCGTTGGACTGAATGGTATAGCTATAAAACTTCCCTTCAGCCCAAGGCTCGTCCGGGGTGAAGCGAAGCGTGTCACGTTTGAGAGTCAGGGTGCCGGGGACAGCGGGTCCAGGCACATCCGGGTTTGCTGGGTCGATTTCGTGTACCCGGAAGGTGACGGCTTCGCCCTGATCATTGAACAGGCTGTTCGGGTCCATTTCATCGGAGAAGACCACCACGATAGGGCGGTTAGCTGGCATTTCCGGTACCGGCAAAATATCGTCGTAAGTCGGGGCTGCCAGGACACCCAGGTCGTCGTTCGGGTGTGGCTGGACACCGCCGCTACAGCGCCCAGCCTGACCACTGGCGAGATCACGGGTCGCTGTATTGAGCGGACAGGGGAAACCAGGATACAGCCCCAGAATAAAAGGTGATTTTACTACTACATCCACACTCTGGCCGCTGGGAACGAAGCTTCCGAAAAAATAGTTTGTTTTGTCTGCTTTCTCAACGAGGGCACTCAACCCAAACACCTCATCAAACGCCTCGGCCCAAAGGTTCCCACCCAAATCCATGATCCCCGGATCAAGACTCACCTGGTAGGACAGAGAAGGCCCGGTCTCGGTAGGGTGCTCCAGCGGATCAACCGGTTTGATTACGATGGCCGCGCCGTCCACGGTGACTTTGCTGTCCACTTCGGTTTGTACGCCGCCTTCATTCTTATAGAGGTGCACTTTGCCGGTTACGGATTGGCGGTCCAGCGGGCGGGTGAAGTTCAATACGATGGGGTCGGTGGGTTTGAACATGGCGGTCTTATCCAACCCGGTCTGCCCGTCTATTCCCAAGGTCCAGCTCTGAAACTCCAACGGCGTGGTGTCCGGTACCGGCGCCGGGGCGTTGAGCTGATCCTTATAGGACTCCAGTTGGAAGCTGAGCATGCCGTGGGCGAATTCCTGGCCGAGCACGTCCGGCTCCACCACGCTGACGGCGTCGATTTTCAGCACGCCTTCCTGCGGGTCCACTTCGCCCACGCCGATCAGTTCGATGTGCAGCATGTCCTGAGTGAAGCCGCCGTTGGCGCGGGCTTCATCGGTGGTGATGGCCACATCCATGAACAGCCGCACGATGCGCAGGGCGTCGGCGCGGTTGTGGGTGTCGTAGGGGTTGGGCACCAGGTAGCCGGTGGCGTCGCTGAGGAAGTGCATTTTCACTTCGCCGGATTCAAAGCCGGCGGGCACTTCGCCGCCGATCAGCACGTCCAGGCTGGTGCCGCTGAGGATGGTATCAGCGGGGATGCGTACCGGGGTGACGTCCGGGTAGACGGTGACGTCGCCCAGCTCCGCGCGCACGTCGCCGCTGGCCTGGGTGACGTTGTCCTGGCCGAGCAGGGTGGCGTTCACCGGCACTTCGTTCACCGGTTTGCCGGTGAGCGGGGAGGTGCGGGTGCGGTTTTCCGAGTCGGTGATGCGCTGTACCAGGATGGCCGGCTCGCCACGCGGTGATGAGTCTTGCGGGGTGACGGTGAGTTCGTGGCCACCAAATGTATTGCCGAAGGTGCTGGCCAGGCCGTCGCCCAGGGTGAGGGTGTAGGTCTCTCCCGGAGTGAGGTGCTCGGGCGCGGGGTCCAGGGTCATGTAGGGCCCTTCGGTGAGCAGGCGGGCTTCCACCAGCTCGCCACTGCTGTCCACCAGGGCCACGGTGTCCGCCGGCGTGGTCCCGTCGCCCGGGTTGAGGCCGTAGCGGGCGCTGGTGGGGTCGATGGGCTGAGTGAACTGGAAACGGAAAGTAGAAAAGTCCATCACCGGTTCTTCGACGTCACCGCTGGGGATGGCGCGGGTGAGAGTGAAGTCGTCGTCGGCCACCACCAGGGACTTCGGGCCACGTTGCAGCGCGCGGGTGGTGAAGTGGATATCCCGGTTCGGTGCCTTGCCCACGCTCAGTTGCACGCCGCGCAGGGTCACGGTGTAGTCGGTGAGCGGTTGCAGTTTTTCCGTGGGTGTCAGCAGAATGCTGCGGCCGTCGGCTTCCACTTTGCTGTAGGTGACGGGGACGATGTCCCCATCGGCGCCCCCAAGGCGCAGTTTGATATTGTTTTCGGCGGCGGCCAGCTCGATGTCGCTGGAGAACCGCAATACCACCGGAGCGGGGATTGCCACTTCACTTTGCCCGTCGTCCGGATAGGCGTAGAGCAGGCTTTGCCGCTGGGCGTCGTTGGCGTCATTGCCGGGCATGCTGGAGCCGTCACTGCCGCCACAGGCGGTGAGGACGGTGGCGCAGGCGGTTATTAATAAGGTCC
>CBFGUT010000259.1:0-4603 GCA_965652265.1 uncultured Cellvibrionaceae bacterium | reverse complement strand
CTTGCGCCACTACCCCCTCAAGATAGCGTGTCTACCAATTCCACCACTTGGGCATATTCGGGGTCAATCTAACTGTTCTGTACTTTACACGTTGGGTGCCGACTTCCCGACACGCTACGCGTGGTCGCTCCCGGCATCCTGCCTCCCGCGACATTAGTGCATCCATGCACGTCATCTACCAATTCCACCACTTGGGCATATTCGGGGTCAATCTAACTACTTTTTCTTTAAATGCTTTCGGTGGTTAATTCTCGACACGCTACGCGTCGTCGCTCCCGGCATCCTGCCTCCCGCGACATTAGTACGCTTTTTTTGCACGTCGGTCGCTCCCGGCATCCTGCCTCCCGCGACACTAGTACATCCCTGTACGTCGTCTACCAAAACCACTTAGGCATTTACAAATTACTGCTTTTTACTCTTCTTCCGGCGCTGCAGGGATGTCGCTGGTGGTTTCGTTATCCACTGTGGGAACATCACTGACCGCGTCTTCTTCCACAGCGGGAACGTCGCTCGCGGCGGCCGGTGTCTGGCTGGCGCTGGCGGGTGCGGATTCTAGCACGCTGGGAATGTCAGCGTCACCCACGCCGGCCTGATTTTTGGCAATAATTGCCAGGCCAAAGCTGGTGCAGAAAAATACCACGGCAAAAACGCTGGTGGCGCGAGTAAAGAAGTTGCCGCTGCCCTCGCTGCCGAAAACGGTTTGCGAGGCGCCAGCGCCGAACGAGGCGCCAGCGGAGGCGCCCTTGCCCTGCTGCAGCAGGATCAGGACGATAATCGCCAGCGCGGTCAGAATGTGAACAACCAGTACAATATTTTGCATGTCAGTCTCTTACATGAGCATCAGTGTGTATTTAACCGGGCCTCGTGGGCGCGGCGACATATGGCCAGAAAATCCCCGGCCTTCAGTGAGGCGCCACCCAGGAGGGCGCCATCGATATCGGTTTTGGCAAACAAACTGGCGGCATTGTCCGGTTTGACACTGCCGCCATAGAGTATGGGCAGGCTGTCACCCAGCTCTCCAAACTCCTGCCGTATAAACTTGTGCACGGCCTCGGCCTCTTCCGGCGTCGCCGTCTTGCCCGTACCCACCGCCCAGATGGGCTCGTAGGCCACCACGGCGTGTGCAAAAGCCTCAGTGCCCACGGTGGCGATCACCGCCGCAAGCTGACGCCGAATGACTGTCAGGGTCTGATCGGCTTCGCGCTCGGCTTCCGACTCCCCCACACAGAGGATGGGCGTTAAACCCACCTGCTGGGCGGCGGCAAACTGGCGGGCAACCTGTTCGTCGCTCTCGCCCTGCAGCCGGCGGCGCTCATTGTGGCCCACAATCGCGTAAGTACAGGCCAGATCCGCCAACATGGTGGCAGACACTTCGCCGGTATAGGCGCCGTTGTCATTGGGGTTGAGCGATTGCGCGCCCCAGCGAAGGGGCGTGCCTTCCAGCGCCCGCGCCACCTGTTCCAGGTGGACAAAGGCCGGGCAGATCGCGGCATCCACACGGTTGTCCCGCGGCCAGTCTTGCTTAATGCTGTGCAGCAACTCGTCGTTGGTGGCCTGATCGCCATTCATCTTCCAGTTGCCCACCACCAGCATGGTGCGGGAGTGGCCAGTTTGTGGATCCATGGTCCAGCCTCCGTCAAACGGGCGCCAATATTAGCCTAAGCCGCCCTAACATACAATAAAACCGCCGCCTTCAGGCCAGAGCTTTCTCCACCACTTCGGCGAGCTCCTGGGCCAGGGTCTTCACCTGCAGCTTGTCTTCACCCTCCACCATAACACGGACCAGCGGTTCCGTGCCCGAAGGGCGCAACAGCACCCGCCCGCGCCCCGCCAGCACCGCCTCGGTAGCGGCCACCGCCTGGCGGATGCTGGCGTCGTTATCCAGATCCAGCATTTTCGCGCGCGGCACATTGATCATGGTCTGGGGCAGCTTGTGCATGCCCTGCTTGGCGTCGTGCAGGCTCTGGTCACTGGCGCCGATAGCCAGCAGCACCTGCAGGGCGGCAATAATGCCATCGCCGGTAGTGGTCACGTGGCCGCAGACAATATGCCCCGAGGACTCGCCCCCCAGCTTCCAGCCATTTTGCTGCATGGTCTCAATCACATAGCGATCACCCACCTTGGCGCGGGCAAAGGGAATATCCAGCGCCTTGAGCCCCAGCTCAAAGCCAAAGTTGCTCATTAGCGTGCCCACCACTCCGGTACAACCGCCGTTGGTCTGCTGGTGCGCGGCGATGATGTAGAGCAGTTCGTCACCATCGACAATCTCGCCCTTGTGATCCACAAAGATCAGCCGGTCACCGTCGCCGTCGAAGGCGATGCCCAGGTCGGCCCCCACTTCCAGCACGCGCTCCTTGAGGGATTCGGGGTTTGTGGAGCCACAACTGCGATTGATATTGGTACCGTTGGGCTCGGCGGCGAAGGGGATGACCTTGGCGCCCAGTTCGCTGAATACGCTGGGGGCGATGTGGTAGGTGGCCCCGTGGGCGCAATCCACCACAATTTGCAGTCCACTGAGGTTAAAGCCCCAGGGCATGGTGCCCTTGCAGAACTCGATATAGCGGCCGGCGGCGTCGCTAATGCGCCGCGCCTTACCCAGGCGCTCGGCGGTAATCATGGGCTCGTGCAGCTGCGCCTCGATCGCCCGTTCGATATCGTCGGCCAGCTTGGCGCCGCGGGCATTGAAGAACTTGATACCGTTGTCGTAGTAACTGTTGTGAGAGGCGCTGATAACAATACCCGCCTGGGCCTGGAAGGTGCGTGTCAGGTAGGCGATACCCGGTGTGGGCATGGGCCCCAGCAGCCCCACGTCCACGCCGGCGTTGATCAGCCCCGCCTGCAGCGCGGACTCGAACATATAGCCGGAGATACGGGTGTCCTTGCCTATCAGGAACAGGCCAGGACCATCGCAGCGGTCCACCAGTACCCGGCCGGCGGCCCAGCCCAGCTTGAGCATAAAATCGGGCGTAATCGGGTCTTCGCCCACGCGGCCACGAATACCATCGGTGCCGAAATATTTGCGTGTCATGCCTATCTCCTACAGCAGGCTTTTACAGAGGGTGCGCCAGTGCCTGGTGCACCCTTATTACATCGAGGGTGGCGGCCACATCGTGCGTTCTCACCAGCGTCGCGCCCCGACTGACGGCTTCCAGCGCCAGCGCCAGACTGCCCGGCAGGCGCTCGGAGACTTCGCGCCCGAGCAGCGGACCCATCATGGATTTGCGGGATAACCCCACCAGCACAGGCAAATGGTAGTCCTGGAAGCTGGCCAGCTCTCGCAACAGGGTCAAATTATGCGCCAAGGATTTGCCAAAGCCAAAGCCCGGATCCAGCAATAGCTGATCGCGGCTGATACCCGCCGCCACACAGGCGCGAATACGGGCATCGAAGAAGCCGCGCACCGTGTCCAGCACACGATCGTACTGAGGGTGGTCCTGCATAGTGGCCGGCTCGCCCTGCATGTGCATCAGACAGATCGGCAATCCGGTATCGGCTGCGGCCTCGAGCGCGCCCTCGCGCTGCAGCGCGCGCACATCGTTAATGAGTGCGGCGCCGGCAGCAGCGCTCTGACGCATCACCTCGGGGGTACTGGTATCCACGGACACGGGCGCATCCAGACGACTGACAATGGCCTCCACCACCGGTACCACCCGGTCCAACTCCTGCTGTTCGCTCACGGGCTGAGCCCCAGGGCGAGTGGACTCGCCACCCACGTCGATGATGGCGGCGCCCTCTTCCAGCATTTGCTCGGCCCGTGCCAGTGCCAGGTCCAACTGCAGGCGCTCGCCTCGGTAGTAGTCGCCGCCATCGGAAAAGGAGTCGGGCGTGGTGTTGAGCACACCCATCACCTGCGGGGTACGAAGATCCAGCTGGTAGCGACCACAGGTGAGCAGTGCGGTGGGTGACATAGATGAAGCTCTGGCAAATAACGCTAGCGGGTTGGCAAACGGCGCCCGAAGGCGCCGCTATGGTCAGTGATCCTTGGCGGGACCACCGATGGGACCGGCCTTGCTGTCGCCTTTGGCGTCATTTTCCCGAGAGTCGTCCCGGTAGTCGTCGCCGCCTTTGAGATGACCATTGAAGTCGCCGTCGTGCCAGTCACGCGGCGGGCGCACCTTGCGGCGGGCCATGAGGTCATCCACCTGCTCGGAATCGATGGTCTCGTATTCCATCAGCGCGTCCTTCATGGCCTCGAGGATATCGCGATTGTCGTGCAGGATTTCCTCGGCGCGTTTATAGCAGCGGTCGATAATGGCGCGCACTTCCTCGTCGATCAGTTTGGAAGTATCGCCAGAATAGTTGGATTTACCGGTGCCGGGCATCATGCCCTCGTCCTCACCATAGTGCAGCGGGCCGAGCTTGTCCGACAGCCCCCACTTGGTGACCATGTTGCGCGCCAACTCGGTGGCCCGCTCGATATCGTTGGAGGCGCCGGTGGTAATACCCTCAGAACCCAGCGTCATATCTTCGGCAATACGACCGCCAAACAAGGTGCAGATACTGGACTCAATGGCGCGCCGGCTCATGCTGTATTTGTCCGCCTCCGGGAGGAACTGGGTGACCCCCAGCGCCCGGCCACGGGGAATAATGGTGACCTTGTGGA
>CBFGUT010000258.1:0-4615 GCA_965652265.1 uncultured Cellvibrionaceae bacterium | reverse complement strand
TGGTGGGCCTTCCCAGACTTGAACTGGGGACCTGCCGATTATGAGTCGGATGCTCTAACCAACTGAGCTAAAGGCCCGTAATATGTGAGAGGCCGCGATTATAGTGCGGTCGCTCTCGTTTTGAAACGGTTACTCGTCCAAAAAGCTGCGCAGGTGATCGGAACGCGAAGGGTGGCGCAGTTTGCGCAGGGCCTTGGCTTCGATCTGACGGATACGCTCGCGGGTCACGTCGAACTGTTTGCCCACTTCTTCCAGGGTGTGGTCGGTGTTCATGTCGATACCGAAGCGCATACGCAGCACCTTGGCTTCGCGGGCGGTGAGGCCGGCGAGCACTTCACGGGTGGACTCGGTGAGGCCGATACTGGTGGCCGAGTCCACGGGCGAGACAATGGTGCTGTCCTCGATAAAGTCGCCCAGGTGCGAGTCTTCGTCGTCGCCAATGGGCGTCTCCATGGAGATGGGCTCCTTGGCGATTTTGAGGACCTTGCGCACCTTGTCTTCCGGCATTTCCATACGCTCGCCCAGCTCTTCCGGCGTGGGTTCGCGGCCCATTTCCTGCAGCATCTGGCGCGAGACGCGATTGAGTTTGTTGATAGTCTCAATCATATGCACCGGAATACGGATGGTGCGCGCCTGGTCGGCGATGGAGCGGGTAATGGCCTGGCGAATCCACCAGGTGGCGTAGGTGGAAAACTTGTAACCGCGACGGTATTCGAATTTGTCCACGGCCTTCATCAGGCCGATGTTGCCTTCCTGAATCAGGTCGAGGAACTGCAGGCCGCGGTTGGTGTATTTCTTGGCAATGGAGATCACCAGACGCAGGTTGGCTTCCACCATTTCCTTTTTGGCACGGCGCGCGCGGGCCTCGCCAATGCTCATGCGGCGGTTGATGTCTTTAATATTCGCCAGCGGCAGGCCGCTTTCCTCTTCCACCTGCTGCAGCTTGCGCTGGGCGCGGGTGATTTCCGCTTCCTGGCCTTTCAGCGCCTCGGAGTAATCGCGCTTTTTCTTGATAATGCCGGGAATCCACTTCTCGTTGGTCTCGTTGCCGGGGAACTCCTTGACGAAGGTCTTGCGCGGCATTTTGGCGCGGCGCACGCACAGCTCCATAATGGCACGCTCTTCCTGACGCGCGCGGTCGAGAATTTGGCGGGCACTGCTGTAAATGGGGTCGAACTGACGCGGGGGCAGCTTGAAGAATTTAAAGATTTCGCCCAGAGCGCTCAGCTCCTTGTCCGCCTGCTTGCTGTCGCGACCGTACTTGGCCAGTGCCTTATTGGCCTTGACCAACTGCTTTTTCAGCAGAGTGAAGCGCTTGTTGGCCTCCTCCGGATCGACACCCGAGCCGGTCTCATCCTCGTCGGAGTTGTCGTCGTTATTGTCGTCGTCATCCTCGTCATCGTCGTCCTTGTTCTTGTCCTGGGACTTGGCGGCCACGGGCGCCGCCGGACTGCCGGCGGTAGGGATTTCGTCGGACGGGTCGAGCCAGCCGATAATCACATCGGCCAGGCGGCGCTCTTCCTTGGCCACCAGTTCGTATTCGTCAATCACCGCCTGCACGGCACCGGGCCAGTAGGCTAGGGCGTGCATTAACTCGCGTACACCTTCCTCGATGCGTTTGGCAATGGCGATTTCGCCCTCGCGGGTCAGCAGTTCCACGGTGCCCATTTCGCGCATATACATGCGCACCGGGTCGGTGGTGCGACCAGCTTCGGTTTCCACGGCGGCCAGAGCGGCAGCGGCCTCGGCGGCGGCAATCTCATCAGCAGACGCGTCACCATCAGCCATCAACAGAGTATCCGCGTCCGGCGCCTGCTCGAACACGCGAATTCCCATGTCATTGATCATCTGGATGATGTCTTCCACCTGATCCGGATCGGAGATATCCTCGGGGAGGTGGTCATTGACTTCGGCGTAGGTCAGGTATCCCTGCTCCTTACCCCGGACAATAAGCTCTTTGATACGCGACTGTTGCTGTTTAGCGTCTTCAGCCATTCGGGCCCCTGTAGCATAGCGGTTAAAAATGCAAGCGCGGGATTATATCGTAAAGGCCCGCGCCTGTGCCAGTGGAGAGTCAGTTTGATCGGTGAATTGGCGGTTGCCGAGCTGATGCGTGTGGTTAGTGGTGAACTTCTCTAAGACACGGCCACGCGAGGGAGGTTTCCGGAAGTCTTATAGTGGTTTTTTACCAGACAGTGCCTGGTTCATTAATTCCTGCAATTGTTCCCGGTTCATCTGGCGGGCGGCGGGGGATTTGAGCTGGCTCAGGGCCGCCAGGCGCTGGCGCTCCTGCCGTTGCTGGCGCAGCTTGTCCAAACAGTCTTTCAGCGCGGCGGCGGGGTCGTAATCACGGCCGGCGGCGCGCAACATATCCTGACCGGCAATGGCTGCCAGGTGCTCGGTTTCCTCAGTGCCGTAATTGGCGCGCCAGTGGCCGATGATCTGCGGTAGCCGGTAGTGGGGCCGTTGTTGCAACAGCCCCAGCAGCCGCCCCAGGCGGCGCAGGCTGATGTCGTCCTGCTGCTGCCACTCGGCGGCGGGGCCGGCATCCTGTGCCAATTGTGGGTGGCCCAGCAGCAGGGCCAGGGATTTATGCGCCGGCGGCAGCAGATAGCGCGAGCGGGGCGAACCGCTATCGGCCGGTGCCACCGTCTGGGCAGGATCATCCATGTCGCTGTAGGCCTCGGTGGGCACTTCCTCAACCGGGGGTGGGATCTCTTCAAAAGCGGGTGGGAACTCATTCGCCGGTGGTGGCGTCGGTGTCGCCGGTTCGGCGGGCCGCGGGCGCTCAGCCGGCAGCTGCGAGGGCAGGGGCTCCGGCGTCTCCACCAGCTCTTCCAGGGTGGCGCGGTTGAGGCCGGCGCGATTGGCCAGGGCATCGAACATCAGCTCGCGAAAGACGCCCTTGGGCAGCCGCGCCAGCAGCGGTGCGGCGCGTTTGCTCAGGTGGGCGCGGCCCTCCATGGTGCGAATATTGATACCCTCGGCGGCGGCGTCGAACAGGTAGTCCTCAAGGGGGACGGCCATCTCGATCATCTGCTCGAACTTTTCCGCACCCACCTGCCGCACCAGGCTGTCCGGGTCCTCGCCCTCGGGCAGAAACAGGAATTTCACCTGGCGGCCGTCGGTCATCACCGGCAGGGCGGCCTCCAGCGCGCGGGTGGCGGCGCGGCGGCCGGCGGCGTCGCCGTCAAAACAGAACACCACTTCGGCGGTGTGCCGGAAGGCCCGCGTCAGGTGTTCCTCGCCACAGGCGGTGCCCAGGGTAGCCACACCGTAGCGGATGCCGAACTGGGCCAGGGCCACCACATCCATATAGCCCTCCACCACCAGCAGGCGCGGCAGTTGGCGGTAGGCGTTATTGGCCTCAAACAGCCCGTAGAGCTCGCGCCCTTTGTGGAAAACCGGGGTTTCCGGCGAGTTGAGATATTTGGGTTTGCTGTTGTCCAGCACCCGGCCGCCGAAGCCGATCACTCGCCCGCGGGTATCGCGAATGGGGAACATGATGCGCTGGCGAAAGCGGTCGTAGAGGCGATCGCGGTTGTCAGTGGCGATCAGCATGCCCGCCGCCAGCAGATCCGCGCGCGCGCCCTCGCTGTCGCCCAGTGCCTTGAGCAGGTTGTCCCAGCCCGGCGGGGCAAAGCCGATACCGTAATCGCGGGCAATGCGGCCATCGAGGCCGCGGTTTTTCAGGTAGTTGACGGCGGCGGCGCGCCCCGGGTGCTGGCGCAACTGCTGTAAATAGTAGTCATTGCACTGCTCCAGCAGCTCGTAGAGGCGTTTGCGCCGCTTTTCCTCTTCGCTCTGGGCGGCGCTGGGGGCTTCGCGGGGCACTTCCAGGCCGGCGTTATGGGCCAGACCCTCCACCGCCTCCGGAAAGCTGATGCGCTCGTAGTCCATAATAAAGCCCAGCGCATTGCCGCTGGCACCGCAGCCAAAGCAGTAATAGAACTGTTTGTCGGGGCTGACGGTAAAAGAGGGGGTTTTCTCGTCGTGGAAGGGGCAGCAGGCGCTGTAGTTCTTGCCGCTTTTTTTCAGTTTGACGCGGTGGTCCACCACCTCGACGATGTCGACGCGGTCCAGCAGTTCATCGATAAAGGATTGGGGGATGCGGCTCATGCAGAGAGTTTACCGCATTTAGCAGGGGTGGGAATCAGCTAAGCCGGGCCTTGATGCGTTTACTGATCGCGCCCATATCGGCGCGGCCCTGCACCTGGGGTTTGAGCAGGCCCATCACCTTGCCCATGTCGGCCATGCCGCTGGCACCGGTGCTGGCGATCGCCTCGTTAATCAGGGCGTCGATTTCGGCCTCGGTGAGGGGCTGGGGCAGAAATTCCTGGATCACGCCGATCTCATAGGCCTCCTGCTCGGCCAATTCGGTGCGCCCGGCGTCGCGGTACTGCTTTTCCGAGTCCCGGCGCTGTTTGACCATTTTGTCCAGCACGGCCAGCACACGGGCGTCGTCGAGCTCAATGCGCTCGTCCACCTCGATGCGCTTGAATTCCGCCATCACCAGACGCAAAACCGCCACGCGCGCCTTATCTTTGGCGCGCATGGCGTTTTTCAGTTCGTCGCTGATACCTTGCTTCAGGCTGGAGCCGCTCATAGGCGTGTC
>CBFGUT010000257.1:0-4628 GCA_965652265.1 uncultured Cellvibrionaceae bacterium | reverse complement strand
GAACGCAGAACGCAGAACGCAGAACGCAGAATAGTATAAGGCAAACAAAAAGCCCCGCTCCTTGGAGCGGGGCTTTTTGTTGGTGTCCGGATTAATCCAAATGATAAGCGCGGGCCGGAGCCCGCTCTGTTTTAGGCACTGCCGGGAGATTTCTCATCCAGTCGCACGGCCCGATAGCCACCGCGGCTGCGGTCGCGCAGGAACATGAGACCGAAGAACAGAGCCACGATCAGCGCTACCGGGGCCACCCAGCGGAAGGCCATGCGGCCGCCGTAGTTGTCGGCCGGGCTCAATACTGCCCCTGCCTCGGCAATCAACTCGCCCTCTTGCGATAAGCCGGAATCGGTGAGCGCTCGCAGGGCGTTGCCGGTCAGCGGGCCGTCCAACTCGCCGTTTTCACGGTAGTACTCCAGGGCGCGCTCGTTATGAGTGAGCACTGTCTCTACGTCCTGTGCGCGATAACCCAGCGCCGCCATGGCATCCAGATCACCGGCAGCCGCCTCGGCCTGTTCCACATAGCCGGGGAAGCGCTCTTCCACCTGCTCCAGCACCTGGACCGTGCGCTGCTCGTCCAGGGCCTCGGGCATATAGCGGTCGGCTATACCGCCCATTTGCCCCTGCAGGGTGCCAGAGGCCCCCATACCCATACCAATCATCAGCACAATGCCCACGGAGCCCGCCTTGGGGAAACGCTCACTCATCAAGCCGACCATGGTGGGGAAGAAGAAAGCCACACCAAAGGCGAAGACGGTGGCGGCAAACATCAATTTCAGCGCACCGGTTTCAAACAAGGAGAACAAAATCAAGCCAGTCCCAGTGAGCACCGCGGCACAGAACAAAATGCCGGTGGGTGCCAGACGTTCCACCACCGGACCGGCAAACAGCCGCAACACGGCCATCAGGCCTGTCAACCAGGCGAATACCAGCATACCGTGCATACCGGCATTGGTAAGCACATCGGGAATCCAGCGCATGGGGCCCAGCTCCAGCGACAGCGTAATCATTTTGATAATGATCAACAAAATCACCACCGGATGGGTAATGATATAGCGCAGGATCTCGCCCATGGGTACGCCTGCCTCGGCGGTTTCGGTTTTGGGGAATTTCAGCGGCAGCAGCATAATCCCGTAACCGAAAATGGGGATATAGATAATGGCGATATGCGCTGTCCAGTGCCCCAGATCAATACCACCGACCTGGCCTATTTCAAACATGGCAAAACCCAACAGCGAGCCAATCACCATACCGCCCGGAAAGAAGGCGTGGAAGTGATTCAGCTTGACGGTCTTGCGCTCCGGATAGAGGGCGGCGGTCATGGGATTGCCGGCGGCTTCGATCAAACCGTTACCGATCCCCAGGGAGATGGCGCCGAGGAACAGTACCCAATAGCCTGAGGGGCTGCCGGCGTAGAAAAAGGCCGAGAGCAGCAGGGTCACACCCACCAAATGGCCGATAAAAGCGCCCACGGCGGCAAATTTCAGGCCCACCTTCT
Organism: uncultured Cellvibrionaceae bacterium; assembly: GCA_965652265.1. Lineage (GTDB taxonomy): Bacteria > Pseudomonadota > Gammaproteobacteria > Pseudomonadales > Cellvibrionaceae > Gilvimarinus. The sequence goes on along the minus strand of CBFGUT010000257.1, from coordinate 3,136 downwards.
CCAGGAAGGGGGCGATGGCGATCAACGACAGCGCCATACCCCAAAGCACGGCACCGCCAATGGTGCCCACATCGGCGTTGGTGAGAATAAATTCAGCCTTGAGCTGGCCGAGAATACCCCCCACCAAGGCAAAGGAAAAGGCCGTGGGAAAGAGCGCCAGACAAGCGCCCGCAAACAGGCGCGAACGGTGGAGGCCATTGGCATCCAGGGTAGCTGTACTCATAGCAGATATTCCTCAATGTTATTGTTAGTGACCCCGCCCACCGGGGCGGGGGTTATCGCGTCTCGATATCAACTGCTCAATGGTGTCCAGCGACCATCTTCCTCGGAAGAGGCCAGCACCGCAGAGATAAACTGCAGGCCTTCCACGCCCGTGTCAATACCGGGGATCCAACTTTCTATATCACAGCGCTTGCCGTGGCGACGCGCCTGCAGCACCTCGGCCACATCCGTATAGAGGGTGGCGAAGGCTTCCAGGTATCCCTCCGGGTGGCCGAAGGGTGTGCGCATACCGCGCACGGCGATATCGCTGTCGAGATTGTCGTCGCGGCGGGTAATACGCTGGTGATGCCCGGCGAGCGGGGTAAACCACAGCTCATTGGGATTCTCCTGAGCCCACTGCAGGCCGGCCTTGTCACCGAAAATGCGAATACGCAGGCCATTCTCGCAACCCGGCGCCACCTGGCTGGACCAGAGCATGCCCTTGGCGCCTTTCTCGAAGCGCAGCAAGGCGTGCACATTGTCGTCCACCTGGCGGCCGGGCACGAAAGCGGTGAGATCGGCGCTCACCGAGGTCAATTTCAGATCGGTAATAAAGCGCGCCAGCTGGAAAGCGTGAGTACCGATATCCCCCAGACAACCGGCCTTGCCGGATCGCGCCGGGTCCGTGCGCCAGGAGGCCTGCTTGTTATCCGCTTCCGGGGCCTCGGTCAACCACTCCTGCGGGTATTCCACCTGTACCAGGCGGATATTGCCCAGATCGCCGCGGGCTACCATCTCACGCGCATAGCGCACCAGTGGGTAGGCGCTGTAGTTATGGGTCAGGGCGAAGAAGCAATCGGAGGACTGCACAATCTTCTGCAGCTCCAGCGCCTCCTCCAGGGTGCGGGTCACGGGCTTGTCGCAAATAACGTTAATACCCGCCTCCAGCGCCGCCTTGGCCACCGGGAAGTGCATATGGTTGGGGGTGACAATGGCCACTGCCTCGATACCGTCCTCGCGCTGGGACTCGGCCTTGAACATCTCCTCATAGGAGGCATAGGAGCGCGCCGGATCGATCAGCAGGTCTTCCGCCGAGGCCTTGGCGTTGTCCGGATTGGAAGACAGCGCACCGGCCACCAGCTCGTATTTATCGTCGATACGCGAGGCGATACGGTGCACGGCACCGATAAAGGCGCCGCGACCACCGCCCACCATACCCAGTCGAATTCTTGGCTCGGCCATTATTTGCCTCCCAAGCCGAGTACGCGGCGATTGCTGGCCTCGTCCGCTTCGCCGCCGGCGAAGTCGTCAAAGGCTTTTTCGGTAATGCGAATAATATGGTCGGAGACAAAGCGCGACCCCTCTTCGGCACCGGCTTCGGGGTGCTTCATGCAGCACTCCCACTCGATCACTGCCCAGCCATCAAAATTGTACTGGGTGAGTTTGGAGAAAATCTGCTTGAAATCCACCTGGCCATCGCCCAGTGACCGGAAGCGACCCGCGCGCTCCACCCAGCCTTCGTAACCGCCGTACACACCCTGCTGGGCGGTAGGGTTGAACTCCGCGTCCTTGACGTGGAACATTTTGATGCGTTCGTGATAGCGATCGATAAAAGCCAGGTAATCCAGTTGCTGCAAAATAAAGTGGCTGGGATCGTAGAGAATATGACAGCGCGGGTGATCGTCCACTTCTTTCAGGAAGCGCTCAAAGGTGGCGCCATCGTGCAGGTCTTCACCGGGATGCAGCTCGTAACACAGGTCCACACCCGCTTCATCGTAGGCATCCAGAATCGGGCGCCAGCGCTTGGCCAGCTCGGCAAAGCCGGTTTCCACCAGACCCTTGGGACGCTGCGGCCAGGGGTAGACGAAGGGCCACAACAGGGCTCCGGAGAAAGTCACACTGGCGGTCAGCCCCAGGTTTTTGCTGGCCTTGGCCGCCAGATAGAGCTGGTTGACCGCCCACTCTTGCCGCGCATCGGGCTTGCCGCGCAGCTCCGGCGGTGCAAAGCCATCGAACACTTCATCGTAAACCGGGTGCACCGCCACCAGTTGACCCTGCAGGTGTGTGGACAGCTCGGTCACTTCAATGCCGTACTTGCCCAGGGTATCTTTCACCTGTTGGCAGTAGTCCAGATCTTCAGCGGCGCGCTCCAGGTCGAACAGGCGCTTGTCCCAGGAGGGGATCTGCACACCCTTAAAGCCCAGGCCACCGGCCCACTCGGCGATATTTTCCAGTGAATTGAACGGCGCCTCGTCACCCGCAAACTGGGCGAGAAACAAGGCGGGGCCTTTGATCATTTTCATGGTGATTCTCCGTTTATCCGGCGCCCGGCCATCGCGGCCAGCGACTGCATTTTATATATAAGGTAATTTTTATATGTAATCTGCTACTTTAGCGCGTTTACCCAAGCTTGCCAATATAACCGGTAAGACGCACTCGTGGCAGGGAGTATATCAACCCGCCGCTAAAAACCTATCCCCCAGCGCGACACTTGGCGGAAGTTGGCACTTCTTTACACTACTGAAGAAACGTCTGATGTCGGAGGTCTGACGCAAAAAAGACAGGGGCAGGCTCGCGTTCAGCGTTCAGCGTTCAGCGTTCAGCGTTCAGCGTTCAGCGTCAGACCTCAGAAGTCCGACTAATTTTCGTCAGACCTCAGACATCCGACGTCAGACATGTTTATCTCTGCGCTTGCTGCATAATCCGCTGCTTCTGGCGGTTCCAGTCGCGCTCTTTTTCGGTTTCGCGCTTGTCGTGCTGCTGCTTGCCTTTGCCCAGCGCGACTTCCACTTTCACCAGGTGAGCTTTCCAGTAGAGGGCTGTGGCCACCACCGTGTAACCTTTTTGCTCAGCGGCCTGCTGCAATTTGGCCAGCTCCCGGCGCTTGAGCAACAGCTTGCGGGTGCGGATAGGGTCGGTGACAAAGTGGGTGGAA
>CBFGUT010000256.1:0-4638 GCA_965652265.1 uncultured Cellvibrionaceae bacterium | reverse complement strand
CACTATTTGACGGAAATGACCAAGATTGTCGCCCACTATGGCGGTACCATCGACAAATTTATGGGCGATGGCATGATGGTGCTGTTCGGCGACAACCAGAGCAAAGGGGTTAAGGATGACTGCCTGCGCTGTGTCACCATGGCCATCGCCATGAAGAAGAAAATGAAGTCCCTGCAACAGGAGTGGTACAACCAGGGCATCAAAAAACCCTTACAAGTGCGCATGGGGATTAATACCGGCTACTGCACGGTAGGTACCTTTGGCACCTCCACCCACCTTGACTACACCGTACTCGGCACCCACGTGAACCTGGCCAGCCGTCTGGAGTCGGCGGCGGCGCCGGATGAAATCCTGATTTCTCATGAAACCTGGTCGCTGGTCAAAGAATCGGTGATGTGCCGCGACAAGGGCGAGATTACCGTGAAAGGCTTCAGCTCACCGGTCAAGTGCTATCAAGTGGCCGGCCTGCGCAAGGACATGGGGCGCAACCAGACCTACTTTGAAGACCGCGCCGAGGGTTTCTCCATGTACCTGGACCTTGAAAAGGTCAAGAACTACGACAAGGAACATGTGATCATTGCGCTGCAAAAAGCCGCGGAGAAGCTCAAGGATAAGGTGATTATCTAGCAGGCTGCTGAAAAACCACCTGTGTACCCAATGCACTCGCTTCGCTCGCGGGGCAGGCCCTTGCCGCTGCAGCGTTAAAATCAGGCTCAAATGCTCACAAACTGCAGGAGCAGTTTGCATAACGGAGCTACCGACGGTGTCCCCACAGGGATGTGGGGCATGATTTATACCCCATAAACTCCGTTTATGAACGCGGCAAGCCGCTCGCCCCTACGGCGCGTGGTCTACGCTTCGCTCCGGCTCGCCTGATTTTGCCTTTATTGCCAAGGATGGCATGTATTAGAGCAACGCAGGAGCAGTTGCCGAGCATCGGCTGCCTCGCCAACGTTTTTCAACGGCCTGCAAACCGGAAAAACCTGCCTTTTTACTGCCGCCACAACCGTAGATTCGGTGGCAAAGCCTGCGGGTCGGTACTGCGGAACGGATTGATATCCAGCCCTCCCCGGCGCGTGTAACGCGCATAGACCGTCAAGGATTCGGGCGCACAGCGCTGCAGCAAGTCGCTATATATGCGCTCCACACAGTGCTCGTGAAAATCCTGGTGCTGGCGAAAGGAGACCAGGTATCGCAACAATCCTGCCCTGTCGATGGGTTGACCCCGGTAGGCTATCCAGACACTGGCCCAGTCGGGCTGTCCCGTCACCGGACAATTGGTCTTCAGTAAATCACTGCACAGGGACTCCTCAACGGTTTTTCCGGGCAGTCGTTGCAGATAATCCGGCTGCGGCTGATAACTGTCGATGGCAATATCCTGAGTATCCAGGGTCTCGGCACCCAGCGCCGAGGTAAAATCGGCAGCCAGCCGCTCTCTAGTCGTCGACAAGGCAAACAGGTCAACACTTACCGGGGCCGCCACGGCCGCGCTCAAGTCCCGCCCCAGGATTTCGCGTACAGATTCGCTGGACTCGAAGCGGGTTTGATTCAGCGAATTTAAATAGAGCTTAAAGGATTTGGACTCGACAATATTGTCGCTGTTGGCGGGGATCTGAAACTCAGCTCCGGCTACCTGCGGCAGTCCGCGCGTATTCAGCCAGGAGAGTTCATACCCGGTCCACACATCCACGCCGTAATAGGGTGCCGATGAGGGAAGATTTTGCCGCGACTGGGAGCGTGCAATAGGATACAGCAGGCCCGGCTCATAGCGACTGATGTAATCAGTCACCTTGCCCAGAGGGCTTTCGTGCAGGTGGTCGCTCATTAGGCTCTCAAACTCTTGCTGTGCTTCAACAAATACAGGCTCACCGCAAAGAGCACCAGGGTAGCGACCAGGAGGCCCAGTACCGCTACCCACACCTGCCCTTCGGAACTGCCGAGCATACCGTAACGAAAGGCCTCGACCATGTGCAAAATGGGATTGAGCTGAGAAACCCAGCGCCAGAATTCGGGCAACAGGTCGACCGAATAAAACACCCCGCCCAGGTAAGTCAATGGCGTCAGCACAAAGGTAGGCACAATGGAAATATCGTCGAAGGTATTGGCATAGATGGCATTGATAAAGCCTGCCAGCGAAAAAAACAGCGATGTCATTAACACTACCAGCACCATTAGCCAGAGGCTGTGCACCACAATGTCTGTAAAAAACAGCGCCACCAGCATGACCAAAACCCCCACACATAAGCCGCGGGCCATTCCTCCCAGACAATAACCCAAGAGAATAATCATATTGGGTGTGGGCGATACCAGAATCTCCTCGATCGAGCGCTGAAACTTGGCACTGAAAAAAGAGGACGAGACATTGGAGTAGGAATTGGTCAGCACCGCCATCATGATCAGCCCCGGCACGACAAAATGCATATAGGGAATACCCTCCATGGTGCCGATGCGACTGCCAATCAGCTTACCAAAAATGACAAAGTACAAGCTCATGGTAATCACCGGGGGCAGCAGTGTCTGCACCCAGATTCGCGTAAAGCGTTTAATTTCCTTGCGTACAATGGTGGCCAGCGCCACACCTTGCTGATTAAACTGCACGGGGCTGCCCTCCGCTGTTGTTACTACCCACGAGGGACACAAATAGCTCCTCCAACCGATTGGCCTTATTACGCATGCTCACCACTGTCACATTGGCGGCGCTCAAGGCCACAAAAACCTCATTGAGTGACTGACCTTTTTCCACGGCCACCTCGAAGCTGTGCTCATCGACCAGGGTGGTGGTATAGCCATCCACACTCGGTGCCTCGCTCAATGGCTCCGCCACATCGCAGATAAACACTTCCATATTTAAGCGCTGCAGCAGACGTTTGACACTGGTATTTTCCACTATCTCGCCGCAGTCGATAATCGCCACATGGCGGCACAGGCTCTCCGCCTCTTCCAGGTAATGAGTGGTCAGAATAATGGTCACACCCTCGGCATTGATGGTACGCAAGAACTCCCACATGGAGCGGCGCAGCTCAATATCAACACCCGCTGTGGGCTCATCCAGAATCAGAATGCGCGGTTCGTGTACCAGAGCGCGGGCAATCATCAGTCGCCGCTTCATACCGCCCGACAGCATGCGCGCCGGGGTATTGCGTTTGTCCCACAATCCCAGCTGGCGCAAATATTTCTCTGCCTGCACCTGTGCCCGAGCGCGCGGCATACCGTAGTAACCGGCCTGCTGCAGTACAATATCCAGCACCTTTTCAAACATGCTGAAGTTGAATTCCTGCGGCACTATGCCCAGATCCTGTTTAGCTTCGGAGAAATGGGTATCGATGCTTTTGCCGAAAACCTCCACCTGGCCTTCACTTTTACGCACCAGCGAGCTGATAATACCAATCATGGTAGACTTGCCGGCGCCGTTTGGGCCCAGTACCGCAAAGAAGTCCCCCGCTTTCACCTCGAGGGATATCCCCTTCAGGGCGGTAAAGCTGTTGTCGTAAACCTTGTGCAGGTTCTTTATGGAAAGTGCCGGTGTCTGCATTATCACATCTCATTACTTATAAATCGTGTCACCCACTGAACGCTGGAGACCAAACCATGCCATCCACAACCGTCCCCCACCAGCAGGCTTTTTACCAACGCTTGATTAACCAATTCATTATGGCGGTACAGCAGCAACCCCCTTTTATCGAGGACGATTGCGATGAGGAGCACCTTGAATTTCTGCGCGCACTGGAGGCGCTGCCCGCCCTGGCCGAACCCGAGTACAGTGAACAGGGGCAACACCTGATCTGCCGCACCATCGCCGCCTATCCTCATCTCACGCCGCTAATACCGCGCGACCTGATGTGGCACTTTGGCGGCGATTGCCTGCACTTTATGCCCGATGAGGAGATCCAAACTTACCAACAATTGGACGAAAAACGCCATGAAGCCGAAACCCAGGGGCTGACCTTTGGCTACGAGAAAGAGCGGGCCCGACTATTGGGACTGCATTAAACGAGCGGTATTGTAGCAGAAAGGTAGAATACACGTCGGATGTCTGATGTCGGACGTCTGATGCTTTGGAGCGGTGGCTCGATGATCGATGGCTCGATATATTGGAGCGGGACCACGGTGCCGGGAGGGACCCGTGTAACGTCGGACGTCTGATGTCTGACGTCTGATGCTGTTGATCGGGGATTCGATGATCGATGACTCGATTTCTGGAGCGGGACTATGGCGCCAGGAGCGTCTGAGCATAGCGAAGCTACCCGCAGGGCGAGGGCCAGGGACGGCCCTCGTGCAACGAGGCGTAGCCTCGGTTCCCGTGGCGAGGCGAAACTGCCCAACCCGCAGCCATAAAAAAAGCCGACACGAAGTCAGCTTTTTAAGAATATGGAGCGGGAAACGAGGCTCGAACTCGCGACCCCAACCTTGGCAAGGTTGTGCTCTACCACTGAGCTATTCCCGCATGGCGTCCCCTAGGGGAGTCGAACCCCTGTTACCGCCGTGAAAGGGCGGTGTCCTAGGCCTCTAGACGAAGGGGACAGGACAACTCTTCTGTAAATGCCCCCTATGAGGCTCTGACGAAATGGAGCGGGAAACGAGGCTCGAACTCGCGACCCCAACCTTGGCAAGGTTGTGCTCTACCACTGAGCTATTCCC
>CBFGUT010000255.1:0-4696 GCA_965652265.1 uncultured Cellvibrionaceae bacterium | reverse complement strand
CGTACCGCGTACCGCGTACCGCGTACCGCGTACCGCGTACCGCGTACCGCGTACTTATTCCTTGATTTTGTACCCGGTCTTGAACATCCACACGATAATCCCCAGAAACACCAGCATAAACAATGCAATCATGCCTAGGCTGATGCCCACGGGGACGTCGGCGCTGCCGTAGAAGCTCCAGCGAAAGCCACTCACCAGATACACCACCGGGTTGAACAGGGTGACCTTTTGCCAGAAGTCGGGCAGCATGGAAATGGAGTAGAAGCTGCCGCCGAGAAAGGTGAGGGGAGTAATCACCATCAGCGGCACGATTTGTAGCTGTTCGAAACTCCTGGCCCAGAGACCGATGAGAAACCCCAGCAGGCTGAAGGTCAGTGCGGTGAGCACCAGAAAGCCCAGCATCCACAGCGGATGCAGAATGCTGTAGTCCACAAAAAAGCGCGCCGTGGCGAGAATGATCAACCCCAGGATAATGGACTTGGTGGCGGCTGCGCCCACATAGCCGATGACAATTTCCACCGCTGAGACGGGTGCCGACAAGACCTCGTAAATAGTCCCGGTAAATTTGGGCATATAAATGCCGAAAGAGGCATTGGACGTACTCTCGGTGAGAATGGTGAGCATAATCAGCCCGGGGATAATAAAGGCGCCGTAGTGAATGCCGTCAATTTCCACGATGCGCGAGCCGATGGCGGAGCCGAAAACGATAAAATACAGCGAGGTGGACAGAACCGGTGAGGCAATAGATTGCATCAACGTGCGCCAGGTGCGCGCCAGCTCAAACAGGTATATGGCTTTTATGGCGTGGCCGTTCATGCGTGTTCCTCCACCAGAGTGACAAAAATATCTTCCAGCGAACTCTGGCGCGTGTGCAGGTCACTGTAGTGAATGCCGGCGGCAGCCAGCTCCGCCAGAATCGCCGCAACACCGCTGCTGTTATCAGTGGAGCGATAGTGGTAAGTCAGGGTCTGTCCGTCTTCCGATAACTGGACGTCTTCGCGGTGCAGCGGCGGCGTCAGGTGTTGCAGGGGCGATTCCAATTGCACGGTGAGTTTTTTTTGTCCCAGTTGTTGCATCAGGCGGTGTTTCTCTTCCACCAGAATAATATTCCCTTTGTTGATAACGCCGATGCGGTCGGCCATTTCCTCGGCTTCCTCGATATAGTGAGTGGTGAGGATAATGGTAACGCCGTCCTGGCGCAGCTTGCGGATCATGGCCCACATGTCGCGCCGCAACTCCACGTCCACACCAGCGGTGGGTTCGTCCAGAAACAGAATGCGCGGCTGGTGTGCCAGGGCCTTGGCTATCAGCACCCGGCGTTTCATGCCGCCTGAGAGCGCCATAATGCGGCTGTCTTTCTTGTCCCAGAGGGAGAGGGTTTTCAGTAACTGCTCCAAATAGGCGTCGTCGGGTGCCCGGCCAAACAGGCCACGACTGAAGCGCACCGTGTCCCAGACGGACTCGAACATGCTCACCGCCAGTTCCTGGGGCACCAGGCCAATGCGTTTGCGCGCCTCCCGGTAGTCCCGCACCGTGTCCAGTCCGTCCACGGTCACCCGGCCGGTACTGGCGTTGACAATTCCACAGACAATACTGATCAAGGTGGTTTTGCCGGCGCCATTGGGACCCAGCAAGGCGAAAATTTCTCCCGCCTGAATATCCAGGGAGAGAGTGTCCAGTGCTTTTAATCCCGAGTCGTAGGTTTTGGTCAGCTGCTCAATGCTGATAATCGGTTTCACGCAGGCTCCTTGTTTTCTGCCGTGGTGGCGAATATCTGATTTTGTTCGCGGCGGTTGGTAATATTTTTCAACGCTTTGGCAAAGGCCGTGCGTTCGGTGGATTCCAGAGAGGCCATGGAAGCGCGAATCACATCCACTTCCGGCATATGTTCGCGAATAGCCACGAACAGCAGCCGCTCTTCGTCGTCCAGGTGCAGCAGATAATGACCCACAAATTGATTCCAGTCCAGATACAGGTACTGCAAGTGCTCGCTCTTTTGTGTATCGGCCAGGCGATCGAGCTGATCGGCGCTGGTGAGAATACGCTGCAGGCTCGCCTCCAGTTTCAGATGGTCATCTTCCAGGGTGTTGGCCAACAGCGGGTCGTATGCCCGGAGCACGGATTCAAATGCCTGGTCTTCGTGAGTACCGTGCCCCCTGAGCAGAGACGCGGTATCTTGCAGTTGGTTTTGCACGCTGGTCAGTTGATGGGGTTCGGCGCGAGCCAGGGTGTTGGCCATGTCGAATAACTGGGCGCGAATGTATTTGTGAATGATATGAAGGGCACTGTGAGAGAGAGGGGTCGTGGCTTGCATGGGCTACTCCTTAGGGCCTGGTGACATGCCTGCCTCGGTGAAGAGGTACTTGCCACCTCCGGTGAATGCCTTAGACGCGTTGGAGGGTGACTTTGGATGCATCTCATGGCGAGGTCAAGCCGGTAAGTGTGTAAAACTGTTGGCGTCTGATGAGTTAGTCGTGGGAGCGCGAGTGATTTCGACGGCTAGCCGTTACCGGGGGAATAAAAATGGATGGGGGTGTGGGGGTCATCCTTGCACTGATACATGGCGGTATCGGCGGCCTTGATCAGACCTTCGGGGGTGGTGGCATCCACGGGGAAAAGCGCGATACCGATACTGCAGGAAATGGTGATGTCCAGTCCATCGATCCTATGGGGCTGTACACAGGCGTGATGAATTTTCCCCGCCACGCGCAGCGCATCGTCACGTGTGCTCACCGGGTGGAGCAGAATCACAAATTCGTCGCCTCCCAATCGAGCGGCTGTGTCGGAGGCTCGCAGGCTCTGACGCAGGGTCTGCGCCAGGGCCTGCAATAGGGCATCACCTACCTGGTGGCCATGCTTGTCGTTCACCAGTTTAAAATCGTCGAGATCGATAAACATCAGTGCCAGCATGCCCTGCTCGCGGCGCTGGCGCTCCAGTGCCTGATTGAATCGGTCCATAAACAGAGCGCGGTTGGGCAGATCGGTCAACAGATCATGCTGGGCCATATGCTGCATTTGTTCTTCAATTAACTTGCGATTGGTAATATCGGTAATAAATCCGTGCCAAACGATACTGCCATCGGGTTGCTTTTCCGGCGTGGAATTGCCGGTCCGCCAGCGCAGACCCCGGCCGGGCAGCACCACTCGGAATTCGTGTGTCCAGGGGGTCATGGTTTGTGCCGAGTGATAAATGGAGGCCATAAAGGCGGCGTGGTCTTCGGCACAGACGCGGTTCAGGGCGGGAGTGGCGTCTTCCCGGACATCCTCGGGATCCAGGGCAAAAATATCCCGCAGTCCCCGGCTGGCGTAGGGGGCGGAAAATTGGCCGTCGGCCGACAGGCGGAATTGATAGATAACACCGGGGACCTGGGCGGTGAGGTTGGCCAACAGCTTTCCCTCCTCGGCGGCGAGTTGGTGGCGGGTGCGTTCGCGGTAGACCTGGCCAATCTGATAGCTGACCACCTGTGCCAGTAACAACACCTCAATGAGTACCGCCACCATGCCCAGGTGTTCGATCAATAGCCCCTCGGTCAGTGGCATGTCGCGCAACGAAATAGACAGCAGGGCCGGTACCACAAAGGCGCCATTGGCGATCAGATAAAACCAGGCCACACGGTTGCGCGCCAGGGATTGGCTGATTGCTGCCAGCAGGCCATATAAAGCGAATATCGCCACACCAAAGCGCGCCAGCTCAAGGGACCAGTGAGGCGCCAGCCATGCCAGCGGCCAGAAACTGGCCAATAACAGCAAGGCCGCTATTCCCAAGCCAAACAGACGAGGTGTGGTCTGCCGGTTAATGCCCAGCAACAACAGCACAAACGCCACATAGGCCGCGTTGGAGAAGAGGATGGGAACGCTTACCAGGTAAATATTTTGCCAGCCGAACAGATCCCGAAACACCAGCAGTGCGGCGCCGTTGTAGAGCAGGTTGCCGACAATGAAAGCCGCGTAGAAGAGGTCCGTCAGATCACGCCGCCATAAACCAATAACCAGGAAGTAGAAACTCAGCGCCAGAAATATCCCCATACCGAGCAGGGTCAGGGATTGGGACCACAGCAGATATTGCCGGTACTGGCTTTCGCTAAAAACAAAGGGAGTGGGTGTGGCCAGATAGAAGGGGCTTGAGATCCGGGTATCGAGGTGGTACTGACCGGGCGGTAGCTCCAGCCGCTGACCATGCCGCAGGAAAAAGTCACCGGGGCCGGGATGGTGCAAGCCGCCTGTTCGTTGTAGCAGGGTTTTGCCCGCGGCGTCTGTCAGTGTGTGGGTATAGGTGGCCAGTACCGAGGAATGTTTGAAATCCACCACCAACTGTCCGGGGGAGGCGAGATTAAAGGTCAGACGGTAGTGGTAGTCGCCACCGGTGAGCGCCGGTGGACCCTGCAGCCATTGCCCCTGTTGCACAATGTCCATCTGCGGTGCGATGACACCACGGGCTGCCATGGCCGCGAATACCAGGCACAGCAATCCGATCCCTAACCGCCAATTTCTGAATCGCGCACCCTTGGACACCTTACCTCCCACTTCCGTATGTCCATTTTCCAGTGTAGTCGAACTGGCAATTCACCATAAAATTTTATGGCGCCGAAAGCAACATTTATTTTGGCGGCTGGGCTTGATAGCTCCTCACAAGGCAATACTTATAAAGCGAGACTGCAGATTTCGATGCCACAAATATAACTCAAAGTTATATTTT
>CBFGUT010000254.1:0-4811 GCA_965652265.1 uncultured Cellvibrionaceae bacterium | reverse complement strand
AACAGATCTTCTTCCGCGCCCAGTACCAGGTACCGGTAGGCCCCTGGGCCACCGAACTCGGTGCGGCCTACTCGGATATGGATTACGAACTGGGTGACGAGTTTGCCGAGATCGGCGCCACGGGTAACGCGCAGATCGCCACCGTGTTTGCCCGCCAGTCGTTTATCCGCACCCGCGGCTACAACCTGGAAGCGCAACTGCAGTACGACGACAAGGCTCTGGAAGACAGCATCGAAGAGTTTGGCAGCACCAGCGAAAAGTCCTCTGAGCTGATTACCCTGACGGTGATGGGTGACTGGCGCGACAATGTGGGCGGCGGCGCAATTACCCGCTACTCACTGGCCTATACCCGCGGCGATCTGACGCTGGAGAGTTATCTGGACCAGGTGATCGACGGCGTCACCGCCGAGACCGCCGGCAGTTTTAACCGCTGGATGCCCTCCATCATGCGCCTGCAGAACCTCGGGGGTCACTGGAGTCTTTATGCACAGATTCACGGCCAGTTCGCCAGCAAGAACCTGGACAGCTCGGAGAAATTCAGCCTTGGCGGCGCCTACGGTGTGCGCGCCTACGCCCAGGGCGAGGCCACGGGCGACGAGGGCTGGCTGGCCAATGTGGAACTGCGCTACGACTTGAGCTCACGCTGGCAGGTCTATGCGCTGCTCGACCACGGTGAAGTAGAGCGCAACAAGAACCCCTGGGATCCGGCGGTAGACAACGACCGCAGCCTCAGCGGCGCCGGTATCGGCACCCGCTGGAGTGCGGGCCCCTTCAGTGTCAACGCCAGCCTGGCCACACCCATCGGCAGCGAAGACCCCACCATCGACGACAGCGACCCGCGCCTGTACGCCAAGGTGGTGTTCAGCTTCTGACGCGAAACGCTGAATGGCGTACGCGGAACGCCAACAGCTATCGTCGAATCATCGGGGGGGATTGATGGGTGGTGTGGAGCTTACCCCCTGGCTCCACCCCCGTCCGACATCAGACGTCTGACGTCCGACTTTCCAATCCCGATCATCGAATCGACGATTCGATGATCGGTGACTCGTCGATCGCTCGCTGTACATTGCGCAGCAGGCGCTCTCCCTGATCCAATTGCGTGCCGCAGGGACGGGGCAGCTCCCAGTTCCGGGTAAAACCCTCGCCGCCAGTGCTGCGCATGCAGTTGCCATTACCCAGATCCACCCAGGTGTCTCCGGCGCTGTCCTGGAAGGTGGTCAGTTGGGTTTTACCCGTATTCTGCAGTCGCTGGCGTGTGCTGCGCGCGCTGTGGAGTTTGTCTCGCAGGCCGGGGTGAAAAACCGCACCAGGCGACGAGGGTTGATCGGGCGTGGGCAAGGGGGCGTCGGGAAGGCTTAAGTCCAATGACCTCGTGACCTCTGACTCGGCAGCAGGTCCTTCTGCCGACGTGCTAGGTACAGATTTTACGGTGGTGTCTGGCGAGGATGGCTCATCGAGGGACTCTACAGTCTCTTTCTCAGTCACTTCCGGTGAAGGCGATGCGACCTCTACGGGTGGCGTTAGCGTTACCGCGATGGACGAAGATGTAGCTGCCGGCAGAGGCGACGGGGACCACCACAGAAACAAGGCGCTGTGTAGTACCACAGATATCAACAGTGTCAGCCACAGCTCCTTGCTCACCGGGCGCTGTTGACGCGCTGGCGGGGCTAAACCCAAGGGCAAATGGGCGAGGTGCTGGGGGCAGAAATCCCTGCCGATAACACTGGCATCCATAGAGCGGCTATTGATAGTGAATGAGTGCTTACAGACTGGCGAGGATCAGAAAAGTTCTCTGCCGGGCAGCATCGGCGTTAGCTATATTGATGCAATCAGTGGCGGCCTACACTATCATGCTGGCTGATTTTGAGGCGCGCCCATGTTACTGATGATCGACAACTACGACTCCTTTACCTACAACATCGTCCACTATTTGGAAGAACTGGGCGAAGAGGTGGAAGTGGTGCGCAACGATGCCATCTCCCTGGTCGACATCGAAGCTTTGGCACCCGCGCGAATTGTAATCTCCCCCGGCCCGGGCAAACCGCGCGACGCGGGTATATCCCCTGAGGTTATTCGCCGCTTTTCTGGTAAGATTCCCATTTTGGGCGTGTGTCTGGGACATCAGTGTATTGCCGAAGTGATGGGTGCACAGGTGGTATCGGCTGGCGCGGTCATGCACGGTAAAACCTCCGCTATCCACCATAATGGTGAAGGCGTGTTTGCGGGGTTGGACAATCCCTTTGAGGCCACGCGTTACCACTCTCTGGTGGTGGCGCCCGAGACTTTGCCATCGGCCCTGGCGGTCACCGCCTGGACTTGCACGGCTTCGGGCGAGCGCGACGATATTATGGGCATCCGCCACCGAACATTGGCGGTGGAGGGTGTACAGTTTCACCCGGAGTCCATCGCCACCCGCCAGGGGCATGCGCTGCTGGCCAATTTTTTACAGCGAGTTTGAGGAGCCATCATGGATATCAAAACAGCACTGGCGCGGGTAGTGGACAATATCGATTTGTCCACCGAGGAGATGATTGCGGTGATGCGCCAGGTGATGACGGGAGAGGCCACACCGGCACAAATCGGCGCGCTGCTGATGGGGTTGCGCATGAAGGGCGAGTCGCTGGATGAGATCACTGGCGCGGCCACGGTCATGCGCGAACTGGCCAGCCCGGTGCATATTACTGCCAAGCATCTGGTGGACACCTGCGGCACCGGTGGCGACGGTGCCAATCTGTTTAATGTTTCCACCGCCAGCGCCTTTGTGGTGGCGGCGGCGGGTGCCAGCGTGGCCAAGCACGGCAATCGCTCGGTCTCCAGCTCCACCGGCAGTGCCGATGTACTGGAAGCGGCGGGTGTGAACCTCAACCTTACCCCTGAGCAGGTGGGGCGCGCGGTGGAATCCCTGGGCGTGGGGTTTATGTTTGCTCCCGCCCACCACAGCGCCATGAAACATGCCATTGGCCCCCGCAAGGAGCTGGGGCTGCGCACCATTTTTAATATGCTGGGGCCCATGACCAATCCCGCGGGCGTCAAGCGCCAGGTTATCGGGGTGTTCAACGGCGCTCTGTGTCGACCCATGGCCGAGGTGCTGGGGCGGTTGGGTAGTGAGCATGTACTGGTGGTGCATGCCGCCGATGGCCTCGACGAGATCAGCCTGGCAACCAGTACTCAGGTGGCGGAGCTGAAAAACGGCACAGTGAGCGAATATACCATCCAGCCCGAGGATTTTGGCGTAAAGAGCCAGAGCCTGATCGGTCTGGCGGTGGAGGACGCCGTCAGTTCGTTGAAACTGATTCAAGGGGCGCTGGGCAACAAGCAGGACGAACTCAGCCAGAAAGCGGCCGATATTATCGCCCTCAACGCCGGGGCCGCCATCTACGTGAGTGGTGTGGCTGACACCCTGGCGGAGGGCGTGGCCATTGCCCAGGACACCCTGGGTTCTGGCCTCGCCGGCGAGAAGCTGCGCGAACTGGTATCCTTCACCACCTGCTTTAACCCGTAGGTTGGGTAAGCTCTGCGCCACCCAACAATGTGGGTAAGCTCAACGCAAGGTGCTGGACGTCTGATGTCTGACGCGCAATTGCTTTGAACCTGGCAATGAGCCCCAATAAGAGGAGTTGTTTGTGGTGACGATGTTCGACTTATCGAATGAATGATCGACGTCTCGGCTTATGCTTTTGACATCCGACATCCGACATCCGACATCCGACATCCGACATCCGACATCCGACATCCGACGTCCGACGTCAGACATTTTAAAGTAAGAGGTAAGTTGCGGCATGACTGATACGCCGACGATTTTGAAAAAAATTATCGCCCGCAAGTGGGAGGAAATTGCCGCGCGCAAGACGCGGGTGAGCACCACTGAGTTGGAGCGCCGCGCCGCAGGGGCCGGGCCGGTGCGCGGGTTTGTGCAGGCACTGGAGCGCAAAGTGGCCGCCGGAGAGGCGGCAGTGATTGCCGAGATTAAAAAAGCCTCGCCCAGCCGCGGGGTGATTCGCGAGGATTTTGATCCCGAGGCACTGGCGAAAAGTTACGAAGCCGGCGGTGCCGCCTGCCTGTCGGTGCTCACCGATGTGGATTTCTTTCAGGGCAGTGACGCCTACCTGCAGCAGGCGCGCACGGCGGTGTCGCTACCGGTGATCCGCAAGGACTTCCTGGTCAACGAGTACCAGTTGCTGGAAGCGCGAGCCATGGGCGCCGATTGCGTGCTGTTGATCGTGGCTGCCCTGGATGCGGAAACGCTCACCCGGCTAAACCAGTTTGCCCTAGGCCTGGGGCTGGATGTGCTGGTGGAAGTGCACAACGAAGCGGAACTCGATCTTGCCCTGGCTCTGCCCAACAAACTGGTGGGCATCAATAACCGCGACCTCCACAGTTTTGCAGTCAGCCTGGAGACCACCTATCGGCTGCTGGAACGCATTGATAAGAGTCGACTGGTGGTGACTGAGAGCGGTATTCTGTCCCCGGCCGATGTGAGCGCCATGCGCGCCCGTGACGTCCACGCCTTTCTTGTGGGCGAGGCCTTTATGCGCGAGCCCGATCCGGGGGCGGCACTGGCCAGGTTTTTCTCCGTATAATCCTGTCTATCTTTTCCTAGTGGGCTGCGCGTGAAGTTCGGTAACAAAGGAGCACTGCAAAAATGACCAGATCAAGACGGAAAAATGCAGGCATAGTGGCGCTATTTCAAATTTTTCCAACGCAGAGCTGGGCATTTTGGCGAAGCGAACTGTTACCTAATTTTGCGCGCAGCCCACTAGCGTAGGGGGCAGAGAGGGCTGGCACCGCACACCACCTGTACTATCCTTGCA
>CBFGUT010000253.1:0-4888 GCA_965652265.1 uncultured Cellvibrionaceae bacterium | reverse complement strand
GAGTTTGTCACTGAATACGTGCCGGAAACGCCGTTTCAATACAGGCGATGTTTTTGCCGGCAATGCGGCTCCAGTCTCGGCGAAGTGCTGTCCACTGACAAGCAATTCCCGGTGGCGGCTAACAGTCTCGATACAGATCCCGGCCTGCCGGTCTGGTTCCATGAGCATGTAGCCAGCAAGCCATCCTGGCAACTCACCCATGGCTCGGCAAAATTGTTTGAGGGCGACCCTCATTCATAGAGGTAGATACCGCGCCGCGATATCCGCCGTTAATCCCCCAAAGTCATTTCACCCCCTGTAAAGAGTATTGTATTTATGAATCTATCTTTAGCGTCCATGGCGGGGCTGATATTCGCTGCCACTGCCATCAACTCATTCGCCAACGAGGAGTTACCCCCTATGCTGGAACAACCCGTGAACCACACTTTCGCCACCGCCGACTACACCCCTCAAGCGCCCAGCCAGCGGTTGCACTTAATATTGTTGGGGGTGGAGAATGTCGCGCGCGCTGCGGCCTTCTATCGCACTCTGGGTTGGCGCGAATCACCCACTGGGCACGCGGGCTTCGTCAAGTTTGATTTGGGTGGCTATGCTTTGTGCCTGCTACCTCGAGCTGACCTGACCGCCGATGCCCAACAGCAAGCCGGCAGCGGCTTTACCGGTATGGCACTGGTCTATATCACTCAGACACCGGAAGAGGTGCCCGCCATATTGGCCCGCGCTGAAGCCGCCGGGGGCACCATCGTCAAGCCCGCCACGCGCACGCCCTGGGGCATTGCCGGCTATTTCAAAGACCCGGACGGCCACTTGTTTGAAGTGGATTACGAAAAGCCGTGGGTGCTGGATAGCGAGCACCGGCTGGTGGTGGATAAATTGCACAACAGTGACTGAGGCATTCAGACCGTCAGGCGGCGTTGCACGCCTGACGGCTTGCAGAGACAGTTTATTTACCACTCAGGGACATTCCAGTGGCCCTGCAAAGTTACTGCGGCGTCAATAGCTTTTGCAACAAGGCGTCCATCGCTGCCCACTCCTCGGCGTTGATAAGTCCAGACAAGTGTTGGACACCCACAAAGTGAGCGTAAATCAGTTTGGCGACCAATTGGACATCCTGGCCAGGCAGCAATCGTGCGGCAATCAGAGATTGCAAGTAATCTACCCGGACCCGATCCACGGCATCCACTTGCCTGGCCACATCCGGGTCCTGCAATGCCCAGCTACGCATGGCATTTTCAATACCGGCCTCGGCGCTGCGGGTCAATTGACTGAGTGCTTCGCTCCGCTTCTCTGGCGCCACGGTTTCGCTGAAGGCAATCAGACTCTCGGTATGGATATGTCGCCAATACTCCATCAACGCCTGCAAAAAGTCATCGCGCCCGCTGAAGTGGTGGTAGAAGGATCCCTTGGTGACCTTTAGCCGTCTGCACAGGCGGTCGATGGTCAGCGTGTCGGGCCCTGTCCGTCTTAATAGTTGCAGGCCTGTCTGGAGCCAGTCTTCTCTACCTAATCTCACGTCGACGCCTGTCCATCATCACAATAAGCCCCTGCACAATAACCAGCCAGGCACCGGAAGCCGGCACCAAGATTGCCACCCAGGCGCCCATGATCAGCATGCCCCAGCCTATCAGCCCCGGCAAGGGCTTATGCGTCACCCGCTGCCAGCACTGCATCAACCAGCCCATCATCATCCAGAAAAAGCCCAGCACCAGAAACCAGGTAATAGCACTGCGGGCAAAATCGATGCCCTGGGGACTCTCTACTGTATTCCACCAGCCCTCTCGATGTATGCCCAATAATATGTCCCAGCCCATAATCAAGCCAATGGCATTATGAATAATGCCAGTCGCCAGTAAATACCAACCGCTGTAGCGGGCCATTGTCTTCTCCCCATCCATTCAAATAATACCATACGGTATGGTATTATTTGAATGGATGCAAGTCCTGGCCAGTCACCGTTGAAATCGGTAAGCTTTCGCCTTCATTACGCAATACACGCATTATGAGCAAAAGACTAAGGGCACCTCTACAAATTGATTGTGACCTCTGCGCAATCTGTGCGGTGCCACAGCAAGGCCCTTTGCGCAGGTGAAGGCTGGTTGTCCTTTACAAGCAAAGAAACGCCGCTGTGGTGCCGCACAGGCCGCGCCCGGAGGGGCTTTCAGGCATTTCCTCCAGCGTCGTTGCGCTGCTTCGACGGGACAACCAGCCCGCCTGCATCGCGCGCTTAGCTAGAGAAAATGCCTGAAAGCCAGAGGCCGCAAGCAATTTTTAGAGGTGCCCTAACAAAGGCTCCTCCGGACAAAACCGCAAGGCGAGCGAGGAGTACATGGACAAATACCGTCAGAAGGAAGGCGTCCTGGTTACCCCCAGCGGACTCTTGTACCGGGTGCTGGAGGAGGGTACGGGCATCAGCCCCGCCGCGACCGATACCGTGGTGGTTAATCAGCGCATTCTAACGGTCAACGGCAAGGTGATCGCCGACACTTACAAAGAGGGCCTGCCCGATGAATTCGCCATGAAGGAGGCCATTCCCGGTGTATGTGAGGGACTGCAGCTCATGCGTGAAGGTGGCCGCTGCGAGTTTGTCGTGCCTCCGGAACTGGCCTGGGGCAAACGCGGCGTGGGCGATAAAATCGGACCCAACGCCGTGTTGATCTTCGATATCAGACTGATGGACGTCAGTTTCTCCTGAAAGGCTGGAGCCGCCAATAGGTGAGCGAACGCCAAAGCCATTCGGCGGGACCAAAATAGAAACGCCTTAACCACCAGTGACTCAGTACCACCTGAAACGCAAAAAAAGCCAACGCCAACGGCAAGTGGTAAAAGCGTGGCACCTGCCCCCAGAGCCCGACACCATAGCCGTAAAACACCGTGGTCCACACCAGCGATTGCAACAAATATTGACTGAGCGCCATCCGCCCCAGTGGGGCCAGCCAGCTGAGGCGGCTTGCCATCAGTGTGACCATGGATAAATACCCAAAGGGTAATACCACACCTGCGATAACATACAGCAAACTGCCCAACATAATGGGGTGACTGAGCAAAGAGGCGTCAAACAGGTATAAACAAGCGGTGGCGATAGCCGATATGATCAACCCCATTGGCAGGCCGATAGTTGCCCAGCGAACAAAAAAACGCCTGTGCACATCCGTTTGAGCCATACGGCCAGAGACCACCAGCCAGCGACCCAGTAAAAAATAACCCAGCACCATGCAGATCATTAACCACCCCTGGTCGGCAAAAATCTCCGTATATTCATGCCAGCGCTCCCGCATCACTTCGATAAAGCTCCCCTCCCGATACACAGCTGCGGAAGCTTCTATCTCCGCCCGTAACGAGCGGGTATCTTCAATCAACTCTGCATTGGTTTGGGCGGTGAAATCCGGGTCCAGCATGCCCAGCCAGGTCAACAGTAAAAAACCAAAGGGCACCCCCAGCAAGGCCAGCGCCCATTTCCACAGGCGCTCCACGGGGGTGCGTGAAAACAACAGCATCATAAATACGGCAGTGATGGCATAAATAAGCAGAATATCGCCCGACCATATCAGCAGAATATGCGCGAGTCCGAACACCGCCAACACCACCAGTCGCCGACTGTAATACCCTAGAAATCCCGAGTCTTTTGTTTGACTGCGATCGGCCATCAGGGCAAAGCCCATACCGAACATTAACGAAAATAGTGGATAGAACTTTCCCTCCCCCAACCAGGTAATTATCCAATCCACGGCTAAATCCAGCCCCGTAAGCGAAGTGTTGGGGATGAGATAAATGGCCAGCATGGGGCGCGTAAACCACTGAAAATTAACCAGCAAAATACCCAGCAGGGCAAAGCCGCGCAGAATATCCAGGTGTACCAGGCGCTGAACATCGGGAGTTGGGGAGTGTGGTTGCATTGTCTATCCCTGTTGTTATTAGCAAGTCGCGATTGCCCGCGTAAACTCACAGCCGAGAGTGATTAACTCTTTATTAATACTTTCGTCGATAACGCATCATGGTCAGTGGCGCAAATATTAGGGTCAAGATGACCGGCGTCGCCAGCGATAACAGTAACTGCACAGCGTCGAAGGTGTTGTCCAGGCAACCACGCAGTGCGGTGACCAAATGTGTCACCGGATTGGCCGCCACAATGGCCTGCAGCCAATCGGGCATGGTGGCCGGGTCCACGTAAATGTTGGAGGCGAAGGTAATAGGCATCAGGAAAATCCAGCTTATAGTCATCACCGCCCCCGGCGTTCGCAAAATCAGCCCCAGCAGCGTGAAGACCCAGCTCAATCCCAGGCCGAAAATATTCAACCAGACAAAAGCCAACAACAAACCGGGAATGCCCGCCTGAACCCGATACCCCAACAGCAGCCCCACCAACACCACGATACTCGCCGCCAGCGTGTAGCGCAGAACATCCCCCAGCATGGCGCCCACAATCGGCGAGGGCGCCCACATGGGCATGGACTTGAAACGGTCATATACGCCCTTGCCAATATCGGTGTTGAGATTAACCCCGGTGTACAGGGATGTAAAAATGACCGTTTGCGCGAGAATACCGGGCAGCAGAAACTGCAGGTAATCGCTGGTGGAGCCCGCCAGCGCACCGCCAAACAGGTAAGTGAACATCACCGTGAACATGATGGGGGTTACCACCACATCAAACATTTGTTCGGGGACATATTTGATTTTCAATAAGGCGCGCCAACCAAAGGCGAACGCACAGGTGAGGGCACTGGCCCTGTCGGGGCGCGCGCGTCGGGCAATCGCCTGGTGAATATTGGCGGCAAAGCGATCCTGGCTCATAAAGAAATTTCCTCCCCAGACGTCTCCTGTGTCTCCGGTTCTACCGGGTGACCCGTAAGCGCCATAAACACTTCGTCCAGACTGGGCTGACCCATGGAAT
>CBFGUT010000252.1:0-4893 GCA_965652265.1 uncultured Cellvibrionaceae bacterium | reverse complement strand
AGCGCTGCCCCCGCATGGACAGGGGCACCTGCTGTTGTTGGCTGATCATATCGGACATAGTGGCTGGCCGCTCCACTGACGGCAAGTCTGCTGGGGTTCTCGGTCACAGGGCCTATGCCGGCGACGATTTTGGTATCGGCCCCGACTGTGGTTAAATAGCTGCCCGGTGGTATTCCGGAGCATGATAACGAATTGTGAGTTATAACCCTATGCGCGCTATAGTTTTTTCTATATTGGTATCTGTTTTCGCCCTGATGATGGGCTGCGCCTCCAACGAGCGCACGGACGAGTATACCTCCGAGGCCGATCTCTACGAGCGTGCACAATCACAGCTGAGCAACAGCCGCTGGGAGCAGGCTATTCGCTACTTGCAGCTGCTGGAGGAACACTTCCCCTTTGGCCGCTACGCGGAGCAGGCCCAACTGGAGCTGATCTACGCCTACTACCGCTCTGGCGACCCGGACCTGGCCAGCGCCTCGGCGGATCGGTTTATCCGCCTGCATCCTCAGCACCGCAATGTGGACTATGCCTACTACATGAAAGGTCTGGCGGCCTACAGCAAGGATGAAAACTTTCTGGCCCGCATTATGCCGATCGACCAGACCCAGCGCGACCCGGGTGCGGCGCGCGAATCCCTGGCGCACTTTAACCTGCTGCTGACCCGCTACCCTGACAGCCCCTATGCCGCCGATGCCAAAAAACGCATGATCTATCTGCGTAATCGTCTGGCGCGTTACGAAATCCATGTAGCGAATTACTATTTCAAACGCGGCGCCTATCTGGCTGCCACCAACCGCGGTGAGTATGTCCTGCAAAACTTCCAGGAGACACCGGCCGTGCCTGACGCCCTGGCGGTCATCACCCAGGGGTACCATCTGTTGGATATGCCGGAATTGTCACGCAACGCGCAGGAGGTCTTGCGACTCAACTACCCCGACCATCCGGCCTTTGACGATAGCGGCGAGTTTAACTTCCAGTACGGCAGCCGCGCCGGAGAACGCTCCTGGGTGAGCAAATTGACCTTCGGACTCTTCGATAAATCCGAGCCCAAGGGTTTTGATAGTCGCCGCCTCTACGACCCCCAGTACCAGGACGCACCACGACCCTAGCCTCTGCTCTGCTACAGACGTCCTATGTGACTTGAGCGTGGGGATGGTATGCTGGATTAGTCCCCGGCCTTCCATCCCGAGGTAATCGGATAGCGGCGATCGCGCCCAAAACCGCGCTGAGTGATGCGTGGACCAATGGGCGCCTGACGTCGCTTGTATTCATTGATATCCACCAGTCGAATCACCCGCATCACCTCGTCTCGGGAAAAGCCGCTGGCCACTATCTCCTCTGCACTGTAATCGCTCTCCACATAGAGTGACAGTATCTCGTCGAGCACCTCATAGGGCGGCAGAGAGTCCTCGTCCTTCTGATCGGGAGCCAATTCCGCCGAGGGCGGCCTGTTGATTACCGACTCGGGAATAACCGGGCTGCGCTGGTTGCGGTGACGCGCCAAGGCAAACACCAGGGATTTGGGTACATCCTTGAGCACGTCAAAGCCACCCGCCATATCACCGTATAGCGTGGAATAACCCACCGCCAGTTCGCTTTTGTTGCCGGTGGTCAGAACCAGAGAGCCTTTTTTGTTGGAAATTGCCATCAGCAATACTCCCCGGCAACGCGCCTGCAGGTTTTCTTCTGTGGCATCCACATCCCGCCCCCTAAAACTGTCTGCCAGGGCCGCCATAAAGGCATCGTACATGGGCTCGATACTGATAGAGTTGTAGTGCACCCCTAAAGTGGTTGCCTGAGCTGCCGCTTCATGTTTGCTGAGATCGGAGGTGTATCGAAATGGCATCATGACCGCCTCTACCCGGTCTGCTCCCAGGGCGTCCACGGCGATGGCCAGGGTGAGCGCCGAATCAATACCCCCCGAGAGGCCCAGCACGACGCCGGGAAAGCCGTTTTTGGTCACATAATCGTGCAACCCCAGCACCAGCGCCTGATAGATTTCATCCAGATGAGATAATTGCGATGCCAGTGGCTGAGCTAAAACCTCCACCCGACTCTCTGAACTCACCAGGGTAACCGGCCGCAATGACTCCTCAAACTGGGGGGCACGCATGCAGACCTCGGCACTGGCGTCCATGACCATGGAACCGCCGTCAAACACCAGTTCGTCCTGGGCACCCACCAGATTGGTGTAAATAATGGGCATTTGTCCCTCTGCCACCCGCTGCCGCAGTACTGCCTCGCGCTCCACCGCCTTGCCGCGGTGAAAAGGCGAGGCGTTGAGATTAAGCATCAATCTTGCCCCTGCCTCTCGGGCCTGGGCCATGGGCCCCGCTTGCCAGATATCCTCACAAATAGTCAATGCCGTGGGGATACCCTCCAAGTCGAACACGCACGGGCTCGTACCCGGCGTGAAGTAGCGCACCTCATCAAATACCTGATAGTTGGGGAGATGCTGCTTGGCATATTCCGCCACACACTCGCCCTGATAGATGACCCCCGCCATATTGTAACTGTGGCCATCCTGTGACCAGGGGTAGCCCAGTACCAGATGAATAGGTAAGGCCGCATCCTTTAATGCCTGTAGAGCCTGCGCCACCCGCCGCTGCATGCTCGGGCGCAACAGCAAGTCCTCCGGCGGGTAGCCCGTCAGGGCCAACTCAGGAAAAACCACGGCGTGAGCACCCTGCTCTGTCAAGGCCCGCTCCGCCACCTCAAGAATACGCCGGGTATTACCGGGGATATCACCCACCAGGGTATTTATCTGGGCCAGACAAATGATCAATTGCGACATACGCTCCAACTCTAACAGCCTTTAGGGGCATGATTTTAGTCTTCGCCCCGCCCAAAAGGGCTTATTGTCCTGCAAAGCCCCACATTAAGCAAAGCCCACCGATGATGTACAATGGCATATACCCGGCCACAAAAACACCGGCAGAGACTGGAATCGCCATGAATCTACAGACGGGCAGCCACAATACCGACTACGATCCCTACCAGCTCTTGCGAGCTTACACCTACTATCGGCTGTTTCTTGGGGCCCTGCTGCTGCTCACCCACGAATCCAATATCATCACGCACATACCGGGAAGTGAATATGCCCTGCTATTTCGCTACACCTGTTGGGTGTATATCGGCATTAACTTGCTGAGCCTGATTTTTCTCTGGCGGAATAAACACACCCCCAGCCTACAGCAACGTTTTTTGGCTGTCTTTGTGGACATCCTTGCCATTACTTTGTGGATGCATGCCAGTGGTGGCGTGGGCGGTGGTCTGGGGTACCTTTTTTTGGTGGCAGTGGCGGCTGCGGGCATGTTATTGCCCGTCCAGTTGGCCATCTTTTCGGCCGCCCTCGCGACTATCGCCCTGTTGAGCGATAGTTTATGGCAGTACTTCACTCAGGAGATGACCAATACTTCGCTATTTGTGTCGGGCTATCTGGGCATATTAATTTTTATCACGACCTTTGCTTTTCAATATATCACTCGCAAGATTCGCCATGGCAAGGCCGAAGTATTGGCACAACAACGACATGTGGCACACCTGCAAAAACTGGCACGCCTCATTGTGGAACGCATGCGCACCGGCATTGTGGTGCTGAATAAAAATAACGATATCGAGCTGATTAACCAGGCAGCCAAGGAATTGCTGAATTTCGACCAGGCGCATTCCCTCAATTTATCACTGAAGCAATCCCCCGACTTGTTGCACCAGGTACAACAGTGGCAGAATCAAACTAGCGCCGCTCACGCCACCAGTATAGTCTCCGGCAGTAAAGGTGCGGAAATACGTTTGAACATGACAGAACTGGAACTGGGTGTTGACACTAGCGGAACATTAATTTTTGCCGAGGACAATCGCGCTCTGACTCAACAGGCACAACAGTTGAAACTCGCCTCGCTAGGACGATTAACCGCCAGTATTGCTCACGAGATCCGCAACCCCCTGGGAGCTATTGGACACGCCAGCCAGTTACTGGCGGAATCCAGCGATCTCAATACCCACGACCAGCGACTGCTGGAGATTATTAGCAATCACACTCGCCGCATTAATCAAATTATTGAAAACATTTTCCAGGTCTCTCGACGCAAAACGTCAGAGCCTGAATTGATTAAAATTGACAATTGGCTACCCAATTTTCTCAAGGCCTATTTGCAGGCCCATACCCAATCCCATTTATCACAAAAAATCGCTATACTCAACGCAGATTCTGACCTGGCCATCCGTTTTGATGAAAGCCAACTTCAACAGGTTGTTACCAATTTGTTGGATAACGCATTACGCTACGCCGACTTCTCTGTTGATGGGCCAGCCATCACCTTGCGAAGCTATATAGACACCAACCGTCAAACACCCTGCCTGCAAATAATCGATAACGGGCCCGGCATTGAGGCGAGCCAGCAAGTTCATATTTTCGAACCATTTTTCACAACGGAAAGTTCTGGTTCGGGGCTCGGCCTTTTTCTCTGTAAAGAGCTTTGCGAAGCCAACCAGGCCTTTCTCAGCTATACCAAGGAACAGGATTCACACAGTTGTTTTACCATTCAATTTGCTCACCCTAACAAGTCCCAAGAATGAGAATTTCAGGTCATGATAAAAAAATACGCTTTGGTCATTGACGACGAACCCGATATTCGCGAGCTGTTGGAAATCACCCTGGGACGTATGGGTGTGGATACGGTGAGTGCCGATTCCCTGGCCGACGCCAAGAAGGCTCTACAAGAACACAGTTTTTCTCTATGCTTGACGGATATGAAGCTGCCCGATGGCAATGGACTCGACATAGTTGAATATATTCAGCAACACCAGCCACGTTTACCGGTGGCAGTCATTACCGCTCATGGCAATATCGATATTGCCATTGAATCCATGAAAGCCGGTGCTTTCGATTTC
>CBFGUT010000251.1:0-4894 GCA_965652265.1 uncultured Cellvibrionaceae bacterium | reverse complement strand
TCAATAAAACCATAGCCTTTGGCATCGTTAAACCATTTAACCACACCGGATACCAACTGATCTGACATAACGTCCTCTTTTTCACTTCCGCGCCAGCAATGCTGACCTACCCAGAACTACCCCCAAGGTGGAACCTTGACAGGCCCATGCCGGTATCTGCCGTGGTCCAAAACCACACAATAAGGCCACTTTCAGCACCAACAGCTCAAAATTAAAGCACTTAGCCAGATTGAGTTCAAGCGCTAAAAAGAGAATTTAAACGCTGGCAAATTGCGCTCAGGGGGTGGGTCGGCGGCAGAAAATTTCATGCAGAAGCACACCGGCCACCACCGCCGCCATACCGCCGAGCATGGCCAGGCGCTTGACGTCGGCAAACATCAGCCCCTCCTTAGCTAGCTGGTAGCAGGCCAAGCCCCAGACGGCGGCCCCGAAATAGCCCCAGCGCTGACGGCGCAGTACCAGCACCAGCAACACGAGAGTGACGAGGGCGGCGAAGGCACCCTGCAGCGTCAGCACCGCCGCCAGGTACAGGCAGACCAGCGCCAGCCATAGGGCCAGCAGGGTATTGAGCACCAGGCCGGCGAGGCGTCGGTGGCGATTCATAGTGCTGACTCCGGGTGTATACCCATGGCAAAACGGGCCAGGGTGTTTTTGAGTGGCGGCAGCCCGGCGGCCAGCGACAGCGCGCGGTTGCGCCCCCACACCAGGGCCGGCTGGCGAGCGCCAAAACTGCGTTTGAAAGTCTCCATGGCGGCCATCATGGTAAGGTTGTGAGCCATGCGCTGGCGCTGGTAGCGTTTGAGCGTGGCCTCCTCCCCGGTGCCCAGGCCGCGCGTGCGCGCGCGCATCAGTTCCGCCGCCAGACACTCGACATCCAGCAACCCCAGGTTAACGCCCTGGCCCGCCAGTGGGTGGATGCTGTGGGCGGCATCTCCCACCAACACCAGCCCGGGCAGGTAATAGCGGCGCGCGTGACGCTGCTGCAGGGCGATGGCGTGGCGCTTGCCCACGGCCAATACCGCGCCCAGCCGCTCCTCGAAGGCGCGCGCGAGGGTGTGGCGAAAACGCGTGTCGTCTTCGGCCATCAGGGCATCCGCGAGTGGCGTATCCGCCGACCAGACAATGGAGCAGTAGTGTTGCTCGCGGGCATCGGTGTCCTGCAAGGGCAGGAAAGCCAGCGGGCCGGTGGCCATAAAGCGCTGCCAGGCTGTATGTTGATGCGGCTTTTCCATCTGCACCGTGGCGATCAGCGCCTTTTGCTCGTAACTCCACTCCCGCACCGGCAGCTCGGCCAGGGTGCGCAGGGGGGAGGCGGCGCCATCGGCGGCGATTACCAGGGGCGCGTCAATGCAACTGCCGTCATCCAGTTCAACCCCGGTCACCGCCTCCCCCGCGCGCAAAAGATTGGCCACCGACTGCGGGAAACGCCGCAATTGCGAATCGGCGTTCGAATCGGCAAGAAGAGCGGCCGACAGTGCCTGGCCGAGACGTCCGTTTTCCACGATGTGTCCCAGCGCCGGCACGCGCAGCTCGGCACTGTCAAAATCAATGGCGGCGGTGCCTTCGCCATCCCACACGTGCATATGCGTGTAGGGACAGGCGCTACCGGCGGGCAGGGCATGCCAGGCGCCCAGGCGCTCCAGCAGCTGCCGCGATGCCTCGGTCAGCGCCACCACCCGGGTGTCGAAGCGGTCGGGGCCCGTGCTGGCAAGCGCCGGTGCGGGCGTCACCGGCGCCACCCAGCAGACCCGCAGGCCAGCGAGGGCAGGTTGCGTGAGCGCGGCCACACAGGCGCTGCCCACCAGGCCGGCGCCCACCACAATCACATCGGCGCTGTGGGTAGGGGCAGGGCTCACGCCGCACCTCCACGCACCAGTTGTTGCATAGTATCCATATCGGCCAGCCCGGCCATCTGGCGGTGAAAGGCCTGCTTGACGGGCGGCAACAGCTCCAGTGCCAGCAAGCCCATATGCCGCAGAACGATACGGGTCGGTCCCTGGCGCGAGAAGTACTCAACCAGATTGTCACCCAGGCGCTGGGTCAACCACTGATCCTGCCGGCGCTGGTGCTGGTAGGCCTCCAGCACCGACAATTCCCCCGGTGCGCGACCCTGTTTCGCCGCCGCCTGCCAGTGGGCAGCGAGCCCGGCGGCGTCGCGCAAGGTCAGGTTAAAGCCCTGACCCGCCACCGGGTGCAGGGAGTGAGCGGCGTTGCCCAGCAGCACCAGTTGCGAGCGCACCTGCTCGCGGGCGGTCTGCATGTGCAGGGGATAGCTGTCGCGCCGGCCCAGTTGCAGCAGTCGCCCGGCGCGATAGCCGAACTCGCGTTGCAGTAGCCGCAGGCAGTCGCGTTCGGGCAGCGCCATGCCCTGTTCGGCGCGCGCCTCGGGCAGGGTCCAGACCATCGCCATGCGATCGGCGCCGGGACCGCTGCCCAGGGGCAACAGTGCCAGCGGACCGCTACGGGTAAAGCGCTCGTAGGCGATGCCGCCGTGGGGGCGTGACAGACGCAGATTGGCAATGATGGCGCGCTGGTGGTAGCGCTTGGTATCCACGGCGATACCCAGTGAGTGCCGCAGGGGCGAGGCGGCCCCATCGGCCACCACCGTGGCGGCGGCGGTGAGAGAGTCACCCGCGGCTGTCTGCATGTGGTTGTAACCGGCCCGGATAGTGAGCGCTTGCACACTGCCGGCAATAATCTCTACCTGGGGCGTTTTCCGCAAAGCCTCCCAGAGCACTCGCCCCAGCCAGGCGTTGGGTACCACATAGCCCAGCGGCTCACTGCCCGTCTGTAACTGTTGTCCAGGCAGATAGCCTTGATCCGACACATGGACGCGGGTAATGGCCGCCGCCTCCCGACGCAGGTTTTCGCCCAGGCCGGCACACTCGAATATGGCCATGCTGCCCGCTGCCAGTGCGGTGCTGCGGGCATCAAAACTGGGGTGGTAGTCGCCATCATGGGCAAAGGGGGTTGCTTCCACCAGGGCAATACGCCACTGCGGGCAGGCCCGGGCGCACAGCAGCGCCAGACTGGCGCCGGCCATGCCGCCGCCGGCGATGGCGATATGGTAATCGGGGCTCACCCCCGCGCCTCCGCCATCAGCGCCTCGATGGCCTCGGCCGTCTTGGGCAGTGCCTCGGTCAGCACCTCCGCGCCCTCGCGGGTGACCAGCACGTCGTCTTCTATGCGAATACCGATGCCGCGCCATTTTTTCGCCACGGTGTCATTGTCGGGCGCCACGTAGATGCCCGGCTCCACGGTCATCACCATGCCCGGCTCCAGTACCCGCCATTGCCCCCCCACCTTGTAGTCGCCCACATCGTGCACGTCCATGCCCAGCCAGTGGCCGATACGGTGCATGTAGAAGGGCTTGTAGGCCTCCTGTTCTATCAGCGTATTGACGTCACCACTGAGCAGCCCCAGCTCCACCAGCCCGCCGGTGATCACCCGCAGCGAAGCCTCGTGAGGGACGTTCCAGTGGGTACCGGGCTCAATGGTGGCAATGGCCGCCTGCTGGGCCGCCAGCACAATATCGTAGAGGGCGCGCTGCTCGGCGTTATAGCGGCCATTGACCGGGAAGGTGCGGGTGATATCGGAGGCATAGCCCTCCAATTCGCAGCCGGCATCGATCAGCACCAGGTCGCCGTCGCGCAGCGGCGCACTGTTGTCGATATAGTGCAGAATACAGCCGTTGCGACCCCCGCCGACAATACTGCTGTAGGCGGGATGACGGGCGCCGCGGCGGGCGAATTCGTGAAGGATGTCCGCCTCCAGCTGGTACTCCATCATGCCCGGCTCGCAGGCCTGCATGGCGCGGATGTGCGCCGCCACAGAGATCTCTGCCGCCTCGCGCATAACGCGGATTTCAGCGGCGCTTTTGTAGAGGCGCATATCGTGCAGGAAATGGCTGAGATCGAGGAACTCGCCGGGCGGGATGGCTCCGGAGCGCACCTTGGCGCGAATGGTATTCACCCACTCCATGACCTGGCGGTCGAAGGCCTGGTCCTTGCCCATGGAGTAATAGACGCGCTCCCGGCCCTCCAACAGCCCGGGCAGAATCTCGTCGATATCATCCACCGGAAAGGCATCGTCGGCGCCGTGATCGCGGCAGGCGCCCTCGGGACCGGCGCGATAGCCGTCCCAGATTTCCCGCTCGGGGTCGCGCTCGCGGCAGAAGAGTACATACTCACCGTGTTCGCGCTCGGGAATCAGCACCAACACCGCCTCCGGCTCGTTAAACCCGCTCAGGTAGAAGAAGTCGCTGTCCTGCCGGTAGGGATAGTCCGTATCGCGCGAGCGCTGGCGCTCGGGCGCCGCCGGCACGATAGCGATACTGTTGGGTTCCATGACCGCCATCAGTGCCTTGCGGCGGCGGGCAAACTCAGCTTTGTTTATGCGCATAGATCAACAGCTCTCAATGAACAGTGGCAGGCGCGGCCGTCTCGCGGCTGGCCAGGGCCAGGTGCAGGCTCATAACCGCGCCGCGCACATAGTCGGCCACCTGGAAAAAATCCTCCTCGGCGCTGGCGGCGTCTTCGTCGTCGGCCTCAATCTGCACAATGGCGGCGAAATCGGCAAGGGCGTCCTTGATCTCGACGGACAGGGTGTCCGTGACCGACGCGCCAAAGCCCGACAGGAAACCGTGACACCACTCGGACAGGGCGCCCGCCCGGCGCGCCAGGGCCGTGTCATGCGCCGGCAACAGCAGTTGAAACTGGACACTCTGCTCCCCCAGCTGCTCGCGCGTCTGCGCTAGCAGCGCCTCCAGCGCCGCAGCGGTCTGCTCGTCCGGGTCCTGCTCAAACCCCATAAATTCCACAGCCAACGCCTGCCACTCGGCCTTTTCCAGAGGCGGCCCACACAGGCGTCCACAGAGCATGCCGTGCAGCTCGGC
>CBFGUT010000250.1:0-4920 GCA_965652265.1 uncultured Cellvibrionaceae bacterium | reverse complement strand
GGCCCGACCCAGCGGCCCGCGGGGCAGCATGCCCTTGACGGCGGTCTGGATGGCACGTTCAGGCGCTTTTTCAATCAACTTTTCAAAGCTGATGGACTTGATGCCACCGATAAAACCGGTGTGGTGGTGATACATCTTGTCTTTCGCCTTGTTGCCGGTCACGCGGACTTTCTCGGCATTGACCACAACAATGTAGTCACCGGTATCCACGTGAGGCGTGTACTCAGGCTTGTGCTTTCCGCGCAGACGGCTGGCAATCTCAGCCGCCATGCGGCCGAGGGTTTTGCCCTCTGCATCGATAACGAACCAATCGTGAACGACTGATTCTGCTTTGGCACTATATGTCTTCATGTTATTCCTGCCTCAGGAGATGTGCGTCGTGTAGAAAAGAGCGCGAATACTACAGAAGCCAGCGGGGCTTTTCAAGCACTATTTGCTTCGCGCTGGAGGTTGAACGCCGTATGCGGAACGCCATACACACGCCTCGGCGATTGGCTATGCTCGGTGGGGTCTGGCCAGGTATTCGCGGCTGCGCATTTCCAGCAGGCGGCTCTGGGTGCGGGCGAACTCGAAGCCCAGGCGACCACTGGCATAGAGCCCCTCCAGGGGTGCGGCGGCGGAAAGCACCAGCTTGACGTGGCGGTCGTAGAATTCGTCCACCAGATTAATAAAGCGCCGCGCCTGGTCATCGCGCTCGGCGGTAAACACCGGCACCCCCGCCAGAATCACCGTGTGGAACTCCCGCGCCAACTCGATATAGTCATTTTGCGAGCGGGGGCCCTCGCACAGGGCGGCGAATTCAAACCAGGCCACATCGTCCGCCAGCCGCCGCGCCACAATGGGCCGCCCCTCGATATCCAGGTGCACATTCTCCTTGATCTCGGCGCCCGCCGGGCACAGACGCATGAAAGCTTCCTCAAGGGCGCCGGCAGCCTGCTTATCCAGTGGGCTGTAATACACCTCCGCCTGCTCCAGTGCCCGCAGTCGATAGTCGACGCCGCCGTCCACGTTAACCACCTGGGTATGCTGCTGCAACAGGGCGATGGCCGGCAGGAAGCGTGCGCGCTGTAAGCCGTCTTTATAGAGGTCCTGAGGGGGGATATTGGAGGTGGCCACCAGAGTGACACCGCGCGCGAAGAGTTCGTGCAGCAGCCCCGCAAGGATCATGGCGTCGCCAATATCGCTGACAAAAAATTCATCGAAGCAGATCACCCGGGCCTCATCGGCGATGCCTACAGCCACCTGGATGAGCGGGTTGGGTATGCCGGCCAGGCGCTTGAGGTCGGCGTGCACCCGGCGCATAAAGCGATGGAAGTGAACCCGCATTTTTCTATCGAATGGCAAACTCTCATAGAAATTATCCATAAGATAGGTTTTGCCACGGCCCACCCCGCCCCAGAAATAGAGCCCCCGGACCGGCGCCGGTGTCGGCGACTGCCAGAACCGCCACCAGGGCCTGTTGGGCTCAACCAGCAGTGCCTCGTAAAGCGCCTGCAAATGCGCCACCGCCTGCGCCTGCGCAGGGTCGTGCACAAACTCCGGCCGGGACAGGTCCTGTCGGTAGCGTTGCTGGGGGCTGAGGTGCTGCGTCATTTTTGACCTTGTCAGGCTGAAATCTTCAAGGGAGCGCTACTGTAAAGGAACCCCTGCCCAGCGACAATGTATAATAAAAGACACCTCTGAAGACAAAACAATCATTATCTGCCGCTGAGAGTGAGTTATGCAGCAAGTTCTCGCCGCCCTGCCCCCGCGCGAATGGCGACTGTCCCTGATGGGCTGGGGCACCTATATGGGCTATTTAACCCTTTACTGTCTGGCCCACCAGGCCTATGTGGCACTGGTGCCCGTGGACATCGCCGACTCGGTATTGTGGACTCTTCGCGAATGGGGCTTGTGGCTGATACTCACCCCGGCCATTGGCGCCGCTCTGCATCACCGCAAGCGGCTGGCCCCCAGTCCGCTCATCTTCTATCCCCTGTTAACCGCTGCGGTGCTTACGCTGTCCCTGGGCTACCGGGTCGGCCTCGACCTGGCGTTTAACGAAGACGCCGGGCCGATCAACAGCCTGGTGTATTTCTTTCCCCAATACGCCCTGGCTCTGGCCATTGTGGTGGCCGGGTGGCACCTGCTGCAAAGAGCCCAGCCAACCTCCCCCCAACCATCAACCCCGGACGCACAGTCGGGGCTGACACTCACCGATACTCTGCTGGTCACCCGTGGCAGCCGGGAGGCGCTCATTCGCATTGACGACATCCAGGCCCTGAGCGCCGCCGGCAACTATGTGGAAATTCACACCGGTGAAGGCAGCTATCTACTGCGCTCCACGCTTAAAGAGCTTGCCGACAGGCTGCCTCCTAGCCAATTTGTGCGCACACACCGTTCACATATCGTGCGTCTGACCGCCATCGACAGCATTGAAAACCTGCCCGCCGGCAATGGCCGGGTATATCTATGTTCAGGTATGGACGTTTCCCTCAGCAAAGGTTATCGCCAGGCGCTTAAGCAACATTGTTCAGTGATCCTCCAATCGCCCCACCATTAATCCACTCGCCCCAAAAGGCTGGCCAGCCGGGGCACGCGCGTCCTCTAATCGGTTTTTTTTGCAAATAACATCGATTGGAGGACTCCCGATGAAAGACACCCCTCATACCCTTAGCCGCACCAGTATCCTGCTGCACTGGCTGGTGGCAATCGGCTTTATCGCCATGCTGGCCGTGGGACTGTATATGGCCAACACGGAAACCTGGGCGCTCTACGAATGGCACAAATCCCTGGGCATACTGTTATTTGCGGTGATCCTCTGGCGGGTCGTCTGGCGACTGCGCCAGGGTTGGCCACCGGCGGCGCACCACTACCCACGCCACGAACTGATACTGGCCAAGGTGGTGCACTGGGTTTTGCTGCTGGGGACTATTGCCCTGCCGCTGACCGGCATGCTGTACTCAGGCGCCAGTGGACATGGCTTTGGCATTTTCGGGCTGACACTGGTACCGGAAAACCATCACCCCCTTAACCCCCCTGAGGTGGTGCCCTATAGTGTCTTTTGGAATGAGCTGGGGCACACCGCGCACCGGATACTCGGCTATGTCCTGGTCGCCGCCATTGCCCTGCATCTGTTGGGTGCCCTTAAACACCACTTTATCGACCGCGATCGCACCCTGCTGCGACAGTTAGGTCGGTAGCCGCCTCAGGGGTTGACCGTCTTCGATAGAAGATACTCCACCATCCACTCGGCATGGCTGTCGGAGACACCCATATTGGGCATGGCCGTGCCGGGTTTCAGTGTCTGCGGGTGCATGATCCACTGTTTCAGGTTGTGGGCATTCATGGGCAGTAAACCGGCTATAAACACCTGTGCCGCCAGGCCTTCCAGCGGCGGCCCCACGTGCGCTTCCGCCGCGGTGATACCCGGTATTTCGTGGCAACCCGCACAATTGTATTGCTGCAGCGCGATGCGCCCCCTCCGCAAACGCGTCGCCCGGTCGGCAAGGCGATACGCGGCGACGGGCTCTGCCTCCATGGCAGCCTCAACATCCTCCGCCCGCTGCAGCTCTGCATAGTCTTGCGGGGTCATCGCCGGCAGGCGGCTAATCAATGCCACTATCGCCCAGCGCTGATCTTCGCTCAGCCGGTATTCCCAAGCCGGCATACCCGACATTTTCACGCCGTGGGTAATGGCCCAGTATATTTCTTCGGGAGGGCGAATCCGCGCCACTTTGACGATGGGGCTGGGCGCGGGCAACATCCCCAGGGCAAAGGGTTCGGGGGCAACACCGGGCGCACCATGACACTGCTGACAGTGCCGGGAATAGAGAGCCACACCCGACTGCTGCCAATCACTGGCATTCAGATCGGGGACTTCCCGCGGGCTGCGTACGGCAATGGACCTGACCCGGGTGTACTCCAGCATTTCAAAAACAATACCGGTATGCTGTTGCAGCGCGGAGACGTTATAAACACCAGTATAAAGCATCGCTCCCGCCGCAGCACCGAGTAACAGGCACAAGACAATACAAGCTGTGAACACAGGTTTAGGTTTCATAATCTCCGGTATCAGTCAGTCTGTACATCGTAAAGGTATTGGGCAATCAGGGTGGCCTCGCCCTCCGACAACCCGAGCGCCGGCATGGCGCTCCGGGGGTGGACGGCTTTGGGGTCCACTAAGAAGCGCACCAGATTAGACTTTTCATTGGGCAAGAGGCCCGCAATATAGGCGCGCTGGCGATAGCGATAGAGTGACGGCCCCACCGGCGCATCGGCCCAGTCCATGCCCGGAATCCGGTGGCAACTGCCACAGCCCGTCTGCCGCATCAAAGTCACCGCTTCCTCGCGCTGACTCGACGTCTCACCACATGCGCTGACTAGCACCAGCGCTACCAAAGGGGTCATAAATCGAACACCGGCACCAAAGCTCTTCACAGTGTTCATCAGAGTTTCATTCATGAGAAGCGTCCGCATGATAATGACGGCGAGCCGGGTCCGAGATAGCGCGCGCCAGCAGCCAAAGGGCACCGGCAATAAAGACGACACCTGCTGGCATCCACATAATCAGCCCACCCAACTGCTGGTCCTGTAGCGCCGTCAGGCCAAAATGAGTGGTAGTTTCCAGATACGGTGAATACCAGACGCGCGGCGAGAATGTCAGCAGCGCGCCCAGCAGGCTGGCATGCACAGCGGTGGAAAAAAGATAGACCATGCCCACCACTGAGCGGGAATTCTGGATATGCACCAACGAATACCAGAAGATCAGCGCAATCGCCAAAAAACTGATGTGCTGGAGCGTATGCACCCAGGTATTGTTGAGGCTGGCATTAAACAGGGCGGGTATATGCCATCCCCACAGCCCCACCGCGTGAATCACCCAGGCACTGGCAGGAGCCAGCAAAAAGCCCCGACAGCGCGACAAACCCAAAGTGCCCA
>CBFGUT010000249.1:0-4998 GCA_965652265.1 uncultured Cellvibrionaceae bacterium | reverse complement strand
GCGTACCGCGTACCGCGTACCGCGTACCGCGTACCGCGTACCGCGTACCGCGTAATTAGCGCCCACCGCCGCCGCCTCCTCCGCCACCACCACCGGAAAATCCGCCACCGCCTACACCGGAACTGCCACCGGGCGGTGTGGCGGCGGTGCTGATTTGGGAGCTGAGGTCATTGCCCAACTGCGAGCCCAGGCTGCTCAGGCCGCCGTGGGCCATGCTGCCATGGTACCAGTGTAGATGGCTGCTGGCCGCTGCGGTGCCGGCAATGCCGGCGGCCTGGATAAAGCGGTCTGTCCAGGCTGTTTCCACTTCCAGCGCCATGGCATAGGGCAGCAATTGCTCAAAGCGCTCGGCGTTCATGGGTGGCTCACCTTTACGCTGCAGTTGCACACGGGCAATGTCATCCTTTGACGCCACGGTCATATACTCCTCCAGGCCACGTGTGTGGTCGAGCAGTTCGGCGCCCTCCGCCGTGGGGCGGCGCATCCAGATCCAGAAAAGTACATTCAGCACCACCAGCGTTAACAGGGGCACCCACAAACTTACCGCCGTTTTATTGGGTGTCAGTATCAGTGCCCCCGCAATAGCGGCGGCGGACATCAAGCCGCCGATGACACTGGTGCCCAGGTTGTCTACCAGATAGCGTGGTTTCAGACGCTGTTTGAGAGCATCCTGATGGGCACTGCGGGCTCGCTGGACTATCTCGTGAGACTCCTGTTCGAGCTCCACCCGCGAGCTGGTCAGGAACAGTTTATTCAGTAACGCCTTTTCGCTGGCGGTCAGTTCAGCCTCAGGTGCGTCGCGATTTTTCTCCAGTATCCAGGTTTCCTTGACCGCACTCAGCCAGGATTTTTTCTCTGGAGCATCGTGATGGATAATCAGTTGTCCCTTGACAGCCAGTTGTACCAGGTCGGCGGAGAAGCAGCGTTCGTGATAATAGCCCTTGCGCAAATAACATAATTCCGCAGGGGAAAAACCTTCCGGCGGATGGTAACGGGCAAATACCGGGCCAGCGATGGGGTCGCGTCCTTTTTGACGCCACTGTAGATAGTAAAAGACGCCAATGCCCAATAGCGCCAGCAGGATCAACCCCTGACCGCGATTGTCGTGTAGAAAGTTTCCCAATTTGTCACTGGCGGTGGGCTCGGCTACCAGCCCCTTGGGAAAGGCCACGGCAATGGTGAGCCCCTCGCGCGGCGCCAGGGGTTGCGTGGTATGGAAGTGCACGGTGCCATTGTCGTTGACTTGGGCGCGGGCATTTTGCGCGCGGCTGCCCTGGGGACCGGTGTAGTAACTCAGTTGCACATCATCTGCCGAGACTGCTTGGGGTAGTGTCACTGTGGCCGAGGCTTCGTCGATGGCAAAGGCCCAGCCATTGCCGGTGACATTCCAGTAGAGTTCGTCGTGGTCTTCAAAAAAGCCCAATTGGCGATGAGTGCGATAACGCAAGGTGTAGGTGGTTTCCAGCGGCGTGGGTAGAAAACTGTCATCGCCGGTATTCAGGCGCACACCATTGGATTGCTGTTCGGTGAACCAGGCTTCGGGCGCGCCGTCGCGCAATACCTCCAAAGGCGTGAAACTCACCTGCACCCGGTTGCCCCAGCGATCGCGGTAGCGGGTGGGGAAGTCGCGGTAAATGCCCCGGCGAATTTGCTTGCCTTCTGCTTTTACGGTGATTTCTTCGGTGACCTCCAGGGTGCCGTCGCGATGGACCTGAATATCGGCGTGAAAACGCAGGATTTTTTCCGCCGCCAGGGCACTGCTGGTGCCTATCAGCAGTGCAATCAACAGTAAGTAACGGCTCATCAAAAGGTGTCTCCTTGAATACGGGGTGCTTGACGTTGATTGTCATCGGCACTGAAGAAAGCGGCGGTGGTAAACCGCAGAGGGCGAGCGATCAGCAGATCGGGAAATTGCATAACCCGGTCATTAAGCGCACGCACGGCGCCGTTGTAATAGCGCCGGGCGTATTGCAGTTGGTCCTCGGTATCCACCAGTTCTGACTGCAATTGCGCGAAGTTGCGGTCGGCTTTGAGGTCGGGGTAGGCCTCCTGCAGGATAAATACCTGCTGCAGTCGGGATTGCAATTGGTCTTCAAGAGCAGCGAGGGTCTCGGGTTGCTCGCTGGCCTGAGCGCGGCCACGCAACTCGGTTACCGCCTCCAGCAGAGCTTTTTCGTGGCGGGCATAGGCACCCACGGTATTCACTAATTGTGGCACCAGGGTATGGCGGCGGCTGAGTTGAACGTCAATATCACTCCACGCCGTGTGGACCCGGTTGCGCAGCGCCACCAGTCGGTTAAAAGTCCACAGCCCCCACAACAATGCCACAGCAATCGGGGCCAGCCACCAGAGTTCAGTCATTATTATTACATCCCGTTAATTTTGGCGAGTAACACTTTATCACAGCTTTTAACAGCTGTTGGGGTAAGCTGGGTACACGGCGTCTGACGTCTGACGGTAAACCAGGGAGATTGTGTGATGAATAACAAGTTACTGATGATAGCGGGTACCAGTGTATGCTTGGCGGCCTGCGGCGGCGGTAACAGCAGTCAACCGCCGACGGGTGGTGGCAACCCTCCGCCCGCCACCGGCAATCATGTGGACTATACCAAGCTGCAATACGCGGTACCCGATACCGCCCCTTTGGTGGCGATTGCCGGCGAGGATCTGGAACGCTATCTGGAAAATGGCTTGCGACTGCAGGTTTCGGGGCATGTTTACGAGCAGCCCGATATGCCGGAAAGCGACGATGGCGTGGACTTTTCCGCCGCGCCACCGGCGGCCGATAATGGTGCCGCCGAGCGCTACTCGGACACCAACGTCCATGTGGAGGGCGTGGATGAAGCGGATGTGGCCAAATACGATGGCGAGCACTGGTTTATCACTTACCAGCCGCCGTTGGGAGGTGAATTACCCGGCCTACAGATTGTGGCCACCAATCCCGCCGTGCCCGATGCCGAGATTATTGGCACTCACGCCTTCGCCGGCGAACATTGGAGCCCGCCCGGTGCCATTTACCTGGCACCGCTGGGCGCTCCCGCCGAGCAGGTCATTGCGCTGCGCAGTCAGTGGGGCAATGTGCAACCTATGCCGCCGGGAGGGATAACCTTTTCTACCGATGCCATCTGGTGGCCGCAGAACAGCGAATTGGAAGTCGCCTTTATCGATGTGCAAAATCCCGCCGCGCCGTCTCAGGGTGAAAGCCTGTTTATCGAGGGCAGCTTGATCGACAGCCGTCGTATCGGCGAGACACTCTATCTGATTACCCGCTTTGATCCCTGGCTGGAAGGCCTGGAATACGACGGCGGTGACGCCACAATCCGTACTGCCAATGAAGCGCTGTTGACTGACACCGACGCCGGGGATTTACTCCCTCACTACCGTCGGGGCGAACAGCGCCAGCCGTTGTCGGATGACTGTTACGTGCAGCCGAGCGATGAACACAGTGGCTATACGTCTCTGGTGCATATTACCGCCGTTGATCTCACCACCGGCGATGTCAGCGCCAGTGAGTGTATCAGCAGCGCGGTCACCGCTATCAGCATGAGCCCGGAGGCGCTCTACCTGACCGGCAACATTTGGCAGGAGGACAGCAGCCTTACGGTGATTCACAAATTCAATGTGTCGGAAAGCGGGCCGACCTATACCGCCACCGGCAATGTGCCGGGCGCGCTGGGCTGGCGCAGCGATCCGGCTTTCCGCCTGCATGAGCACGATGACGACCTGCGGGTGGTCACCAGCGAAGGTTGGGGTGAAAATATCCTCCACCGTTTGTTTGTACTGGCACAAAATGGTGGCGAGCTGGTGCCCGTGGCAACACTGCCGAATGAGAGCCGTCCGGCGGCCATCGGTAAGCCAGGAGAGGATATCTACGCCGTGCGCTTTACCGACTCGCGCGCCTATATTGTGACCTTTCGGCAGGTGGATCCGCTCTACACCATCGATCTCAGCGAGCGCGAAGATCCGCGTATCCTCGGCGAGTTGGAAGTGCCCGGTTTTGCTTCTTATATCCACCCCCTTAACGACGATTACCTGTTTACCCTGGGGCAGGATGCCACCGGCGAAGGGTTGGTGCAGGGGCTGCGCCTGCAGCTGGTCAAGGTGAGCGATGATGATCCGGAACTGGTGTCACTGATGCAGTTGGGCGGGCGCGGCAGCTACAGCGAGGCGCTCGGTGATCTGCACGCGTTGAGCATACTGTGGCAGGACGACGCCAATCTGCGCCTGGCGCTGCCGGTGACAGTAGAGCAGGACTATCAATGGCAATACAGTGGTTTGCAGATGCTGGAGCTGACCGGGCTGGATAGCGCAGAAGCCGATATGGTCGATAAAGGCACACTGGTAGCAGAATCCAATAGTAACGGTATGGGTTATTACGGCGGCGGTGTGCATCGTGGACTCTTGCACGATGATGCCGTGTTCTACGCACACGACAATCACATCTGGTTTACCCGCTGGGGCGAAGCCGATAATCCCGGCGCTCCTATCGGCGGCGAGCCAGTGGCCTGTACCACGGAGATTCGCTATGGTCTCAATGTCTGGATCGATGCGTCCGATTGTAATATCACCGTGACGGCGACCGATGGCAGCTACATTGAAACCCTCATGCCGATCCAGAATGACGACTTTTACTATTGCGGCTTTGAGGGCGCCGCCGAGCGAGCTGGACTCTACCAGATAACCGCTACCCGCGGCGACGCCACTGCCAGTGCTCTGGTGCGTGTCAGCGCCGACGTCTGTCATGTGCAGACGCGCTATGTGAATTTGGTGTTGGAGTGATAAGAACGCAGAACGCGGAATGCAGAACGTTAAAAAGTCGGACGTCGGATGTCTGAGGTCGGACGCCTCAGACCTCAGACGTCAGACATCCGACTCGGTGGGTTTTAGAAGTGGTATTGATATCCCAGGCTCAGTGTGCGGCCGCGGCCCATGAACATATGATTGTCACTCATGCGGTTCTGGGCGAAGAGGGTGTCGTAGTCCTCGTCGGTGAGGTTT
>CBFGUT010000248.1:0-5009 GCA_965652265.1 uncultured Cellvibrionaceae bacterium | reverse complement strand
CGCACCAACCCCGACTCCAGCATCGAAAAGCCCGCTGCCATCCACATAACCAGTGCGCCACACACCAGGAAATAAAAGGTGTCCATGGCGTACTGCAATTGAAAAATATTTTCTTCCATTGCTTAATCCCCGTTTGTTGTAAAAATCTTAAAGCGCTTGCTCGCCGGTTTCACCGGTACGAATCCGGATCACCTGCTCAAGGCTCGACACAAAAATCTTGCCATCGCCAATCTTGCCGCTGTTGGCGGCTTTGGTAATGGCCTCGACGACGGTGTCCAATTCCGCCTCTTTCACGGCTATTTCCACCCGTGTTTTTGGTAGAAAATCCACCACATACTCCGCCCCGCGGTAGAGTTCCGAATGGCCTTTTTGCCGGCCAAAACCCTTAACCTCGGTAACGGTCATGCCGTGTATGCCGATGTCGGAAAGCGCTTCGCGCACCACATCCAGCTTGAACGGCTTGATAATCGCTGTTACCAATTTCATTGAAGTGCTCCTGAAAAAACCCGCACCGGGGTGCGGGAACACTGGAAAGACAAACACTGGCACGCAGGACCTGCGGCAAGTGCCCCGACTGCCCCGAGGGACAGTCACACCTTTTTCTGTGTACTCAAGGGGCAACTTTGCACAGAGCAGGCCAACAAAAAAAAGCAGAATAAAAACAGCGGCTTAAAGGAAAATCACCGCTTTAACGAGGCTTAAAAACAGGGCATTTTCAGCGACATCGCACCAAAACAGTGCCAACCGCGAAGCCGTGCGCACCATTAGTGCCCGACCCGCCCCCGGCAGACGCAAAAACGCTCATCGCGCACCAGAATGCACCCTGTTCTGCCACAGAAAACGCAAGGGTGTACAATGGCTAGGGACTAAGGAGGTAGCGACTATGAATACTTTTGCCGAACGTTTTCTAAGAGACTTGCAGGAAGGGCTGGCCACGGCGGGCCAACAGTTACCGCCAAAGGAATTTCAGGCCGCCCTGCAGGCGGTGCTGCGTCGTATGGACCTGGTGACCCGGGAGGAATTCGAGGCCCAGGCGGCAGTGCTGGCACGCACCCGCGAGCGCCTGGAAATTCTGGAGGCCGAGCTGGCCAAGCGGGAGCGCCCGACAGGCGCTTGAACCACAGCCACTTGACCTGGCCCCAGCGGCACGTTATTTTTTGACCATCGGCACCGGAGTGTGCCCCCGACAAGCATGGAACGCCGCCTATGACACTCGCCATTGCCCGTACCCGCGCCCAATTGGGTATAGACGCACCCCCGGTCTCGGTGGAGGTCCACCT
Source organism: uncultured Cellvibrionaceae bacterium (assembly GCA_965652265.1). Classification (GTDB taxonomy): domain Bacteria; phylum Pseudomonadota; class Gammaproteobacteria; order Pseudomonadales; family Cellvibrionaceae; genus Gilvimarinus. The sequence goes on along the minus strand of CBFGUT010000248.1, from coordinate 3,729 downwards.
GTCCAATGGCCTGCCGGGCTTTGCTATCGTCGGCCTGCCGGAAACCGCCGTCAAGGAAGCCAAGGACCGGGTGCGCAGTGCCATCCTCAACAGTCACCTGGAATTTCCCGCCCGTCGCATCACCGTCAATCTCGCTCCGGCGGATCTGCCCAAGGAGGGCGGCCGCTTCGACTTGCCCATTGCCATCGGCATCCTCGCCGCCAGCGGGCAGTTACCGGCTCAGGGGCTCGACCGCCACGAATTGCTGGGAGAGCTGGCACTGTCCGGCGAACTGCGCCCCGTCCGTGCCGCTCTTCCCACCGCTCTGGCCACGGGACGGTGCGGGCGCACGCTGATTATCAGCCAGGACAATGCCGCCGAGGCCGCGCTCAGCGGTCAGCCCGTGCTGGGCGCCGCCAACCTGTTGCAGGTCTGCGCCCATCTGCACGGACGGGAACCACTGCCAGAGGCGACCCCGGCGGTCATAGGCGAGCCACCTCCAGCACCGGACCTGGCCGAGGTGCGCGGTCAGCAACAGGCCAAGCGGGCCCTGGAAGTGGCCGCCAGCGGCGGCCACAACCTGCTTTTCTATGGGCCGCCGGGAACGGGCAAGACCATGCTGGCCAGTCGTATGCCCGGCATTCTGCCGCCGTTGGAGACTGCCGAGCGACTGGCCGTGGCCTCGGTTTATTCGGTGTCGGGCCACCGCAGTGACACCGTCTGGCACCACCGCCCTTTCCGGGCGCCCCACCACACCGCCTCGGCGGCGGCCCTGGTGGGCGGCGGCACCCAGCCGCAGCCGGGGGAGATTTCCCTGGCCCACGGCGGGGTGCTGTTTCTGGACGAGTTGCCGGAATTTCAACGCCAGGTGCTGGAGGTGCTACGAGAACCGCTGGAAAGCGGCGAAATCCGTATTTCCCGGGCTCGTGCCCAGACCTGCTATCCCGCCAGCTTCCAGCTGCTGGCGGCCATGAACCCCTGCCCCTGTGGCTATCACGGCAGTCACGAAGGCCGCTGCCGCTGCACGCCCGAGCAAATCAGCCGCTACACGCGCAAGATTTCCGGGCCACTGCTGGACCGCATCGACCTGCATGTGCCAGTGAATGCCATGAGTCCGGCGCAATTGCGCCGCGCCGAGCGCGGAGAGACCTCCAACAGGGTACGCCAAAGGGTGATACGCACTCGGGCGCTGCAGTTATCTCGCCAGGGCAAACACAACCACCTCCTCACCCCCGCGGATATCGAGCAGGTGTGTCAGCTACAAAGCGGCGACCAGCAATTTCTGGAAACGGCGGTGGAAAAGCTGGGATTGTCCACCCGAGCCTATCACCGGGTATTAAAGGTGGCCCGCACACTGGCGGATATGGAGGGCAACCCCGTCATTGGGCGGGAACATCTGGCGGAGGCGCTACACTACCGCTCGCTGGGGAACCTCTGAGGATGGGCGGTTACTGGGGGCGCTGCTGGCTGATCTCGGCAAAGCGCTCAATGTCCCGGTCAAACCGGGCGGCCTCAGCTTCCAGCTCCTGAGTGCGCATTTCAATTTGCTGGCGAATACCCACCAGCTCGGCCTCCAGTGTCTGGATATTTTGCAATACTGGCTCGCTCACGGCCCGACCACTGCGCTCCTGCACGGCCGCGCGGGCCTGTTGATCCTCAATCTGGCTTTTTACCCCGGAGAGATTGGAGCGCAGGATACTGAGATTGCCTTTCAATTCACTGAGGCTGCGCTCCTTGGCGGAGCGAATATCCTTCACGGAGCTGTAGCGCCGGCGCAGGCGACTGTCCCACTCGGCCAGCTCCGCCTCAATGCGCATCTGCTCCATCATTTTCTGAATATCCGCACCCTTGGGGGCAGGTGGTACGGTTTTCAGCAACTGGCCACTTTTGGAAATAATATCGTAGCCCTTGGGCGCCATTTCAGGCGGGATACTCTGTACGATGACCTGTTGACCATTGGCGTCCTGATAGCGATACAGCACACCGGCCGCCTCGCTGTCATCAGCCTGCTGCGCCAGTACCGGCAGAGCCAGCAACAGGGCCAGGGTGATTATCGCTACACCTTTACGTTGTACCATCGGTCTACTCCTGCACACCAAATTCCGCGCGATAGGCGCGCATAGCCTCCAGCTTGTCGTGGCCGCCCGTCTGTTCAAGATAGCGCATAATATCATTGAGGTTAACCAGACTGATAACGGGTATTCGGTAGTGGGCCTCCACTTCCTGGATGGCCGACAGGCTGCCCTGACCGCGCTCCTGCCGATCCAGCCCCACCAATACCCCGGCCGGTGTGGCACCGGCATCCGCCAGCAGACCCATCACCTCGCGGATAGCCGTACCGGCGGTGATCACATCATCCACGATCAGCACCCGCCCGGCCAGCGAGGCACCCACTAAAGAACCGCCCTCCCCGTGGTCCTTGGCCTCCTTGCGATTAAAGCAATAGGGCAAGTCGCGCCCGTGCCGCTCCGCCAGTGCGATGGCAGTAGCGCTGGCCAGGGGGATGCCCTTGTAGGCCGGGCCGAATATTAAATCGAAGTCGAGGTCGGCATCCATCACCGCTGCCGCATAGAAGCGACCCAGGGCCGCCAGGCCCGCGCCCGTTTGGAAAAAGCGTCCGGCATTAAAAAAGTAGGGGCTGAGGCGGCCGGACTTGAGCGTAAACTGGCCAAATAACAACGCCTCCTTGGCGATGGCCAGTTCAATAAACTCGCGCTGGTAATCTTTCATAAGGTGTCCACACTGGTAGAACTTCAAAAAGGCGCTATTATAAAAGGACTATTGCGTTATACTACGCGCTTTCCCGACTGGCGAATAATCAGCCTATACCCATAATCATAAAGGCTGATAGACCTGCCGGTCGCTGCAATTTACACAATCCCACACAGCTCGGGTATGATACACAGTCCGCAACTAAGGGGCTAACATGAGAGTTATCAGTCTTAGCGTCGATGGTATTTTCCAGGCGGCGCAGCGCGGTCTTTACGACTGGCTGGACAATCAGGATGCGGACGTAATCTGTTTGCAGGACTTGCGCGCGCTCGAGTACGAGCTGGACGACCCTATTTTCCACCCCGAGGGCTACTTCGCCTACTTTTTTGACTCGGGCACGCCCCACTACAATGGTGTGGCTATCTATACCCGCAAACAACCCAAAGCGCTGATTTTTGGTCTCGGCTTTGCCTCGGCTGTGGACATGGAAGGCCGTTACCTGCAGGTGGACTACGAGAACCTCAGCATCGGCTCGCTGCTCGCCCCCAGCGCCAGTTCGGAAGTGGAGTCTCAGGAAGTCAAGATTGGCTTCTTTGACGATATGCAGGCGCATATGGACAAAATCACCCGCAAGCGCCGCGAGTTCATCTTTTGCGGCAACTGGCAAATGGCGCACACACCGCGCGATGTCAGCGACGCCGACATGCTCCAGAACGAGTCGGGTTTTCTGCCCCACGAGCGCCAGTGGTTGAGCCAGGTGTTTAACCAGATTGGCTATGTGGATGCCTTTCGCCGTGCCATTCGCGACCCCGACGAGTACAGCTGGTGGCCCAGCGGCAAAATCGGCACCGGTATGGGCTGGCGCACCGACATGCAGATCGTTTCCAACAATATCGGCCACAAGGTGGAGTACGGCGCTATCTATAAAAACAGCCAATTCTCCAGCCACCTGCCGGTGATTGTGGATTACGATATCGAGTTGTAGCGGTACGCGGTACGCGGTACGCGGTACGCGGTACGCGGTACGCGGTACGCGGT
>CBFGUT010000247.1:0-5022 GCA_965652265.1 uncultured Cellvibrionaceae bacterium | reverse complement strand
CGAACACGAACTCTTCCAACTCGATAAAGCCGTACATCTCACTCTGGTAGATGGCGCGGGCGAATATCTCGAACACCTGCCCCTGATTGTGAAAGATTACCTTGTAAATAGGCTTTAAAGACATAGTTCCTCGACGAAGTGACGAATGCGCCCCACGGGTCGGGTGCAGCTATCAAAATGGGCGCGAAGGATAGCATATTACGGGTATTTGGGAAGCGATTTGCACAAAAAACAACCGTTTTTTGCCTTGAGGCTATGGGATTTGTGCCGCCGGGTGGCTATAATGCCGCCCCTTGCCATTTTCCGCGATTTTAAAGGTTGCCAATACTATGCCGGAAGCCGCCCAGCCCGTGAAAAAGCTGTACATCAAGACCCACGGCTGCCAGATGAACGAGTACGACTCGGCGCGCATGCGTGACTTGCTGGGAGAGTCCCACCAGATGGTGGCGACAGAGAACCCGGAAGAGGCGGATGTACTGCTGATCAACACCTGTTCCATTCGCGAGAAGGCCCAGGACAAGCTGTTCCATCAATTGGGCCGCTGGCGCGCGCTGAAGGAGAAGAATCCCAATCTGGTGATTGGCGTGGGCGGCTGCGTGGCCAGCCAGGAGGGGGCGGCCATTGCCGAGCGCGCGCCCTTTGTGGATCTGATTTTCGGCCCGCAAACCCTGCACCGCCTGCCGGAAATGATGGAGACTCCGCGCGCCAATGGGGCCGTGGTGGTGGATATCAGCTTCCCGGAAATCGAAAAATTTGACCGCCTGCCGCAGCCCGAAGCTGACGGTGTCAGCGCCTTTGTATCCATTATGGAAGGCTGCTCCAAGTACTGTACTTTCTGTGTGGTGCCCTATACCCGTGGTGAGGAGGTGAGTCGCCCGGTTGCGGATGTGATGGCGGAAATTCAACATCTGGCCGCACAGGGTGTGCGCGAGATCAATCTGCTCGGACAGAACGTCAACGCCTCCCGCGGCGACACGGCCGACGGTACGGTAGTGGATCTGGCAGAGCTGATTACCTATGTGGCCGCGGTGGAAGGCATCGACCGCATCCGTTTTACCACCTCGCACCCGGTGGAGTTTACCGATGCACTGATAGACGTCTATGCCGAAGTGCCGGAGCTGGTAAGCCACCTGCATCTGCCGGTGCAGAGCGGCTCCGATCGTATCCTCATGGCCATGAAACGCGGCCACACGGCGCTGGAGTACAAGTCCAAGCTGCGCCGTATTCGCGCCCATCGTCCCAACATCAGTTTTTCCTCCGACTTTATTGTCGGTTTTCCCGGCGAGACGGAAGCGGATTTCGAGAAAACCATGCAGTTAATTGGCGATATCGGCTTTGATACCTCTTTCAGTTTTATCTACAGCGCCCGTCCGGGGACACCGGCGGCAGACTTGCCCGACGACACCCCCGAGGCGGTGAAAAAAGAGCGCCTGGCGATACTGCAAAATCGTATTACCCAGCAGGCTCAGGCCATCAGCCGGCGTATGGTGGGCACGGTGGAGCGGGTACTGGTAAGCGGTTACTCGCGCAAGGACCCCGGACAGCTCTCGGGCCGCACCGAAAACAACCGCGTTGTTAACTTTCGCGCCGAAGATCCGGCCCTGATCGGCAAGTTCGCCGACATCCTGATTGAGCAGGCACTGCCCAACTCCCTGCTGGGAACCCTGGTGAGCTCGGAGCTGGATGACTGAGTCGAAAAAACTATAACCCAATGTTTTTTAAGACCATTTTTTACAGAGCTGTCCTGAACCCGGCCGAGCGCTTTTCCCCGCGGGGGATATGGTTTAGGCTTCCACTTAATACGGTAACCAAAGGTACTCAAACCGCTTGAATAGACATGTCCAGCCGGATGCGTCCCTCGCCACTTGTGAGGTGACCCTGGAACCCAACGACAACCGCCGTCTCGCCAATCTGTGTGGTCAGTTTGACCAACACCTGCGCCAGATAGAGCAGCGCCTGAATATCGAAATCCGCAATCGCGGCAACCAGTTCGCACTCACCGGCAAGCGGCCGGAAGCGGAGGCGGCCTGCGAGGTCTTGCGCCAGCTCTATCGCGAGACCCGCGATGGCGATCTCACCCCCGACGAAATTCACCTGGCTCTGCAGGCCGCGGGTATTGAACAAATGATGCAAGAAACCGAATCCGTCACACCCTATGAAGCTGAGGCTGCCGTGCCCGCTGGTACGGTATTGATCCGCACCAAGAAGGCCACCATTAAACCGCGCGGCCTTAACCAGCAGCGCTATGTGCGTGCCGTGCAAACGCACGATATTAATTTTGGCGTGGGTCCCGCCGGTACCGGCAAAACCTACCTGGCGGTGGCCTGTGCCGTGGAGGCTCTGCTCAAGGACGAGGTGGAGCGTATCCTGTTGGTGCGTCCGGCGGTGGAGGCGGGGGAAAAGCTCGGCTTTCTGCCCGGTGACCTGGCACAGAAGGTGGACCCTTACCTGCGGCCACTGTACGACGCCCTGTTTGAGATGCTGGGCTTTGAGACCGTGGGCAAGTTGATGGAGCGCAATGTGATTGAGGTGGCCCCGCTCGCCTATATGCGCGGTCGCACCCTCAACAATGCCTTTGTCATCCTCGATGAGAGCCAGAACACCACCTGCGAGCAGATGAAGATGTTCCTGACCCGTATCGGTTTCGGTTCCACGGCGGTGATCACCGGTGACCCTACCCAGATTGATCTGCCGCGCGGCCAGAAGTCCGGCCTCAAGCATGTGGTGGAAGTCCTCGCCAATGTGGATGGCATCAGTTTCACCCACTTTGGCGCCAAAGATGTGGTGCGTCACCCCTTGGTGCAGCGTATCGTGGAAGCCTACGACGCTTTTGACGCCGAACACGGGCAGGATCGGGACCACTGAGATGGCCTGCGATTTAGCGGTTGAAGTCCGCATCCAGGGGTCTGATCTGCCCGCCATGAACCGCTTGCAGCGCTGGGTGGAGGCGGCCCTGCCGGCGGCAAGCGCCGATGCCGAAATAGGGCTGTGTATTGTCGATGAGCCCGAGAGCCAGGCTCTCAATCTGCGTTATCGCGGTCTCGATAAGCCCACCAATGTGTTGTCGTTTCCCGCCGAGTTGCCCGCCGAGCTCAATTTACCGCTATTGGGGGATTTGGTGGTTTGTGCTCCGGTCGTGGCGCGCGAGGCGACGGAGCAGGGCAAGCAGCTCGAGGCCCACTGGGCACATATGCTTGTACACGGCACCTTGCATTTGCTAGGTTATGACCATATTAACGACGCTGATGCCGAACAGATGGAAGCACTGGAGACGGATATTCTGACCTCTCTGGGGTATCCCGACCCTTATCAACCCGCTGTCACGACAGCCCAGACATAAATTCAAGAGGGTGTGTTAACCCATGGCCGAAGACCCATCGAGTAGCAGCTTGTCGCGCACTCAGGAACGCTCCTGGCTCGACAAGCTGCTACATCTGTTCAATACCGAACCCAAATCCCGCGACGACCTGCTGGAAATCATCAAAGAGGCCGCTGACAACAAGCTGCTGGACCAGGAGGCCCTCAATATCATCGAGGGTGCACTGGATGTTTCCAGCCTGCAGGCGCGGGAAATTATGATCCCCCGCACCCAGATTGTGGCCGTCAAGATCGATGACAAACCGCAGGATTTTCTCCCCAAGATTATCGAATCCGGGCACTCGCGTTTTCCCGTGGTGGGCGAGTCCATCGACGATATCAAGGGCATCCTGCTGGCCAAAGACCTGTTGCGCATGATGCTCAACGGCACCACCGACTTCAGCCTCGAGAGTATTATTCGCACCGCCAATATTGTGCCCGAGAGCAAGCGCGTCAATGTGTTGCTGCGCGAGTTTCGCGAACAGCGATACCATATGGCGCTGGTGATCGACGAGTACGGCGGTATCTCCGGATTGATCACCATTGAAGATATCCTCGAAGAAATCGTCGGCGATATTGAGGACGAGACCGATGAGGAAGTCAGCGACGAGACCATCAAAAAAGTGAGTGACACGGATTATATTATCAAGGCACTCACGCCTATCGAGGACTTTAACGATTACTTCGATGCCGGTCTCAGCGACGAGGATTTCGACACCATCGGCGGCATTCTCATGCAAGCATTTGGTCACCTGCCCAAGCGCAATGAAGTGGCGGAGGTGGATGGCTTTACCTTTCGCGTTCTCTACGCCGACAACCGACAAATTCATCTGGTGCGATTGACTCTTGGTGACCACTGAAACCATCGTGATGGGCCGCGTTAAGAGTGGCATAGAGCGTCTTCCCTGGTATTGGGCGGGCCTGTTGGCGCTGGCCGGAGGTGCGCTGCAAACCCTGTCACTGGCCCCCTATGGTTGGTGGCCCCTGGGGCTGTTGGGACTGGCCGCTTTTGCCCTGTTGTTGTTCAAGGCATCCACCCGGCGTACAGTGCTGGTAGCACTGCTGTTTGGTCTGGGTCTATACAGTACCGGCACGTCCTGGGTGTTTGTGTCGATTCACCAGTTCGGCGGCGCCCCGGTGTGGCTGGCGGGTCTGCTGACCGGCCTGTTTGTGCTGTTTATGGCGCTGGTGTTTACCCTGCCGTTTCTGCTATTGGCCCGATTGCTGGGGCACGGTCGCCTGGGCATGATGCTGGTGTTCCCGGCCTGCTATCTGCTGGGCGAGTGGCTGCGCAGCTGGCTGCTCACCGGCTTTCCCTGGATGTATATCGGTTATGCCCATCTGCACACCCCCCTCGGGGGCTGGGCGCCGCTGGTGGGTGTACTGGGGGTGGGTTACATCGCCGCTTTTACCGCCGCCGTGGCGGCCAGTTGGTGTTTTCTTATGCGCCCGAGCGGCAATCTGCTCATGGCCAGCCTGCTGGTACTGCTGTGCTGGGGTGGGGGCCTCAAACTGGAGACGGTGGAGTGGACCCGGGTCAATACCGACCAGCCCATCCGCGTGGCGATGATTCAACCCAATGTCCCCCAGGAAGTGAAATGGAATCCCGAGTTCGCCAGACCTACGCTGGCGCTGCTGGAGAGCCTCAGTGAACCCCTGTGGGGC
>CBFGUT010000246.1:0-5115 GCA_965652265.1 uncultured Cellvibrionaceae bacterium | reverse complement strand
GCAGTGATCGATTGCCTGGAAGATGTACACTGGCTCTGCGCTTCGCTGATGTATGGGTCGGGATTGAGAGTGATGGAAACCGTCCGTCTGAGGGTTCAAGATGTGGATTTTGCCAATAATTGCCTGATTGCCCGGGAAACTAAAGGGAGAAAGTGGCGGAGAACTCTTTTGCCGCGCTCATTAGTTACGCCTCTCAAAATCCAAATTGAGAAAGCGCTGGACATTCATGAAAAAGATCTTAGTGACGGTTTTGGCGCCGTCTATTTGCCTGATGCCCTGGCGAGAAAATACCCCAAAGCACCGACTGAACCCGCCTGGCAGTATATATTTCCGGCGCAGCACCGTTCTATCGATCCACGCTCCGGTATCGAGCGCCGCCACCATATTGGTGATCAACAAGTACAGCGTGCTGTAAAGGAGGCGCTGAGAAAATGTGAAATACATAAGAAAGCTGGCTGCCACACATTCCGCCACTCCTTTGCGACCAACCTGCTACGCAGTGGTACGGACATTCGCAATATTCAAGAACTCTTGGGTCACAGCAATCTGGAGACAACCCAAATCTATACTCACGTAGTGAGCATCGAGCAGCGGGGCGTTATCAGCCCTATGGATACCTGAACGCCTCCACCGAAAGTAAAAAAAGCCCCACCCAAAGGGTGAGGCTTCGCGATCTTCATTATCCGTTCTTCGTACTCCGTGTACCGTTCCTCGTTCTCCGTCCCTCGTCTTTCGTTCTCCATTTGAAGTTGGGCACAAGCGTCAGCGACCCTCCCCCAGCCCCTCCCGCAAGCGGGAGGGGAGCTGGAGTTGTGTCCCGCAAGCGGGAGGGGTGCTGGAGTTGTGTCCCGCAAGCGGGAGGGGTGCTGATTTTATTTTTTCGCCCGCTTGCGCTCGTTTTCGGTCAGCAGTTTTTTGCGCAGGCGAATGGACTGGGGGGTGACTTCCACCAGTTCGTCGTCTTCGATAAATTCCAGCGCCTGCTCCAGTGTGTGGCGGATGGGCGGGGAGAGGGTGAGAGCTTCGTCGGTGCCGGCGGCGCGGATGTTGGTCAGCTGCTTGGCCTTGGTGGGGTTAACCACCAGGTCGTTGCTGCGCGAGTGAATGCCGACGATCTGTCCTTCATACACTTCCACACCGTGACCCAGGAACAGACGGCCGCGATCCTGCAGCGTGTACAGCGCGTAGGCCAGGGTCTTGCCCTTGACCATGGATACCAGCACGCCGTTCTGACGCTTGGCCACTTCGCCCTCTTTCACGGGGCCGTAGTGATCAAAGATACTGGTCATAATGCCTGAGCCGGAAGTGAGCGTGAGGAACTGCCCGCGAAAGCCGATTAACCCGCGCGAGGGCACAATAAATTCCAACTTGACCCGGCCCTTGCCGTCGGGCTCCATATTGGTCATTTCCGCGCGGCGCAGGCCCAGTTCTTCCATCACTGAGCCCTGGTGCTGTTCTTCCACGTCGATCACCACCTGCTCGTAGGGCTCGTGGATTTCGCCGTTCACTTCCCGCTGGATTACCTCGGGGCGCGACACGCCCAATTCAAAGCCTTCGCGGCGCATACCTTCAATCAGTACCGACAGGTGCAATTCGCCACGGCCGGACACGACAAACTTGTCGGGGCTATCGCCCTGACGCACGCGCAGCGCCACATTGTGAATCAGTTCCTGATCCAAACGCTCTTTGATATTGCGGCTGGTGACAAACTTGCCTTCCTTACCGGCGAAAGGCGAGTCGTTCACCTGGAAGGTCATGCTCACGGTGGGCTCGTCCACGGTGAGCGGTGGCAGAGCCTCGATTTTTTCAGGGCTGCACAGGGTATCCGAGATACCGAGGCCGTCGATACCGGTAATGCAGACGATATCCCCGGCGCTGGCCTTGTCGGTATCCACCCGCTCCAGGCCGTGATAGCCCATCACCTGCAGTACCCGCGCCTTGCGCTGCTTGCCCTCGCGCGTCACCACCACCAACTGCTGGTTGGGCGAGAGGCTGCCGCGGGTAATGCGGCCAATACCGATCACGCCCACATAGCTGTTGTAATCCAACGCGGAGATTTGCATCTGGAAATCGCCGTCCACGTCCACATCCGGGGCCTTTACCTTGTCCACAATCATTTCGAACAGCGGTGTCATATCCTCGGCCAGATCGTCGGGCTCGGGGCCGGCCACACCGTTAAGTGCGGAGGCGTAAATAATAGGGAAATCCAGCTGCTCGTCAGTGGCTCCCAGGCGGTCAAACAGGTCGAACACCTGATCCACCACCCAGTCAGGGCGTGCACCGGGGCGGTCCACCTTGTTGACCACCACGATAGGATTAAGACCTTTTTCGAAAGCCTTGCTGGTGACAAAGCGGGTTTGCGGCATGGGGCCGTCCACGGCATCCACCAGCAACAATACCGAGTCCACCATGGAGAGCACACGCTCCACCTCGCCGCCAAAGTCGGCGTGCCCGGGGGTATCGACGATATTGATGCGGTAATCGTTCCAGCGGATGGCAGTGTTCTTGGCCAGGATGGTGATGCCGCGTTCGCGCTCCTGATCGTTGGAGTCCATAATGCGTTCGGCCCCCTGGTCGCGGCGGTCAAGCGTACCGGACTGGGACAGGAGTTTGTCCACCAGGGTGGTCTTACCGTGGTCAACGTGGGCGATAATAGCGATATTGCGCAGCTTGGCGATGCTGGATTGGGTGGTCACAGTGAAAATCTCTTCAGGAGGGTCGGGTTTGCGAGGCGCGCATTATACCTATGTGGGGCGCTCGCAGGAATGCGCATTTGGCGTTAAAACAGACAATTTGGGTATTATTTTGGCGTCGGGGCGTGCAGATTGTCTTTTGTGTGCCGCCGCGCCCCTGTTAATGCCGGTTTCAGAGTTGCTTACAAGCCGAAATAATTGCCGGTGCCATCACCGGTATCTTCCAGCGAGTCGCCGGCAAATTCAAAGGTGACGATGCGCCCCCGCTCGGTACCCACAAAGCAGTTGATAAACATTTCCCGCACAGGGCCCTGTCGGCTGTCATCGGCATAGACATCCGCTTCCAGAAATACCTTGTAGAGTTTTTCGGCCTCATCCACCCGGGTGGAGAAGTTATCCATGTGCATCACCCGAATGCGGTTTTTGAAGCGCTTGCGCAATTCCTGCTCGCAGGTCAGGCGCGCATCGGTGAGAGTGACATTTTTGTGCTCAAACCCCAGGGCATCGCCCACCTCCTGGGTAAAATCGCCGAAGGAAACGCCTTTGAAATACAGGGTAGTCGCCACCGACGCCAGTAAAATCAGTGCTACCAGAATAATGAGCAACACAATCTGGGCGAGGGGCGTTTTGCGCGGCATGAAGTCACCTTTTATAGGGATCAGTAGCGATTGCCCGGCACAGGCAAATTTCAGCAGACTGTTAACCGGGCCGGTACACACCGATATTAGCATAGCCCTCTTCGGCCAGGTGCGAGGCGTGCAGCTGGCTCATGACCCCCTTGTCACAATAGAGATAGTAGCGCCCCTCAGCAGACAGGGAGGCGATACGGCTGTTGAGACTGTAAAAGGGAATGGCCTGAATGTCGGCTCCCGACACCGCCAGGGGCTTGAGGGCCACTTCGTCCGGGTGGCGAATATCGATAATCACACCGCCGGCGGGCAGCTCGCTCACCACCTGCACACTGGCGGGAGCCGCCACAGATTCGGCCAGCTCGCGCACATCCACCACCCGGCGCTCCGCCAGGGCCCGCTCCAATACGGCGAAATCGAATTGCGACTCGGCCCACTCCAGTTTGTCGCGCCGCGCCCGGGTGGTGGGCTTCACTGAAATAACGCCGCAGTACTCGGGCATATGGGCGGCAAAGCTCTCGGTGCCTATGCGCCGGGACAGGTGAATGATCTCGCCCTTATCCATGGTCATCAGCGGCCGCAACACCAGCGCTCTGGTGACCTCGTCGATCACCCCCAGGTTGGGGAGGGTCTGGCTGGACACCTGGGCAATGCTCTCGCCCGTGACCAGCGCCGGCAGTTTCATCTGCTCGGCCACCACCGTGGCGGCGCGCAGCATCATGCGTTTGAGCACCACCCCCATATAGGCGTTGCTCACGTGTTTGAGGATCTCCGCCACCACGTCCTCGAAGGGCACGGTGACGAATTTCACCGGGTGCGAGGCGCCGTACTTTTGCCACAGATAATAGGCAACCTCTTTGACCCCGGTTTCGTGGGCGCTGCCCCCCAGGTTAAAAAAGCAGTAGTGGGTGCGCATGCCCCGCTTCATGGTGAGATAGGTGGACACCGTGGAATCGAAACCGCCGGAAATCAGCGACAGCACCGCCTCCTGGGACCCCAGCGGAAAGCCGCCCAGGCCCTGCGCCTGGTCCGAGAGCACAAACAGCCGATCGTCCTTGATCTCCAGGCGCACGGTGACATCCGGATTTTTCAGGCTGACGCCGGCGTTGTCCGTGTGCTGGGCGAGGCCGCCGCCCACGTAGCGCTCCACATCGGTACTGGTAAAATCGTGATTACCGCTGCGTTTGGCCCGCACACAAAAGGTGCGCCCGGCCAGCTGATGGCCCCACATTGCCAGGGTATGTTCATAGATACTGTGTAAATCGCCCAGGGGATAGGCCTTGACGGAAGCGTAGAGGGCGATGCCCGGCGTGCGGGCGAGGACATCCGCCACCCGCGCCTCGCGCTCGGCCAGCGCACGGTTGTCCAGCCCCCGATCGGCAGCGGTCACTTCGATCTTTTCCCAGTCGCGCTGTACGTCAATGCCCCCCAGGGGCGCCAGCAGCAGGCGCAGGTTGTCACGCAACTGCTTGATAAAGCGCTTGCGTACCGGCGGACTTTTGATAATTATTTCGGGGAAGACCTTGACGATGAAATGCATGAACGCCTACTGTATCACGCGGTAAAAGCGCGACATTATAATGCAAGGCAGCACCCGAAACAAAAAGCGAAAAAACCAGAAAAGCACCAAAATAGGTCGATCCGATTTAAATACGCACCAATAAAGTGCATTCCTAGCGGATTCCCTGTTGCCTCTCTGCCCACCCCGCCTTGTTTTATGCGCTCGCCCGACACTTGAGGATATGGCATGTATATTGCCATAAACTAGCGACTTGAAATTATCGGCAGGCGGG
>CBFGUT010000245.1:0-5134 GCA_965652265.1 uncultured Cellvibrionaceae bacterium | reverse complement strand
TTGCCTGTAGGCGCGCCAGATCGGTACTGGCAAAACGGGCGCTGGCGGTGATCGCAATAATACTTACGATCACCATCACAGCAATCAGCTCAATAAGCGTAAACCCGTGCTGAAAACTTTTCATTGCCAAGCCCTACCATTGCCGTGTTCCTATTCATAATTACTGTTGGCACGGTAATAATGGCTGGTTTTCAACCCATCTGTATTAAGGAGCGCCAAGTCCAGTAAAGGTCGCCGTATCACCAGTAGAAGTTTGGGTGACCGTACAATCTGCTGTAGCGCCCAGGGTGGCAAGCGCTACGTCACCTACTGTATAGCCAGCTGGGATGCCATCTTGCAAAGCATTACCCACCTGATTACAGTTAGTGACTGCTTGAGGTGGCGTGGCAGTAACATCCAACCCGGCATTTTCGGCTACAGCAGCGGCGTAGTTAAGGGCCATAGCACTGCCCATATTGCCGGCCACCGCATCTAGAGCGGCTTCTTCAGCAGCATCACTCAAATCAATAAACCTAGGTAAGGCGGTGGCCGCCAAAATACCCAAAATCACAATCACCGCAATCAGTTCGATCAGGGTAAAACCGCTTTGTTGCTTTTTCATAAGTCTCTCCAGTGGTCATAAAAGTAAACATGTTGCCCCGTTAAGAATGTCTCAACGCGGCTTAAAATTCTGGCGGTCCCTGCTATCTCCCAAAGGGTGACAAATTTCTGACTACACACCCCTGACTATAGTGCAAAACAAATAACGTGCCAAACTGGTTTTTACCGTTTATTCGCCGCTATAGACCGTTCGCCCCGTGGCGCTGTTGTACTCAAAGGCATACTCTCTACCCCCCGAGCGCCTCAGGCTATAGCGGCAACGGTTGGCGCCGGGCTGGGTAATGGTCAACGCCTCCCAGTAAATATCGCCCACTTTGGCGGAATTTTCAACTTTTAGCAAGGCATGCCAGAGTCTTTTACAAGCGCCCGCCGTCAAAACACCGCCGTCCAAAGCTTCACCCGAGCCAGAGGCGGCATCTACCGGCCAGCCGGAGGCATTGACCCAGACGACAATGTCATCGGCTGCATTGTTGTCAACCGTGGACGACCCCGTCTCCAGCCAGCGCCGAGGATCGCCCCCGTCCATTAGCACGCGCCGCTCACCCTCAGGCAGCAGGTGGCTGTATGCCCGCACCACCTGGGCGGCGCTGGCAAAGTTGCGCGCGCTCATCTCCATATTCAGGCCCACGGCGCGCTCCGCCAGGCTGTTGTAGTAGGCCATGCCCACCGCCATAATCACGCCTATCACCGCCGCGACAATCAGCCACTCGAAGGGATTAAAGCGGTGGCGATTCGGGGTCATAGGGTCACTTCTGGATGTTGTACATTTCCCACATGGGCAGGAATATACCCAGTGCCAACACCAGTACAAAGCCGGCCATAGTGATAATCAGTATAGGCTCGATTTTGTCCGACAGTTTTTTCACGTCGTAATCCACTTCGCGCTCGTAAAAACCCGCCACTTCCGCCAGCAGGGTGTCCACCTGACCACTGTCCTCACCGACAGATATCATTTGCAGCACCAGGGGGGTAAACATACCCGCCGCCAGATGCGTCTGGTACAGGCCCTCACCGCGCTCCACGCCGGCGCGAATACCCTTGATCTTGTCGCCCAGGTAGGGATTGTCGATGGCGCGGGCGCACAAATCCAGCGAGGTGGTGAGTGGCATGCCCGCCTTGACCATCAGCGCGAAGGAGCGCGCGTAGCGCGCCATGGAGGCCCGTTCGATGACATCGCCGATAATGGGCAACGACAGCTTTTTGCGACCCCATACCCGGCTGCCCCGCTCCGTCCGTACAAAGCGCCAGGTGGCCACGCCGGCCCCCACCATGCCCACCAGCAGGTAGGGCCACCAGGCCACAAAAAAATCCGACACGCCGATCAAAATACGGGTGGGCGTGGGCAGCTCGGCGCCAAACTTGCTGAACATGCCGGCAAAGGCGGGAATCACTTTGATATTGATCACCGCCAGGGCGATGGCCAGGGCGATAATCACAAAGGTGGGGTAGCGTAGCGCCTGGCGAATATTGCGCGAGGTTTCCAGGTCGCGTTCGATATACTCGGCCAGTTGCAGGAAGGTCAAATCCAGCCGGCCGCTGTTCTCGCCCACATCGATCAGCGCGATAAACAGGCGATTGAACACCTTGGGGTGGGCGCTCATGGCGCGGGACAGTTCCTGCCCCGTTTCCAGCCGGTCGGCCACATCCAACAGGGTTTGTTGCAGAGTATAGTGCTTGAGTGAGGCGGCCAGCGAGCGAATGCCCTTGACCAGCGGAATGCCCGCCTTGGTAATAGTGTACATCTGCCGGCAGAACATAATCATGTCCGGCATTTCCACCCGGCGCTCGCGCGTTAACTGGTTGAGAGCGGCCAGTGGCCCCTCCTGGGTATGCTGCTCGGCAATGGCCGTGGGCGTTACCCCGCGGTCCGCGAGCACGCTGGCGGCGGACTCGGCACTGCCCGCTTCCACCTGCCCGGTAATCTCGCGGCCGGCGCCATCGCGCCCCTTGTAGACAAAAACACTCATGAGGACTCACCACCTGTTGTGGCCGTCACCGCTGCGCTTTCATCCTCCACCTGGGCACTGATACGCATCACCTCTTCCAGCGTGGTCACGCCCTGCACGGCAAATTCAAAGGCGGCATCGCTGAGGGGTTTGAAATGGGGCGAGTGGGTGGCGGCGCGGGAGAAGGCGCTGATATCGTTGTCGCGCAGGGCCTCGGCCATGGCGCCGTTGATTTCCAGCATTTCAAACACACCGATGCGGCCGCGATAGCCGGTGTTGTGACAGTGCGGGCAGCCGCTGCCGGCCCTGAACTGCACATTCAGCGGTTTGCCGTGAGAGAGCAGGCTGACCAACTGCTGTTCGTTGGCATTGGGCTGGTGATCGGTCACGCAACTGGTGCAGATTTTACGCACCAGCCGCTGCGCCACAATCGCCTTGAGGGCGGTAGCCACCAGGTAGCCGTCCACACCGATATCGATCAAGCGCATGGCCGAGGTGACGGCGTCGTTGGTGTGCAGGGTGGAGAGCACCATATGGCCGGTCATGGCGGCGCGCAGGGCAATTTCCGCCGACTCGCCGTCGCGAATCTCACCCACCAGCAGAATATCCGGGTCCTGACGCAAACTGGCGCGCAGTACGCTGGCGAAATTGAGACCGATGCGCTCGTGCAGCTGCACCTGGCTGATGCGCGGCAAACGATATTCCACCGGGTCTTCCACGGTAATGATTTTTTTCTCCGGCTGATTGAGCTCGGACAGGGCGCCGTAGAGGGTGGTGGTTTTACCGCTACCGGTGGGGCCGGTGACCAACACCAGCCCGTGGGGCCGGTTAATCATGCGGCGGAAGCGCTCCATCATCTCTGTGGGCATGCCCACTTTAGCCAGCGGCAAAACGCCATCGGTGTGATCGAGAATCCGCATCACCACCGACTCGCCAAACTGCACCGGCATGGTGGACAAACGGATATCGATATTGCGCCCGGACACGCGCAGATTAAAGCGGCCGTCCTGCGGCATGCGCTTCTCGGAAATATCCAGCCCGGAAATCAATTTAAGCCGCACCACCAAGGCCGAGGCGATACGTTTCTCGTTCATCACCTGTTCAATCAATACACCGTCGATACGGTTGCGGATACGCAGCACTTTTTCATCGGGTTCGATATGAATATCACTGGCGCGGGCACTGATGGCCTCTTCAAAAATCTTTTGCAGCAGTTTCACCACCGGCGCATCGGAATCCGTGGCTTCGCCAATCACATCAGCGAGATCCACCGAGTTCTCTTCCAGTTCATCCTCAAGCTCTCCGGCCAGCGAGGCGATTTCACTGGCGCGGGTGTAGGCGATATCCAGCACATCGAGCAGGTCCGACTCGCGCACCACGGCGGGTTTGAGCGGTTTGTTGAGCTGACGCTGGATATCATCGAGACAGAAAATATCCGTGGGGTCCGCCATTCCCAGTAGTACACCATCACTGTCTTCCCGCAGCACTAATACCCGATAGCGCCGTGCGCTGGTTTCCGGCAGGGTTTTCACCAGGTCGGCATCAAAGCGGAACTGTTTGAGATCGATAAAGGGAATATTGAGCTGATCGGACAGCAGGTCGAGAATATCCTGCTCTTCCACAAAGCCCAGGTCCACCAGCGTATGCCCCAGCTTGCGCCCACTGAGTTTTTGTTCCTGCAGCGCGTGCTGCAACTGCGCCTCGGTGATCAGCGCTTTGCTGACCAGCAGGTCCCCCAGGCGAATACGTTTCGCGGTGCTATTCGTCATAATGCCTCTCAATAGCCTTTCATTCGTTCAACTGCGCCAGTCGTTCGCGGGCAAAGTTCTGCAGCGCCGGCGTCAGGTCGCGACTTTGCAACACTCGCCGGTAGGCGACACCCGCGGCCTGGTAAGACTGCTGGGCATCCAGCGCCACGGCTAATCCCAGCCAGTAGCGCGCACTTTCGCCAAAGCGCTCCAGCAACCGCTGGTAGTGATGCTGGGCACTGGCGTATTGTCCGGCCTGCTGGTAGAGCCCCGCCAGTAGCGCGCGACAGGGCTCATCGTCGCCCTTGGCCACCTGGGTCGCCTCCAATAACGCCAGGGCATCGGCCTGGCGGTTGTCGGCCACCAGCAAACGCGCCCGCAGACAGGCCTGAGCCTGTTCCGGCAGGTGTGCGGCAATCAACTGCTCCGCTGCGGCGCGATCGCCCGCCTGCAGGTAGTAGCCCAACAGGCTGCGCCTGGCCGGCAACAGTGTCGCTTGTGCCGGGTCGGTCTCATCGATAAAACTTTGCAACAATCGCCGGGCGGCCTCGGCATCGCCATCGGCATACAGTTGCTGTGCTTTCTGAAGCCGCTGTTGCTCGCGGGAAGCCACACTGAGCTGTACCGAATGGCTCTCCTCGGCAGTTTCCTCCTCCAGTATAGCCGCCACCGGTTCGTCCGCAGTCGCCGGCTCACTTTCCGATGCCGTCTCTGCCGGCTGCTCGCGCACCTCGTCAGAGGCCCCGGGGCTAGGCGCCCCAGGCATTTGCGCCAAGGTGCTCAGGGCCTCAGTGGCCGGGGGATATTCCGGCACCACCCGCAAGGCCAGCTGCCAGTAGC
>CBFGUT010000244.1:0-5210 GCA_965652265.1 uncultured Cellvibrionaceae bacterium | reverse complement strand
TCAGCGTTCAGCGTTCAGCGTTCAGCGTTCAGCGTTCAGCGTTCAGCGTTCAGCATCAGACGTCCGACATCAGGACTCCGACGTAAAACCGTCCGACCTACTTATCACACTTCCCGCGTACGAATTTGCAGCTTGCCTGTCAGCGTCTTGTGCACGGGGCATTTATCGGCAATTTCCAACAGTCGCCGGCGCTGATCCTGGCTTAATTCGCCCTCAATATGAATATCCCGCTCTAGCACATCCACCATTCCCTCGCGGCTCTCGCAGTCGCGGCAGTCCTCGGCGTGTACACGCTGGTGGCGCAGTCGCACCTCGAGTGTGTCGATATTCAATTGCTTGTGATTGGCGTACATGCGCAGGGTCATGGATGTACAGGCACCCAGCGACAAGAGCAGTAAATCGTAGGGTGTGGGCCCCTGATTGGTACCCCCCTTGTCCTTAGGCTCATCCGCCTGCCACTGGTGATCGGCGGTGTAGAGGCCACGCAAAAACCGGGCGTCCTGTTCGGTTACCAGCACCTCATCGGCCTTGACCTCGGGCCGGTCTCGGCTCTGGGCGCGCAGCGCGGGAAGCTGCAGATAACGGCTGGCCCAGGCGGCAAGTGTCAGCGCCACATAGTCGGCATCTTCCTGTCGACTGAGCAAGTGGTCAGCATCGTCCAGCGAGATAAAACTTTTGGGATGCCTGGCCGCCCGATAGATTTTTGCTGCCTCATCAACGCTGACGGTTTTATCCAGCGGCGAGTGAAAGATCAACAGCGGTTTGTGCAGATCACCCACGGTCTTGTCGACGGGCCACTGCTCCAGATCCTCGAGCAACTCGGCACCCAGCTCGAAAGGCCGGCCACCGATATCCACCTGAGCCCGTCCCCGCTCGCGAATATCGCAGGACTGATCGGCAAAGAGGTGACGGACATGTTGCGGCGTGGCCGGCGCGGCGATGGTAACCACCGCTTCCACCACATCCAGACGCCGCGCCGCGGCCAACACTGCGGCACCGCCCAGGCTGTGACCCACCAGCAGACGCGGCGCCCGATAGTGCTCAGCCAGAAAGTTGGCGGCGGCCTCCAGATCGGCCACATTACTGCTGAAAGTGGTATTGGCAAAGTCGCCCTCACTGCTGCCGAGACCGGTAAAATCGAAACGCAGTACGGCAATGCCCTGGTCCGCCAGGGCGCGGGCAATGCGGGTAGCAGCCACCACATCCTTGCCACAGGTAAAGCAGTGGGCAAACAGGGCATAGGCCCTGGGTTGGCCGCTGTCGGGCAACTCCAGGGCCCCCACCAGTGTGTGGCCCTGACCATTGGAAAATTCGACTCGCCGGCGCGACATAAAAGGCTCCTGCTATTAATGGAGTATTAAACCGTCTCCATTATAGGCGCGATACGACGCCCTTCACCAGAATTGTGCCGGTGAGTGTGTTACCCTTTTGGCAGCTTATTCGACGGAGAAACCTTATGCCCTGGTGTCGTCTTCCCAGTGTGATTATCTTCTTACTAATGCTCTTGCCTTTCGCGCAGGCGGAAACACAGACACCACCGCGCGATCCCGCCCGCCTGCAACTGGCCTCTGTCAGCGCGGCCGTGGCAACACTGGACAGTGGAGAACTGGTCTATGGCAAACGCGCGGATTGGGTAATGCCTATCGCCTCGATCACCAAACTCATGACGGCACTGGTAGTCTTGGAGTCGGGCGCGCCGCTGGATGAATGGTTGCGAGTGGAGGAGCGCCACTTTCCCGCCGCCGCCAATGCCTTCTCGCGTATTCGCCCCGGCTCTGAGGCTCG
Source organism: uncultured Cellvibrionaceae bacterium (assembly GCA_965652265.1). Taxonomy (GTDB): domain Bacteria; phylum Pseudomonadota; class Gammaproteobacteria; order Pseudomonadales; family Cellvibrionaceae; genus Gilvimarinus. The sequence continues at coordinate 3,425 of CBFGUT010000244.1, read as the reverse complement.
ACGTGGAGACCTGTTGCGTATCGCGCTGATGTCATCTGAGAACTATGCAGCCTATTTACTGGCCCGCCATCACCCCGAGGGCTATGATGCCTTTATCGAGGCCATGAACCGCAAAGCCCTGGCGCTGGGTATGATGCAAACCCGGTTCGTGGATTCCTCGGGGCTGTCCCACGAGAATGTCGCCAGTGCCGAGGACCTGGTCAAACTGGCTCGGGCCGCTTATGCCCTGCCCACACTGCGCAAATACAGCACGGGTGGGCGCTACAGCGTACATTTCCGCCAACCCGGCTACACCCTTTACTACGGTAACACCAACCCGCTGGTACACAGCAGCCGCTGGCAAGTGGATTTGACCAAGACCGGCTATCTCACCGAAGCGGGGCGCTGCCTGTTGATGGTCACCGAGATTGACGGCGAACCCGTGGCCATGGCACTTCTCAACTCCTTTGGCACCCGCACCCCCCTGGGAGACGCCGGACGCATTCGCCGCTGGCTGCAAACCGGCCACGGCGGCACCGTAGCCAAGGCGGCACAGCGCTACGAACAGGATTTTGTGCAACAGCGTCAGGCGTTGGCACAAGCAGAAGGGACGAGTGACGGTGAACGGTGAACGATTTGGTTAATGTCTGATGTCTGATGTCTGATGTCTGATGTCTGATGTCTGATGTCTGATGTCTGATGAATCAGTGTGACGGCCCCCGCCGCTCCTAAGCAAGCGAAAGCGCTGGACATAAACGATCATTGGCTAGCAAAAATGGGCGCTCCTTACATCGGAGAAACTATTGCGTTCCTCGCCAGACAATCATCAATCGCAGACAATCATCAATCGACGTTTTGCGTCTGACGTCCGACATCAGACGTCCGACGCTTTTTCACGTTCAGCCGTCCGGCAAATACCCACACTCTCGGCACCAACACCGCCAGCGTCAGCACCCCGAACAACACCGCATCGGCATAGCTGGCTCGTACCTGCCAGAAGACGTGTATCCAGGCGAGTATGGCCGCCAGGTAGACCAGCCGGTGGAGCCGTACCCAGTTTTTATCCAGCGTGCGCATCATACCTTTGGTGGAGGTAACTCCCAGCGCCACCAGTATCAACAGTGCCGGGGCCCCTACAGTAATATAGGGGCGCTTGACCATATCCTCGCCCAGTTGGGCAAAATTCCAGCCCAGGATAAACACCAGGTAACTGCTCAAATGCAGCAGGGCGTAAAACAGGGCGAAGAGGCCCAGCATGCGCCGGTGTGGCATCAGCCAGCGCCAGCCCAGCCATTTTTTCACTGGCGTCACCGCAAGCGTAATCAGCAGTGCGTAGAAGGTCCACTGACCGGTGAGCAATACTATGGTTTTAGCCGGATCCGCCCCCAACTGGCCCGTGGCGGTTCGGTAAACGAGCCACAGGGCCGGCAGCAGCCCCAGAATAAAAATCAACAAGCGCCGCCAACCCACAGGCAATTTAAAGATCGCCTTGCCCATCAGTAATGGCGTTTCAAATCCATACCCTTGTACAGGTGTGCCACCTGATCGGCGTAGCCATTAAACATTCGGGTATCGATAATATTGGGGCTGAACAAGCCGCTGGGCAGGCGCCGCTCTGTGGCCTGACTCCAGCGCGGGTGATCCACCTGCGGGTTAACATTGGCGTAAAAGCCATACTCCCCGGGAGCGCTCAGATTCCAGCTGGTGGGTGGCTCGTTTTCGGTAAACTCGATTTTGACAATGGACTTGATGCTCTTAAAGCCGTACTTCCAGGGAACCACCAACCGCAGCGGCGCGCCATTCTGGTTCAACAGTGTTTTGCCATAGAGACCCACGGCGAGAATGGTCAGCGGATGCATGGCTTCGTCCATACGCAGGCCTTCCACATAGGGCCAGTCGATACTGCCAAAACGCCCACGCTGACCGGGCATGGTCTCGGGGTCGTAAACGGTGGTAAAGGCCACATACCTGGCGCGGCTGGTGGGCTCAAAGCGCTTGAGCAGACTGCCCAGTTCAAAGCCGATCCAGGGAATCACCATGGACCAGGCCTCCACACAGCGCAAACGATAAACCCGCTCCTCCAGAGTCTGGCCTTTGAGCAGGTCCTGTAAATCAAAGGTGCCCGTCTTGGCCGCGTGCCCCGCAATCTCCACCTGCCAGGGGTGGGGCTGGAAATCATCACTGTGCCGGGCGGGATCTTCCTTGCCTGTGCCAAATTCATAGAAGTTATTGTATTGGGTCACATGCTCAAAGGGCGTGAGTTTCTCCGCCAGTGGCGTCTCCTCCGGCTTGGTCTCCGCCAACTGCGCCCGCAACCACGCGGGTCCCTTGTCACTACTCTCCTGCTGGTACGCCGGCGCCCCCCAAACCAAAGGCATTGTGGCCAGCGCTCCCGCCCCAGCCAGTGAACGCATAAAGCGGCGCCGGTTCAGGTATACAGATTCGGGGGTAATCTCACTGGCGGGAATATCTGTCGGGCGTTTAATTAACATAGGGCCACCTTGCAGAGTTGAGTGCCTGTATAGGGTGTATAGACAACTGAGCGGCTGTTTTATTACATACGCAGATATGGAGCAATCGAATCACCGACTCTGGAATCGACGATTACCGATACAGTGCTGCGAGCATCGTATTACACCGCGATCAGTGCTTGATACGTCCGACGTCAGACCTTAAACCTTTTCGCATGCAGCGTTCAGCGCTCAGCGTTCAGCGTTCAGCGTTCAGCGTTCAGCAATTATTGTGTGGGATGGCAGGAGGTCGTTGGGTGGCGCGGAGCTTACCCAACCTACGCAACCTGTCTCGATCGGTCCGTTAAGCCACTTCCGCGTCGGGTGTATCGTTTTGGTCCTGCGTGACGCGGAGCACTTCCTCAAGGGAAGTGGTACCGGCGGCAACTTTGCGCAGACCGTCCTCATAGAGGGTGAGCATACCGCGCTGGCGTGCAGTGGCGTGAAGCTCGGTGGCATCGCAGCCGCTCTGGATGGCTCTGTGCATGGCACCGTCCATCACAAACAGCTCGTGAATAGCCGTGCGGCCGCGATAGCCGGTCTGCTTGCAGTGCTCACAACCGGTGGCGGTATAAGTGTGTGCCTGCCCTTTTGTCATAAAACGCGAAAGACCTGCACGCTCCGCAGCGGCGGGAGCAATGGGCTGCTCCACCTTGCAGTGAGTGCACAGGGTGCGCACCAGACGCTGTGCCAGCACGCCGTTGACAGAGCTTGTAATAAGATAGCGCTCAATGCCCATATCCTCCAGGCGGATAATGGCACCGGCGGCGGTATTGGTGTGAAGGGTAGAAAGTACCAGGTGTCCGGTCAGGGCCGACTGCACGGCAATCTGAGCCGTCTCGCCGTCGCGCATCTCACCGATCATGATAATGTCCGGGTCCTGACGCAGAATGGCGCGCAGAGAACGGGCAAAAGTCAGGTCAATCTGCGACTGTA
>CBFGUT010000243.1:0-5251 GCA_965652265.1 uncultured Cellvibrionaceae bacterium | reverse complement strand
CAGTCGCCATGTAAAGTCCCTCGCCAACAACCTTGTAGAAAATGCCAAGAAGCAGGGAATGGCTCCGCTGGGTGTGGAGGGCATGGAGGTGGGCGACTGGGTGTTAGTGGATTTTGGCGATACTCTGGTGCATGTGATGCAGCCGGAAACCCGCGCCTTCTACGATCTGGAAAAGCTATGGTCGGTGGAACCTGCAGGCCGCTCGGCGGACTAAGCCTGACAGGTTATGCGTCTGAAAATCATCGCCATAGGTTCCCGCATGCCGGCGTGGGTACAGACCGGCTTTGAGGAATACGCCAAGCGCCTGCCGCGCGGCGATATCGACGTGGAGCTGGTGGAGTTGCCGCTGGCACCGCGCGGCAAGAATGCCGATATCGGCCGCGCGGTTCAAAAAGAGGGAGATGCCATGCTGGCGGCTGTAGGCAAGCAGGACCGGCTGGTGGCACTGGACGTAAAAGGCAAAAGCTGGAGCACTGAGCAACTGGCCAGTGAGCTGGCCGACTGGCGAATGCAAGGCGAGAATATCAGTCTGGCGATCGGCGGTCCCGATGGTCTGGCGCCCGCCGTGTTGGCGGCGGCCCGGCAGCGCTGGTCACTGTCGGCACTGACCCTCCCGCACCCTCTGGTGCGGGTGGTGGTAATGGAGCAGATATATCGCGCCTGGACGCTATTGCACAATCATCCGTACCATAAATAGCCAAGCGGTCGGGCCAGCCCGGCCGGCATTATTAAAAGATACGATCCATGTCCGAGGCGCGACAGTTTAAAGATTATCACCGCGAGGCGCGCCTCTTCTGGGGGCGGGCGCTGTTGGCGGGCGCCATGGTGATTTTACTGCTGTTAATCCTGGTGTACCGCTTTTATACCCTGCAGGTGGTACACTTCGAGGATTACACGACCCTCTCCGAACGCAACCGCGTCCACGTACTGCCCATTCCCCCCACTCGTGGCCTGATCTACGATCGCAACGGCGAACTGCTGGCGGAGAACCGCCCCAGCTACACCCTGTCAGTGGTTCAGGAGCGCGTGCCCGATCTGGCCGAGACCCTGGCCATTCTCTCGGAACTGGTGGCGATCACGCCCACGGATATCGAGAAATTCTACGATCAACTGCGTCAACGTCGTCGTCCCTTTGATGCCGTGCCCCTGCGTTATGGACTGACTGAGGAGGAAATCGCCCGCCTGGCGGTGAATGAATACCGGCTGGATGGGGTGGAAGTGGAAGCGCAACTGGTGCGTCACTACCCCCATGGCGATCTGTTTGCCCACTCGGTGGGTTATGTGGGCCGTATCAACGAGCGCGAATTGGCCGGTTTTGATGAAGAGCAACACCGGCGCTACAGCGGCACCCACTCCATCGGCAAGATTGGCCTGGAGCGTTTTTACGAGTCATTTCTGCTGGGGGAGGTGGGTTACCAGCATGTGGAGACCAACGCCCGGGGCCGGGTGCTGCGGGTGTTGGAGCGCAATGATCCCACGCCCGGCCAGGACGTGGTATTGCATCTGGATGTGGCTCTGCAGCGCGAGGCACTGGCCGCGCTGGAGGAGCAGCGCGGGGCGGTGGTGGCTATTCACGTGCCCACTGGCGGGGTGTTGGCGGCGGTGAGCGCGCCCAGTTTCGATGCTAATTTGTTCGTCACTGGCATCAGTTTTCGCGATTATCGCGAACTCAACCAGTCCCTCGATCTGCCCCTGTTCAACCGCTTTTTACAGGGGCAGTATCCACCGGGTTCCACGATCAAACCCGTCATCGGCCTGGGTGGTCTTCACCACGATATCGTCACTGTTGAGGACACCGTCTACGACCCCGGTTACTATCAGCTCCGCAATGACGATCGACTTTACCGTGACTGGAAGCGACAGGGGCATGGCCCGGCCGTGGATCTCAAACAGGCGATTACCGAATCCTGCGATGTGTATTTTTACGATCTCGGTTTCAATATGGGAATCGATCTGATGCATAGCTTTGGCGCCCAGTTCGGACTGGGTGAATTAACACGCGTGGACCTGCCCAGTGAGCGGCGCGGTCTCTGGCCTTCGCGCGAGTGGAAACGCAGTGCCCGCGGGCTGCCCTGGTTCCCGGGGGACAGTCTCAATGTGGCCATTGGCCAGGGTGATGTTTTGGCCACACCCTTGCAGCTGGCGGTGATGACCGCCACTCTGGCCAGTGGTGGTGTCCATGTAAAGCCGCATTTGGCTGCACGGGTTGGCGATCGACCTCTGACGCCGGAAATTATAAATCGGGTGACGGTTAATGAAGCTCACATGCAAGCGGTGATCGATGCCATGGAAGCTGTCATGCACAATCAGCGGGGTACGGCCCAGCGCATTGGTCGCAATGCCGAATTCCGCATGGCGGGCAAGACTGGTACCGCTCAGGTGGTGGCCATTGCCCAGGGAGAGAAATACGATTCCGAAGCTTTGCACGAGCGCCACCGTGACCACGCTCTGTTTGTGGGGTTTGCGCCGCTGGAAGACCCGCAGATTGCCGTCGCCGTGCTGCTGGAAAATGCCGAGTCGAGCTCGGCGGCGGCCGCTGTGGCGCGACGGGCGTTCGACCACTGGTTGGGGCGGGATAATACTGCGCTGCTGACGGAGGAGCACTGAGATGCCCCAGGACTTTCTACGCCGTTTGCCCGAATCCGGCCACGCCCTGCGCAAGCGCGATCGTCTGCAGCGGCGCCTGCATGTGGATCTTTTGCTGCTATTGCTGCTGTTAATCGTGATCATCGGCGGCCTGGTGGTGCTCTATAGCGCCAGTGGGCAGAGCTTGGCCACAGTTAAGCGCCAGGGAGTCTATTTATTGTTGGGGCTGGGGGTCATGTTTACCGTGGCCCAGATACCTCCACACTGGATGCAGCGTCTGGCTCCCTGGGCCTATGGCGGCGCCCTCTTGCTGTTGGTACTGGTGTTGGTGTACGGCGTGGGGGCCAAGGGTGCGCAGCGCTGGCTGAGCGTGGGGGGCTTTCGTTTTCAGCCGGCGGAAATCATGAAACTGGCCATGCCGGTGTTGATTGCGGCTTACCTCGGGCAGCGACACCTGCCACCGGTATTCAAGCACGTGTTCTGGTCACTGGTGCTGATTTTTCTGCCGGTGGTGCTGATCGTCAAGCAACCGGACTTGGGCACCTCCATTCTGGTGTGCGCGTCGGGGCTGGTGGTGCTGTTCTTTGCGGGGCTGTCCTGGCGATATATCGCGGCGGCTTTTACCTTGTTGGTGGTGGGCAGTTGGCCCATGTGGCAATTCGTGTTACACGATTATCAAAAGAAACGCATTCTGACACTGCTCAACCCCGATGCGGACCGCCTCGGCGCCGGCTGGAATATTATCCAGTCGAAGACGGCCATTGGCTCCGGGGGCGTGTCGGGCAAGGGGTGGCTGCAGGGGACTCAGTCGCACCTGGACTTTCTGCCGGAGGGGCACACGGACTTTATTATCGCGGTGTTGGCGGAAGAGTTTGGGTTAATGGGTGTGCTGGCGCTGCTGGGGGTCTACCTGTTGATTCTGTTACGCGGTCTGGTCATAGCGGCCCGGGCACAGGAAAGCTTTGGCCGGCTGCTGGCCGCCGCGATCACCATGACATTCTTTGTGTATGTTTTTGTGAATATTGGTATGGTTTCGGGTCTGCTACCGGTGGTGGGTGTACCCTTGCCACTGGTGAGTCAGGGAGGCACCGCCGTGGTGACGCTACTGGCGGGTTTTGGTATTTTAATGGCGATAGCCACGGAGCCGCGCAAGGTGATTCGTTAATGAAAAAACAGTGGGAAACGAAAGTGCTGTTTATGGCAGGGCTGTTACTCGCCCTGTCGGCCAACGCCGATTACAGTGGGCAAGCCAATGTGCGGGCATTTATCGATCGCATGGTGGCCGAACACGACTTCGATCAAGCCGGACTGAATGCACTGTTTACCCAGGTGGAAAAAAAGCAGGCCATTATTGATGCCATGAATCGGCCGGCGGAAAAAACCAAAACCTGGGCCGAGTATCGCGCTATTTTTTTACGGAATAATCGCATCGAAGGGGGTGCCGATTTCTGGCGTGACAACGCCGAGGCTTTGGCCCGCGCCGAACAAACCTATGGCGTACCGGCGGAGTATATTGTCGCCATCATCGGGGTGGAAACACTGTACGGCAAAATTACCGGTAATTACCGGGTCATGGATGCTCTCAGTACGCTGGCCTTCGATTACCCGCGTCGCGCCGACTTTTTTGTCCGTGAGTTGGAACAATATCTGCTATTGACCCGTGAACACCAACAGGACCCGCTCGCGCACACGGGTTCCTATGCCGGTGCTATGGGGTTTGGGCAGTTTATGCCTTCCAGCTATCGCCATTATGCGGTGGATTTCGATGGTGATTCGGTACCGGATATCTGGAATAATGCTACCGATGCCATTGGCAGCGTTGCCAATTACTTTGCCCGCCACGGCTGGCAGCCTGGTGCACAGGTGGTGATGCGTGCACGTCCGGCGATGGGTTTCACCCACAAGGAGCTCAACAGCCTGAACAAACCCCTGCGCTCTATAGATGCCTGGCAAAATCTCGGGCTCGCGCCCATCGAATCGGTGGACTGGTCGCAACCGGCCATGGCTGTTGAGCTGGAAGGGGAAGATGGTCTTGAATACTGGTTGGGATTCAATAATTTCTATGTGATTACCCGCTACAATCGCAGCCCCATGTATGCACTGGCAGTACATCAACTGGCGCAGGCTCTCTTTGCCCGCCATCAAGCGGAGAATGACCGGTGACCAAAAGCTGGCCTACTTTATTGACAGTCCTTTGCCTGCTGGCCGCGTGTTCCAGCAAGCCACCGAGTCGCTACAGCCTGGATCAGGATCGTGGCCCCGACGGCCATGTGGATTTGTCGAATATTCCCGACGCCGTACCCCGCCATGAGCCGCGCACCCTGGCGGGCAATAAAAACCCCTACACGGTGCTGGGCAAGACCTATTACCTGCTGGAGGATGAAAGCAACTATCGGGAACGGGGTTACGCCAGTTGGTATGGCAAGAAGTTCCATGGTCACCAGACCTCCAATGGCGAGATCTATGATATGTACGGCATGACCGCCGCCCACAAGACCCTGCCGATTCCCTCCTACGTGCGGGTGACCAACCTGGACAATAATCGCCAGGTTGTGGTGCGTGTCAATGACCGCGGCCCCTTCCACAGTGGTAGAATTATCGATTTGAGCTACGCGGCCGCTTATCGATTGGGGTTTGCCGACCGGGGCACGGCGCCGGTGGAAGT
>CBFGUT010000242.1:0-5257 GCA_965652265.1 uncultured Cellvibrionaceae bacterium | reverse complement strand
CTGTTTGGCCCGGAGCCCGAGTTCTTTATCTTCGACAGCGTACATTGGAACAGCACCATGGGCGGTGCCTTCTACCGCATCAAGTCTGAAGAGGGCGCCTGGTCCTCCGGCGACGAATTCGAAGAGGGCAACTCCGGCCACCGTCCGCGCGTCAAGGGCGGTTACTTCCCGGTGCCCCCGGTTGATTCCCTGCACGACATCCGCGGCGCCATGTGTGACGCCATGGAAGCCATGGGCCTGGAAATTGAAGTGCATCACCACGAAGTGGCCACCGCCGGCCAGTGTGAGATCGGCGTGGGCGCCAACACCCTGGTGAAAAAAGCCGACGAAGTGCAGATCCTCAAGTACTGCGTACACAATGTGGCTCACGCCTACGGCAAAACCGCCACTTTTATGCCCAAGCCGCTGATCGGCGATAACGGCTCCGGTATGCACGTTCACCAGTCTTTCTCCAAAGACGGCGTCAACCAGTTTGCCGGTGACGACTACGCGGGCCTGTCGGAAACCGCCCTGTTCTACATCGGCGGTATCATCAAGCACGCCCGCGCCCTGAACGCTTTCTGTAATGCCTCTACCAACTCCTACAAGCGTCTGGTACCCGGCTTTGAAGCCCCCGTTATGCTGGCCTACTCTGCCCGCAACCGCTCTGCGTCTATTCGCATTCCGTTTGTGACCAGCCCCAAAGCCAAGCGTATCGAGACCCGCTTCCCCGACCCCACCGCCAACCCCTACCTGGCCTTCGCCGCGCTGCTGATGGCCGGTATTGACGGCGTACAGAACAAGATCCACCCGGGTGAAGCCGCCTCCAAGGACCTGTACGACCTGCCGCCGGAAGAAGAGGCGCAGATCCCCACCGTGTGCTCCAGCCTGGAAATGGCACTGAACGCACTGGAAGACGACTGCGAGTTCCTGCAGGCCGGTGGCGTGTTCTCCAAAGACTTTATCGATTCTTACATCGCTCTGAAGCGCGAAGACATCCAGCGTCTGCAGATGACTCCGCACCCGGTGGAATTCGATATGTACTACAGCGTGTAATTGCGCACACTTCGCTGACGCGAACCTTAAAAAGGCCCCGCCGGGAACGGCGGGGCCTTTTTCTTTGTCTAAGATAACTCTATAGTGTCACGGGCCAGACAGGAAATCGCCATGAATTACCGAACAACCGCCACCCTGCTCGCGTTACTGTGTACGGCCGGTGTCAGCCTTGCCGAAGAGGAGGTCTATAAAACCACCGACAAATACGGCAATGTCATCTACTCCGATGTCCCCATTCCCACACGGCCCGACGAAACCACTGAGAAAGTGCAGGTGCGCGAGACCAACACTATGCCCGCCACCGAGCGGATAAACCTGGAGCGCCGCTCGCCCCGCCAGGAAGATCCGGCCAGTGAACACCCGGACTACAATGTGCGCATTGTCAGCCCTACTCAGGAAACCACCGTGCCGCCGGGACAGCGCGATTTGATCATCGCCGTCAGCACCGATTACCCACTGAAAAAAGGCGCACGCTTCGCCTACTATATGGACGGCGAGTTGCTGGGACGCGAGACGGTCAACAACTTCTCCATCCACGAAATTATCCGCGGTGCACATAACCTGGTGGTGAAAGTGGAAAGCCAGGAGGGCGAGGTGTTATCCACCAGTGAGTCGGTGACCGTGTTCGTGCACCGCGCCTCCATCCGCTAATAACCACAGTCCTCCAGACGCGCCGTTTTACCGCTATCCTCGCACCACAAAGCGTCGCCTCGAACCGTCATTTCGGGGCGCATGCACCGTTTTTGTGCAACAATAATCTCTGGAACTATGCTGCCTCGGTGGCAGCGCCCGTTTTTCGGGCCAGGGTCACTTGGTTTGGTTATTGCATAGTGCACTGTCAACGATCACCTGCCCGGGCGGCAGAGGGAGTATTTTTTACCCGTGACACCGCGCGATATCCACAAACCCCTGCTGGACAGTTTGACCACTGCCATCATTTTGCTCGACGGCGATTTGGCCCTGCGCCATATGAATCCCGCCGCCGAGGCGCTGCTGTCTATTAGTAGTGACCGCTGCCGCGGCGAGCCTATTACCCACTATTTTCACGAGTCCGCCGATACCCCAGGTGAGCTCAAGCACGCCGCCGCCCACGCCGGCCACTACACCAAGCGCCACGCCGAGTGGCAACTGCTGAACGGCGACCAGATCACCGTGGACTATACCGTTACGCCCTTTAACAACAATGAAGGACTGGTGGTGGAGATCCAGCCCATCGACCGGCTGCTGCGCATCAGTCGCGAGGAGATGCTCACCTCCTCGCAGGAAACCACGCGCGAGCTGATTCGCGGCATGGCCCACGAGATCAAGAACCCCCTGGGCGGCATTCGCGGTGCCGCGCAATTGCTGGCGCGCGAACTGCCCGACAGCGACCTGCAGGAGTACACTGGAATCATCATTGATGAGGCCGACCGCCTGCGCAATCTGGTGGACCGCATGCTCGGCCCCAATCAGTTGCCGCAACTGAGCGCCCTGAATATTCACGAGGTGCTGGAGCGGGTGGCCACCATTATCCGCGCCGAGAGCAACGGCGCCGTGCGTATTGTGCGCGACTACGATCCCAGCATTCCCGATATGCAGGGCGACAAGGAACTGCTGATACAGGCGCTGCTGAATATTGCCCGCAATGCCATGCAGGCGATGATGGAAAACCACACCCCCAACCCCAGCCTGACCCTGCGCACCCGGGTGCGGCGCCAGTTCACTATTGGACGGCTCCACCACCCGCTGGTTATTTGCCTGGATGTGATCGACAACGGCCCGGGGATTCCCACCGCCATTGTCGAGCAGATTTTTTACCCCATGATCTCCGGCCGCGCCGATGGCACGGGCCTGGGACTGACTATTTCCCAACACCTGATCCATCAACACAATGGATTTATCGAATGCCACAGCGAGCCGGGCGAGACCCGGTTTTCGCTCTACCTCCCCATGGACTGTTCACCTGTGAGAAATCGCCATGCAGAAGCCTAATCAAGTCTGGATTATTGATGATGACCGCTCCATTCGCTGGGTACTGGAAAAAGCCCTGCAGCAGGCGCACATCGAAACCCGCACCTTCGACACCGGTGACGCGGCGCTGAGTCAACTGTCGCGCGAAGTGCCCGACGCCGTAGTCAGTGATATCCGTATGCCCGGTATGGATGGCCTGGGGTTGTTGTCCACCCTGCACAGTCACCACCCGGACGTCCCCGTGATTATTATGACCGCCCACTCCGACCTAGACAGCGCCGTGGCGGCCTACCAGGGGGGCGCCTTCGAGTATTTGCCCAAGCCCTTCGATGTGGATGAAGCCGTCGCGGTCACCCAGCGTGCACTGGCCCACGCGGAGGAGCAGCGCAGTGAGCGTACCGGCAGTGCGCCGCTGGAAGTGGATGCGGAAATTATCGGCGAAGCGCCGGCCATGCAGGAGGTTTTCCGGGCTATCGGTCGGCTGTCGCAGTCCAATATCACCGTATTAATCAACGGCGAGTCCGGCACCGGTAAGGAACTGGTGGCACGCGCGCTGCACCGGCACAGCCCGCGTCGCAACGAGCCCTTTATCGCCCTGAACATGGCGGCCATTCCCAAAGACCTGATGGAGTCGGAACTCTTCGGCCACGAGAAAGGCGCCTTTACCGGTGCCGCCACCCAGCGCCAGGGGCGCTTTGAACAGGCCAATGGCGGCACCCTGTTTCTGGATGAAATTGGCGATATGCCCGCCGAGACCCAGACCCGACTGTTGCGCGTACTGGCCGACGGCGAGTTCTACCGCGTGGGCGGGCACACGCCGGTAAAAGTGGATGTGCGCATTATTGCCGCCACCCACCAGAACCTGGAAACGCTGGTCACGGAGAACCGCTTTCGTGAAGACCTGTTCCACCGCCTTAACGTAATTCGCATCCACATTCCCAAACTCTCCCATCGCCGCGAGGATATTCCCAAACTGGCGCAGTTCTTCCTGCAAAAAGCCGCCGACGAGCTGAACGTAGACACTAAAATTTTACTGCCGGAGGCGGAGGAGTTTTTGTGTTCCCTGCCCTGGCCGGGCAACGTACGGCAACTGGAAAACACCTGCCGCTGGATAACCGTGATGGCCTCCGGCCGCGAAGTGCACGTGGAAGATCTGCCGCCGGAATTGCTGGAGAACAAGGAGAGCAATACCCCCGCCGACGACTGGGAGAAAGCACTGCGCCACTGGGCCGACCAGGCACTGGCGCGCGGGCATCACCAGTTGCTCGGTGAGGCCGTGCCCACCTTCGAGCGTGCGCTGATCGAAACCGCCCTCAAATACACTGCCGGCCGCAAACGCGACGCCGCCAACCTGCTGGGCTGGGGCCGCAACACCCTGACGCGCAAGCTCAAGGAGCTGGGTATGGCCGGGAGCGAGGAAGAGGTGAGTTGAGGGAACGTCTGATGTCTGATGTCTGATGTCTGATGTCTGAGGCTGAATGCTCTGAGAGGGATGGGTGAAAAGTTCCCTGTGGCGGGAGGATATTCGAGCTTATCATTTCCTCCTAACCGCAAAAACTTAGCTCTTTCCCTCGCAAGCGGGGGACGGCTGCAGGGATGCAAGAGGTACGCCTACAGGAAGTAGGTGGTAGAGCCGAGTCGGGAACGGAGGCCGAGAGCGACGCAGGAGCCAAAGTCGAGGGCCGGTGCTGGTCCCAGATATTTGCACCCAGGTTAATCAGTGCCGTTGTCTGTGTATTAACGATAACCACAAGCCGGCTCCCCCACGCATGTGGGGAAGGCCGGGCATGACCCGCAGAGAACGGCCTAAGCTTGATAATCACTCAAAAGTTTCACTTCGATATTTCCAGAGCCTCCACACATGGGGGGAATTCAAAACACAATATTGCCCCTCTAGTGGCGGTGGCTTTTCACAGCATCCAGCAACCGGGTAGGTTGGATAAGTACCGCGCCATCCAAAAAATACCGCTAACTTAATTCCCGTGCATATAGATGGTTTTGGCACTTTGGGCAACTGGGTGTGCGGCTGAAATCATGTGTCCACTCGACACGACAAAGAACGCAGTGATAGCGTGCCGGCTCTCTTTTAATTTCTTGGTTTATGATCGTTTTCCATTTTGGCTCAGTCGGTGTATGAGGAGCATAATCATTTGGATCTTGAGGGTAAAAGGATGTTTCTGGCCACAAACATTCGTGCTCATGTTTCGCCTGATTGACAACTGGGGCCGTTTTGGGGTGAAAGGCCCATTCTCTCTTTCCATCCTGCAGCACA